>NZ_QAII01000107.1:0-31738 GCF_003060965.1 Caulobacter sp. HMWF025 | reverse complement strand
CCGACCTCGCCCTTGATGCGGCCCAGCCGGTTGATGTCGACGATGGTGGCGACTGCATCGGCTTCGGGGTCGGCGTCATAGCGCCAGATGCCGACCGCCTGCTGGGCGACATAGAGCGTGCCGGAGGCATCGTCGGCGGCGCAGTACTTGGCCTCTGACGACAGGTGCAGGCGGCGCACAATGCGCCCGTCCAGCTTGCCGTCGGCGGTCGGGTAAAGCAGCCACTGGTCCAGCTGGCCCTCGCCGCCGAGGGCAAAGACATAGAGTGAACCATCACGCGGGCTCCGGTGCAGGCAAAGGCCTTCGCCGGCATAGCCCAGCAGCAGTGGTCGGGCGTCGACCGGGCTGGCCTGGCCGGTGGCAAAGTCGTAGCGCGACAGACGAATGCGCCCGTCCCGGCGGTCGAGAACCGCGATCAGATCGTCCCGGGTGTCGACGCCGTAGGTTTCGCCTCCCTCAAGGGCACCGCGCCGCTGGCCGTCGAGGCCGTAGAACTCCAGCCCACCCAGTTCGCCGGTGGCCGCCAGCACGCTAAGGGCGGGATCGGCGGGATTGTAGAGCAGGGCTGCCGCATTGGCACCGCCCTGCGCCGTCGGCACCGTGGCCCCGACAGGGGCAACGGTCGCGGCGGGGGCCTGGGCAAGGCTGGCGGTCGCGCCCAGCAGAGACAGGGTCCCGGCGGTGACAGTCAGCAGTAGGCGAAGCGTCATGGGGCCCTCGGGGTCGCATCCGGATCGCAGAACGGATCCGGACGACGGCTATAGTCCGGCGTACAGGGGCTGCCACCGGAGCACGTTACAGGTCGGCCGCCTTATGGACAGTCACCATAACGGATTGATGACAGTGGCGGGGATGCAGCAGGCGGTCGATCGGGTTGGCTTGGCGAGGGGCTGGCTGGCTGCAATAGAGGCCCCGGGCACAATCGCCGGCAGGTGGGACGAAAGCTGATGAACAGGGGCTGGCTGATTGCGGCGCTGTGGGTTGTGCTGCTGCCGACCGCCGCCCTGGCCCATCTCTTGCCGCGCCAGACGGCGACCATGACCGTGTCGGGATCGTCGGCCTATTTCGTCGTGGCCGTGCCGGTTTCCGCGCTTGCGGGGGTCGACGACGACCGCGACGGTCTGCTGTCCCGCCGCGAACTTCTCGCCCACAACCGGATGATCCAGCGGCAGTTTGACGCCCGTTTTCAGGTCCGGGACCAGGATCAGGCGGTTACCGGGCGGCGGACCTGGGCGTTTCCGGCCAGCCGCGACCAGCCCGACGAGCGGCTGGACTATGTGGTGGTCATGCACCGGATCGACTTTACCGGTGAGCCGCTCAGCCCGGTTCTGCAGACCGACCTGTTCGGTTCCGGTCCGGGCGAGTCGCGCATGACGATCACCGCGACCCGCGGGAGCCGGACCGAGGTGGCGATCCTGGAGCCCGGGGCCGGGAGCCACAGGTTCTTCCGGGGCGCTCTGGCGACCTTTGCCGATTTTGTCCGGACCGGGATCGAGCACATCTGGACCGGGTCGGACCATCTGCTGTTTCTGCTGACGATCCTGGTCGCCGGCGCGGGCTGGCGGCACTGGCTGGGCGTGGTCACCGCCTTTACGGTGGCCCACAGCATCACCCTGGTGCTGTCCGCACTCGGACTGTTCCGGATCCCCGCCGGGATCGTTGAACCTGGGATCGCCGCCAGCATCGTGCTGATGGGCGGGCTCAATCTCTGGCTCGGCCGGTCAGGGCCAGTGAAGCCCGGCTGGGGCCGGGTTCCTGTGGTCTTCGCCTGCGGCCTGTTGCACGGCTTCGGCTTTGCCTCGGCGATCGGGGCCATGGCGGTGGATTCCGGCAGCCGGCTGGCGACCCTGGCCGGGTTCAATGTCGGGATCGAGATCGGCCAGTTCCTGTTCCTGGCGGCCGTCACCCTGGCCGTGGCCGGCATCGCCAGGCTGACGCCGCTGCGGCTGCAGGCGCGGCTCCCGGTCGTGGCATCGTGCCTGGCCGTCGGCCTGGGCACGATGCTCCTGATCCAGCGCCTGATGCCGGCCTGACCGTTTCCGGACGTCAGCCCTTCACCAGTCCCTCGGCGATCAGGCTGTTGGCTGTAGCCAGGATCATTTCGCGGTTGGAGCGGGGGCTCCAGCCCAACTCGTCGCGTGCCCGCTGGGCCGAGACCGGGCGGGGCTTGTCCAGTTCGAACAGGCGCTCCTTGACGACCGGGTCGAAGGTGGCGCTCAGCCGCACCAGCCAGTTGGCCAGTTTCATCTTCGGAACCCGCGCGCCGGCCCCCGGCAGGTCCTGGCGCAGGACATCGGCAATCTCCGAGATCCAGTTGAACTCGCCGGCCCCGATATAGCGCTTGCCGGCCGCGCCCGGCGCGGTAAGTGCGCGGACGTGCAGATCGGCGATGTCGCGCACATCGACCAGCGGCCAGCCGATGCGCGGCAGGCCCGGTAGCGAGCCGTCGAGGAGCTTGCGGACGATCTCGATCGAGGCCGAAAAGTCCCGGCCCAGAACAGGGCCCAGCACGGCACCCGGGCAGATCGTGACCAGCTCCAGCGCCCCGCCTTCGGCCTTGTGCCAGGCCCAGGCCGCCCGTTCGGCAATCATCTTCGAGCGTTCATAGGCCGACGAGTCGCTGCGGTCGGTCGGGTCTGACCAGTCGGCTTCGGTGAAGGGCTCGCTGCGGCCGCCATAGCCGTAGCAGACGGCGGCGGTCGACGAGGTCATGACGACCCGCTTGACGCCGGCGTCGCGCGAGGCCTTCAGCACCCGCAGGGCCCCGTCGCGGGCCGGGCGCACCAGCTCGTCATCATCCTTGGGGTTGGCCGAGGGCAGGGGCGAGGCGACATGCAGCACGCCGTCGCAGCCTTCGGCCGCTTCGCGCCAGCCGGCATCGGCATTGAGATCGGCGGCGAAGACGCTCAGGCGCTCACCCTGCGGGCTCAGCCGCGCGACACTTGCCCTGACCTCGGCCTCGCGGGCCAGGTTGCGGACCGTCGTCCGGACGGTCCAGCCGTCATTCAGCAGCTGGCCGATACAGAAGCTCGCGACATAGCCCGATCCGCCGGTTACCAGCACAATACCCTTGTCGGTCATATCCATTCCTCTTGCGTCCTGACGCGATCCGATCATATTGGACAAATAATGTCTATAGTGTCTGACAACAATGTCCGCAGGATGCTGGACGCGGGGCTGACCCTGTTCGCCCGCCATGGCTTCAAGCGGACCAGCATGTCCGACATCGCCCGTGAGGCCGGCGTGGCGCGGGCCACGCTCTATCTGCGCTTTGCCGACAAGCGGGCGGTGTTCGAGGCCCTGGCAGCAACCGTGATCGATGATGCCCTGGCCGGGGCCGAGGCTGCCTGGCGCGACGGGGTCTCGTTTGCCGACAATCTGGAAGCGACGATTCTCGCCAAGGATCTGCGGTTCTTCAGCCTGCTGCGGGCCACGCCGCATGGCTCGGAGCTGTTCGACCTCGATGCCGACCTGGCCCGGACCCAGGCAGAGCGACTGGATTCCGGCTTCAAGGCCATTCTTGCCCGGCGGGCCGAGGCGGCGGCGGCCGAGGGCGCGACCTTCGAGGCCTTCGGAGGGGTAGCGGCCTTCGCGGCCTTCATCACGGTGACGGCCGCCGGCATCAAGTATGAGACCCGGTCAGAGCCGGACTATCTCGCGGCCATCAGGATGCTGGTCCGCGTCACGGCCGCTGCGGCCCGGTCGGCCACAGGGACAGCCTGATCAGGCCCTGGCGGCTACCCGCGACCGGTAGCGGGCCACAAGGTGCACCATCAGGGCAAGGGTGAAGGCCGCTGCGACGAAGCAGGCCGGGCAGTGGCCGGCGAAGGCAAGGCCATCCTGGCGTGACGTGCACAGCGGTCCGGCCAGCAGGCGCGGCAGGGCCTGAACGAGGGCCACACTCCAGCTGGCCAGGGCCCCCGTCGCCAGGGCCGGCGTCAGCAGGTTCGGAAACGGTGCAGTGGTCGCCGGCATGAAGGGCTCCTGGATGATGCGCCTATCGTCGTCCGGAGCGAACGACTTGGCTTTGATGCGGATCAAAGCGGGACGACGCATCTCGTGGGACTCGGTCGGTCAGGTTCGCCGCACGGAGTCCAGATGTCCGCCCCGCCCCCTTCCAACGATGCCGCGCCCCCCGGGGCGGCGGTACTCCTGATCATCAGCGTCGTCAGTGCCTTTCTGGCGATCATGGGGGCTGGCCTGACCAGTGACCCCATCTTCCGCCTCCAGGCCGAGACGTTTGCCCTGGCCTGCGTGCTTGCGGCCTTTGCCCTCAACGCGGGTCTGTCCAGCGGGACTCTGCTGCACCATCCCGACCGCTATTCTGACGGGGTCATCAAGGCCGGCGTCATCGCCACGCTCTTCTGGGCGGCCGCCGGTCTGCTCGTGGGCGTCGTGATCGCCGCCCAGCTGTCCTGGCCCCGGATCTTCTACTTCCCGGAGCTGGGCTTCCTGAACTTTGGGCGCCTGCGACCGCTTCACACCTCGGCGGTGATCTTCGCCTTCGGGGGCAATGCCCTGATCGCCACCTCCTTCTGGGTCGTGCAGCGCACCTGCAAGGCCAAGCTGGCCGGCGGTATCGCGCCCTGGTTCGTGTTCTGGGGCTACCAGCTGTTCATCGTCCTGGCCGCGACCGGCTATCTGATGGGCGCGACCTCGGGCAAGGAGTACTCCGAGCCCGAATGGTATACCGACCTGTGGCTGACCATTGTCTGGGTCGCCTACCTGCTGGTCTTCCTGGGCACGATCTGGAAGCGCAAGGAACCGCACATCTACGTGGCCAACTGGTTCTACCTGGCCATGATCGTGACGATCGCGCTGCTGCACCTGGTCAACAATGCCGCCGTTCCGGTCGGCCTGCTGAACCACAAGTCCTACGGCGTCTTTTCGGGCGTACAGGATGCGCTGGTGCAGTGGTGGTACGGCCACAACGCCGTCGGCTTCTTCCTGACCGCCGGCTTCCTGGCCATGATGTACTACTTCGTGCCCAAGCGGGTTGAGCGCCCGGTCTTCAGCTACCGGCTGTCGATCGTGCACTTCTGGGCCCTGATCTTCATCTACATCTGGGCCGGTCCGCACCACCTGCACTACACGGCCCTGCCGCAGTGGGCCCAGACCCTGGGCATGACCTTCTCGATCATGCTGTGGATGCCCAGCTGGGGCGGCATGATCAATGGCCTGATGACCCTGTCAGGGGCCTGGGACAAGCTGCGCACCGATCCGGTGGTGCGGATGATGGTGGTCTCGATCGCCTTCTACGGCATGAGCACCTTCGAAGGTCCGGTGATGTCGATCCGCGCCGTCAATGCGCTGAGCCATTACACCGACTGGACTATCGGTCACGTGCACTCCGGGGCGCTCGGCTGGGTCGGCTTCATCAGCTTCGGCGCGATCTACTGCCTGGTGCCCTGGCTGTGGAAGAAGAAGGCGATGTACTCGAACAAGCTGATCGAGTGGCACTTCTGGATCGCGACCACCGGGATCCTGCTCTACATCGCCGCGATGTGGGTGTCGGGCATCATGGAAGGCCTGATGTGGCGCGAATACACGCCCCAGGGCTTCCTCGCCTACAGCTTCATCGAAACGGTCTCGGCCAAGCACATCGAGAACATCATCCGCACCGTCGGCGGCCTGATGTACCTGAGCGGCGCCCTGATCATGATCGTCAATGTCTGGCGCACGATCCTGATGCCGTCCGAGGCCGTGTCTGAACAGACGCCGGCCCCCCTCGCCACCGCGATCGCCTGAGGTCCCTGATGTCTGTCTGGAAACACCACGCCAAGTTCGAGCGGCACTCGCTGCTGCTCATCATCGGTATCCTCGTGGTCGTCTCGATCGGCGGCCTTGTGGAAATCGCCCCGCTGTTCTGGCTGCAGAGCACCATCGAGAAGGTCGACGGGATGCGTCCCTACACCCCGCTCGAACTGGCCGGTCGCGACATCTATGTCCGTGAAGGCTGCTATCTCTGCCACTCGCAGATGATCCGGCCCCTGCGCGACGAGGTCGAGCGCTACGGTCACTACAGCCTGGCCGCCGAGAGCATGTACGACCACCCCTTCCAGTGGGGCTCCAAGCGCACGGGTCCGGACCTGGCGCGCGTCGGCGGCAAGTACTCCGACTCCTGGCACCGCGACCACCTGGTCGATCCCCGGTCGGTCGTGCCGGAATCGGTGATGCCGCCCTACAAGTTCCTGGCGGAAAAGGAGCTGGATTACCGCGACATCGCCGAGAAGATGAAGGCCCAGCACACGGTCGGCGTGCCCTACACCGCCGACGAGATCGCCAACGCCAAGAAAGATCTTGAGGCCCAGGCCGATCCCTTCTCGACGGACGCAGTGGGTCTGCGGGCCCGTTACGGGGCCAAGGTGGTCAATCGTGACTTCGACGGCGATCCCGACAAGGTCACCGAGATGGATGCGGCCATCGCCTATCTGCAGATGCTCGGCACCCTGGTCGACTTCAAGTCCTACAAGGCTCAGGCCCCGGAGAACCAGCGATGAGCGGGCTCACCTATGAAACCGTGGCGCGTTTCGCGCAGCAGGGCGGGCTGATCTATTTCGGCCTGATCTTCCTCGCCGGCGTCGCCTACGCCCTGTGGCCTTCCCGGAAGGCTGAATTCCAACACGCCGCGCGCATGCCGCTGGAAGACGAGGAGCTGCTCTGATGGCGTCCGAACGCGAAACCGACGACGTCACCGGCGTCGAAACCACCGGCCACGAATGGGACGGCATCCGCGAACTCGACAATCCGCTGCCGCGCTGGTGGCTTTGGATCTGGTACGGCACGATCGCCTTCGCCATCGGCTACTGGGTGCTGATGCCGGCCTGGCCGGGCCTGCACGGCTACACCAAGGGCCTGCTGCATCGTTCCGACCGCGCCGAGGTGGCCTCCGAGCTCAAGGCCCTGGACGTCCAGCGCGGGTCCGGGGCGGCGATGATCCGCAAGGCCAGCCTGACCCAGATCGAGCAGGACCCCAAGCTTCAGGCCTATGCCCAGCAGGTCGGACAGTCCGTGTTCGGCGACAACTGCGCCACCTGCCACGGCATTGGCGGCACGGGCAGCAAGGGCTATCCCAATCTGCGCGACGACGTCTGGCTGTGGGGCGGGACCCTGGATGACATCCAGCACACCATCACGGTCGGCATCCGCTCGGGTCACCCCGGCGCACGGCAGTCCCAGATGCCGGCTTTCGGCCGCGACGAGCTTCTGCCGCCGGCCACGATCAGCGATCTGACAGAGTATGTCGTGAAGCTGTCAGGCCGTCCGGCCGATGCGGCGGCTGTCGCCCGCGCCGCGCCGGTCTATGCCGCCCAGTGCGTTGCCTGTCACAATGCTGACGGGCGTGGGAACCAGGCTCTCGGGGCCCCGAACCTGACCGACTCCGACTGGCTCTACGGTGCGGATCGTGACGCCATCAAGGGTCAGATCCATGCCGGCAATGGCGGGGTCATGCCCACCTGGGGCGGGCGTCTGAGCCCTGAAACCATCAAGGCCCTGTCCGTCTATGTTCACGCCAATGCGGGTGGTCAGTAGGGCCCATGCCCACCCTCATCGACAACACCCGTCCCCGGCCTGACGCCCCTCCCGGCTCTGAAACCCGTGCTGCGGTCTCGGCCGCAGCACGGGCCAAGGGCAAGGGCGACGCCCGGGGTGGCCTCTACAAACCGCGCGAGCCGATCTATCCCAAGCGGGTTGAAGGCCGCTGGCGGACGATCAAGTGGATCCTGCTGGTCGCAACCCTGGCCGTCTATTACATCACGCCCTGGATCCGCTGGTCGCGACCCGGCGGTCTGCCGCAGCAGGCGGTGCTGGTCGATTTCGCCGGCCGCCGCTTCTACTTCTTCGACATCCAGCTGTGGCCGCAGGAAGTCTATATCTTCACCGGCCTGCTGGTGCTGTCGGCCCTGGCGCTGTTCCTGGTCACGGCCCTGTTTGGACGCCTGTGGTGCGGCTATGCCTGCCCCCAGACGGTCTGGACGGATCTCTACATCCTGGTCGAGCGCCTGTTCGAGGGCGACCGAAATGCCCGGATGCGGCTCGATGCGCAGCCGCTGTCGTTCGACAAGGCCTGGCGCAAGACCGGCAAGCACCTGACCTGGCTTGGCATTGCGTTCGGGACCGGCGGGGCCTGGATCTTCTATTTCCACGATGCGCCGACCCTGATCCGCACCTTCTGGATCGGTCAGGGGGCGATGACCGCCTATGTCTCCTGTGCCCTGCTGACAGCGACCACCTACGTTTTCGCCGGCTGGATGCGCGAGCAGGTTTGCACCTACATGTGCCCGTGGCCCCGGATCCAGGGGGCCATGCTGGACGAGCATTCTCTGCAGGTGGCCTATCTGCGTGATCGCGGCGAGCCGCGGGGCGCCCACAAGAAGGGCCAGTCTTGGGAAGGGCGGGGCGACTGCATCGACTGCCACCAGTGCGTGGTCGTCTGTCCCATGGGCATAGACATCCGCGACGGCAGCCAGCTGGAATGCATTAATTGCGGTCTCTGCGTCGATGCCTGTGACGACATTCTGGGACGCCTGGGCCGGCCGACCGGGCTGATCGCCTATGACACGGACTCGGCCGTCGCCGCCCGGGCCTGCGGGCAGAAGGCGGTCTACAAGCTCGTCCGTCCCCGCACGATCTACTATGCCCTGGCGCTTTGCCTGGTGTCAGGTCTCACTGTCTGGGGGCTGATCAGCCGGCCCCAGGCCGATGTGCATATCATCCGCGACCGAAATCCGATCTTCGTGCGCATGCATGATGGCGCAGTCCGCGACGGCTATACCCTGAAGATTGCCAACCGGACCTTTGCCGATCGCCGGTTCGAGGTCGCTTTTGCGGACCTGCCGGGGGCGAGGCTCAGCCAGCCGGGGCAGCCGCACAATTCGAGCGTCGAGGTTCTGGTTCCCGCCGACCAGGTCGTGGCCGTGCGGGTCTTTGTCACCGCGCCACCCGATCCAGACCGCCCGGCCAGCCTGCCGGGCCGCTTCGTGGTCCGTTCCGGCGACATCCGGACCGAGGCCAGGACCGTCTTCCTCTCCGGAGCTGTGAACCCGCAATGACCCTTGCCACAACACCCCAGTCGACGCCGGTCCCGCCCCCGGAGAAGGGCCGGATCACCGGGTGGCATGTGCTGTTTGCGGTGGTGGCGTTCTTCGTCATCGTCATCGGCGTCGATGCCTTCTTCATCGTCAAGGCTTACAGCACCTTTTCCGGCGAGGTGGCGTCCAACCCCTACGAGGCCGGACTAGCGTTCAACCGCACCCTCGCCCTGCGGGAGAAGGAAGCGGCGCTCGGCTGGTCGGCCGTGGTCGAGACCCCCCGCCCCGGCATTGTGGCCGTGCAGATGAAAGACCGGACCGGCCAGCCGCTGACGACCCTCTCGCTGACGGGTACCCTGGAACGTCCGGCCACCGAAACGGGCCGTCAGGTTCTCGATTTCAAGCCGACCGGTGAAGGCTGGTACGAGGCCCGGGCCACGCTCGACGGGGCCTGGGACCTGAGGGCGATCGCCCGCAATGCCCGTGACCAGTTCGAGGTCGAAACCCGACTGGTTGCGCCATGAGCCAGAGCCTGGCCGTCGCGCGCGATCTGGAAGCCTTCGTCCGACGCGATGCCGCGGGCCGGGGGCGTCTCGAGCTGCTGGTCAATGGTGCACGCTGCGCGGGCTGTATCGGCAAGATCGAAAAGGCGGTCCAGGCCCTGCCGGGTGTCGACGGCGCGCGTCTCAACCTGACGACCGGCAAGCTGGCGGTCGAGCTGGACCGGTCTGCGGCTGATCCGGACCGGGTCGTGCAGGCGGTCGAGGGCCTGGGCTATCGCGCCTGCCTGTTTGACCCCGCCGAGGCGGTGGCGGCCCAGGATCGCGAAGGCCGCGAACTGGCCGTCGCCCTAGGGGTCGCCGGCTTCGGGGCTGGCAATGTCATGATGTTCACGGTGCCGGCCTGGGCCGGGCTGTTCGGCCAGGAGCTGAACGGCTCGACCCTGACGGTGATGTACTGGATGGCAGCCCTGGTCGCCACGCCATGCGCCCTGTTCGCCGGCCAGACCTTCTTCCGGTCGGCCTGGGCCTCGCTGCGGCGGGGCAAGGCCAATATGGACGTGCCGATTTCGATCGGCGTGTTGCTCACCCTTGTGGTCAGCTTTTCCGAAACCCTGCTGCACGGCCGTCACGCCTATTTCGATGCGGCCGTCACCCTGCTGTTTCTGCTGCTGATCGGTCGTTATCTGGACCATCGCCTCAGGGCCAATGCCCGTTCGGCGGCGCGGGATCTCTTGGCCCTGCAGTCGCCGGTGGTGATGCGGCTGGACGGCGATGTGGAGCAGGGGGTTCCCGTCGCTGAGGTCAGGGTCGGTGACCGGCTGAGCCTCTCGCCCGGCGACCGGGTGCCGGTCGACGGCACGGTGGAGTCCGGCGTCTCCGAGCTCGACAATGCCCTGATCACCGGCGAGACGGCGGTAGTCACTGTGGCGGCCGGCTCGGCCCTCCATGCCGGGGCCCTGAACCTGACCGGTCGTCTGGTGATGAGGGCGACGGCGGTCAGCGAGGACTCGACCCTCTCGGCCATCGCCCGTCTGATGGAGGCCGGCGCCCAGAGCCGCTCGGCCTATGTGCGCCTGGCCGACAAGGCCGCAGCCCTTTATGTCCCGATTGTTCACACCGCAGCGGCCCTGACCTTTGTCGGGGGCTGGGCCCTCGGGCTGGGACCGCGCGAAGCCCTGCTGCGGGCGGCCGCGGTGCTGATCGTCACCTGCCCCTGCGCGCTTGGCCTCGCGGTTCCGGCCGTCCAGGTCGCGGCCAGCAGCCGGCTGTTCCGCAAGGGCGTGCTGGTCAAGTCCGGGGCGGCCCTCGAACGGCTGGCCGAGGTCGATCATGTCGTGTTCGACAAGACCGGGGTTCTGACCCAGGGCCAGCCGCGCCTGATCGAGGCCTCGCCCCATCTGGTCGCCATCGCCGCGCCGCTGGCCCGCGCCTCGCGCCATCCCCTGGCCCGGGCCCTTGCGGCCTCGGCCGGCATCGGCCTGGTCGCCCACGACTGCGTCGAGACAGCCGGGCAGGGGATCGAGGGGATGATTGATGGACGCCGCGCCCGTCTCGGCCGGGCGGCCTTTGTCGGCGTTGCGAGCGGCGGTGGCAGCGAAACCGAGCTGTGGTTCGGCTTCGACAGCGACGTGAAGGTCCGCTTTGCCTTTGAGGACCAGCCCCGGGCCGACATGGCCGAAACCGTGGCCGAGCTGCGCCGCATGGGGCTTGGCGTCGAGATCCTGTCGGGCGACCTGGCGGCTCCGGTACAGCGCATCGCCGACAGCCTCGGCGTTGCCTGGCAGGCGGGGCTGACGCCGTTCGACAAGTCCGCCGCCATCGACCGGCTGAAGGCCGAGGGCCGCAAGGTCCTGATGGTCGGCGACGGCCTCAATGATGCGGCGGCCCTGGCCCGCGCCCACGCCTCCATGGCCCCCGGTGCTGCGGTCGACGTGGCCCAGAACGCCGCCGACCTGGTGTTCACCGGCACCGAGCTG
The DNA here is from genome assembly GCF_003060965.1 of Caulobacter sp. HMWF025. Classification (GTDB taxonomy): domain Bacteria; phylum Pseudomonadota; class Alphaproteobacteria; order Caulobacterales; family Caulobacteraceae; genus Caulobacter. The sequence goes on along the minus strand of NZ_QAII01000107.1, from coordinate 20,227 downwards.
GGGGCCGTCACCCGCGCGATTCGAGTCGCCCGGACGGCCCGCCAGCGGGCGCTGGAGAACTTTGCCTTTTCGGCCCTCTACAATCTGGTGGCCGGCCCGGCGGCCATGTTCGGCCTGATCAATCCGTTCATTGCCGCCCTGGCCATGTCGGGATCCTCGATCGTCGTGCTGCTCAATGCCATCCGCCCGGAACTGGCCTGGAGGCGCAAATGAACATCCTGCTGTTTCTCGCACCGGTCTCGGTCGCCCTCGGCGGCCTGGGTTTGGCCGCCTTCCTGTGGACCATGCGGGCTGGCCAGTACGAGGACCCGAGGGGCGACGCCGAGCGGATCCTCTACGACCATCTCGAAGATCTTCCGCCGGTGGCTCCCCGCGATTGATCCAGATCAGGGCCGGCGAATCTGGCGAAGGCAGAATGGCCTGATCCGCAGGAGTATTCGCCATGACCCTCGTATCGGCCCTGGAGCCTGAAGCCCGCAGTCCGGCCCCGTCGCGCCACGATTTGCTGCGCCGGTACGACAGTCGAGCGCCGCGCTACACCAGCTATCCGACCGCCCTGGAGTTCTCCGGCGAGGTCACCGGCGAGGTCTATGGCCACTGGCTTTCCAGCCTCGATCCGAGCGAACCGGTTTCGGTCTATGCCCACATTCCGTTCTGCAACCGGCTGTGCTGGTACTGCGGCTGCAACACCCGGGTCGTGAAAAAGCAAAGCCTGATCAGTGACTATGTCGGCTATCTGGTCGACGAACTGGCCTTGGTCGAGGCCCATCTGCCGGGCAAGCTCCGGGCCGGGGCCATTCACCTGGGCGGGGGTACGCCCAACACCCTGTCGCGCGACGACCTCGTCACCCTGTTCGGCGCGCTGAGACACGTCTTTGCCTTCACGCCGGGCGTGGAGATCTCGGCCGAGTTGGATCCGGCCATCCTGACCCAGGCCTGGGTGACGGCCGCCGCCTATCATGGCCTGACGCGGGCCAGCCTCGGCGTGCAGGACCTGGCCCCCCACGTTCAGGAAGCGGTCAACCGGATCGAGCCCTTCGAGGTGGTGGCGCGGGCGGTCGGCTGGCTGCGCGAGGCCGGCATCGCTTCGATCAACCTCGATCTCATGTACGGCCTGCCGCGCCAGACCGTGGACGATGTGGTCTCGACCCTCGATTCGGTCCTGACCCTGCGCCCCGAACGCATCGCCCTGTTCGGCTATGCCCACGTACCCTGGGCCCGGCCGCATCAGCAACTGCTGGATGAAACGGCCCTGCCGGATGCGACGGCACGGCTCGACCAGAGCGAGGCCGCCGCCGAACGCCTGCTGCGCGCGGGCTATGTGGCGATCGGCCTCGACCACTTTGCCCTGCCGAGTGACGGCCTGGCGATCGGTGCAGCGACCGGGACCCTGCGACGCAACTTCCAGGGTTACACCACCGATCCGCATCCGACCCTGCTGGGGATCGGCGCGTCGTCGATCGGCCGCCTGCCGCAGGGCTATGTCCAGAACGTGTCCAGCGAAGTCGCCTGGCGGGCGGCGATCTGCGAGGGCCGCCTGCCGGTGGCCCGCGGCGTCGCCCTCACGGCCGACGATCGTCTGCGGGCCGATGTCATAGAACGACTGATGTGCGATTTCAGTGTGGACCTCGGCGAGATCACGACCCGGCACGGCCTGGGGCCGGCGGTCTTTGCGGATGAAGCCCGACGCCTGCGCGCGCTGGCCTCTGACGGCCTTCTGACCCTTGACGGTGACCGGCTGACCATCACCGAAGCCGGGCGGCCTTTCGTGCGGCTGGCGGCACGGGTTTTCGACCGGCGCTCAAAGGACGAGGATGGCTTCTCCCGGGTCCTCTAGAGCCACCCGCGAGCGACGCGAGCGCTTGATCCCGATCAAGGCAGCCTGAAACGTCGTAGGTCAGCATCCTGGCAATGAATCAGGACCCTGACGATTGCAGTCTGGCCGCCGTGCCGCTCTTCGCGCCGATGTCGACGTCGGCGCGTCTCGACCTGCAGCAGGTCAGTGAGTTGCGGCCCTTCGAGAGGGGCACCGTGCTGGGGGGGCAGGAGCGCGACAGCCTCCTCGTTTTGCTGTCCGGTGCCGTCGCCCTGGGGGTTCATGAGGCCGACCGGGTCGCGGTGCTGTCGACCTTCCGGGCTCCCTGCGTTCTCAACCTCGCCTGCGTGATGGTTCAGGCCGATTGTGAGATCCGCTGGCGAGCCCTTCAGGCCGGAGCCCTCCTGAACCTGCCCGGGGCCACATTCCGCAAGGCCCTCGCCGGGGACCCCGGACTGGCGGCCCGCGCCATCAGCGAACTGGCCCTGGCGCATCAGCGACTGCTGTCCGGTGCCGCCAGCCAGAGGCTGCGGTCCTCAGAACGCCGGGTGGCCGCCTATCTGCTGTCGCTGACGGCGGTGACGACAGGGCGCGTCACGGTCCATCTGCCCTACGATAAGAACCTGCTCGCCGCGCTGCTGGGCATGACGCCGGAGAACTTCTCCCGGGCCATGGGTCGCCTTGTGGAGCTGGGTGTCAGGGTCAAGGGAAGTGATGTCTCGATCGAACAGGTCGAGCGTCTGCGCGCGGACCCCGCCGGCTAGCGATGAGGCCATCGCCCGCCCATTGCCTTCGGACCCATTCCACCGCAATGGCAGCGTCGCAAAACCAGACTAGGATCGGGTCATGGGCAAGCTGACACCACAAACGGGCCTTGGCCCTGTTTCTCCGCTCGTCTTGGCGATGCTGTGCCTCATGACGTTGCGCCCCGGTCCCGTCGCGGCTCATCCGGGCCATGCCGTTCAGCCGGTCGCACCGGCTCAGGGCCCTGATCGCGCTTCTCGGCCCGAGACGCGGCGCTGGCTGGCGGGTGACCACCATGTCCACAGCTGGTTCAGTGTCTCGCTCAAGCCCTCGGCTGACCCGACCCAGCCGCCCGTTCTGGTCAAGGCAGGGGACGCCAGCAACCCCATTACCGTCAATGCCCGTCAAGCGGCCGCACATGGCCTGGCCTGGATGGTCGCAACCGATCATGGCGGACCAAACCATGCCCGGCTGAACCGAGACGAGGCCTATCCGGAACTCGTGCGGTCACGCCGCGAGACGCCTGGCGTCCTGCAGTTCTGGGGCATGGAACTGGATACGCCTGCGGCCGAGCATTCCAGTGTGATCCTGCCGCGCTCCGAGGGCGAGCGCGACGCCCTGTTCGGCATCGAGCGGCAATACAACCGGCGCGAACCCTGGCCGGCCGATCCCGCCCGCGACCAGGAGGCCTTCATGCTGGAGGCCCTGCGCCACATGAGGGCCCTGCCCAGGCCGCCCCTCGTCATCGCCAACCATCCTTCCCGGTCGGCGACGGACATCGGTCGCTACGGGCTCGTTTCCCCATCCGAACTCCGGAACTGGAACGACACCGCACCAGATGTGGCGGTGGGTATGGAGGGAGCTCCGGGCCACCAGGCCACGGCCCTGAAGCCGGACGGCTCCCTCGATCCCAAGGGCGACAGGGGCGGCTATTCGCGGTCGCCGACACTCGGTGGCTTTGACCAGATGACCGCGCGGCTGGGCGGGTTCTGGGACGCCATGCTGGGCGAAGGGCGCCGCTGGTGGATCACCTCGACCTCGGACTCCCACCGCCACTACACCGAAGGCGGCAGCGATTTCTGGCCGGGCGAGTATTCAAAGACCTATGTGAAGGCCAACCGCACCTATGACGACGTGCTGGACGGCCTGCGCCATGGTCGGGTCTTCGTGACCCTGGGCGATCTGGTCTCCGAGGTCGACGTCACAGTCATGACCGCAGACGGACACCGGCGGGCCGAGATCGGGGGGCGGCTGGAGGTCGCGGCCGGAAGCGACGTCGTTGTCGTCATTCGGGTACGTGATCCGGCCGGCAAGAACTTCGGCGGGGTTTCGCCGCAGGTGGCGCGCATCGACCTGGTCCAGGGTGATGTCACCGGACCGGCGTCGGACCGCAGCCTCGACGCCAACCCCACGACCCGGGTTGTCCGGCGCTTCACGCCTTCAGCCTGGGCGCGGGAAGGAGAAGTTCTGTCGATGGTCCATGTGATCCGCTCCGTGAAGGGGGCGGGTTATGTCCGGGTGCGGGGTACCAGCGGCACCGAACTGGAGCCGACGGCTGATCCACTCGGGGAGGACCCCTGGAGCGACCTCTGGTTCTACGCCAACCCGATCTTCATCGACGTGAAGTGAAACCCTGGGCGGTGCGGACCGGGCCGAGTTCCCCGTGCCGCAGTCCCACGGTCAATCGTCCTGCTCTCGAGCTTCGAATTTTGGTCTAGTCCAATTTAACAACCTGGCTGCGCGGCCGTCTTTGCGATGCGGCCGCCTGGGACAGTCTGGCGCGACTGCGGCCAGGAGATGATCCGGCACGACTTGGTGCTGGCCTGCCAGAAAATCCGGTTTCGGAGCATAATTCACCACGAAAATGGCGGCCAACTGCCCCGGTTGGCTGCGAAGGCTCCGGTTGCGCGTCGGCCGAACAAAAATTCACACGCGATTTGGCCGGGCTGTCACGCAGGTGTCGCTGCTCGCTGCTTTAAGTCATCTGGTTCATACCAGTTGGGGCGAAGAACACCATGTCAAAGCCATATCCCGTTCGGGCTACAGGTCCGGATCTCAAGCGCATTCTGCTCGCAACCGCCGCGATCCTGGCCCTGGGGGCCCAGGCCTCTGGCGCGTTCGCTCAGGAAGCGACCGGTAATGAGGTCGACGCCGTGGTCGTCACGGGTTTCCGCAAGTCGCTGAGTGACGCCCGCAACATCAAGCGGGACTCGGTCATCCAGAAGGATGCGATCGTCGCCGAAGACATGGCGAAGTTTCCTGAACTGAACCTCGCGGAGTCGCTGCAGCGTCTGCCGGGTGTCCAGATCAACCGCGAGGCCGGCGAGGGCCGGCGCATCTCGCTGCGCGGCCTCGGTCCCGACTTCGCCCGCGTGCAACTGAACGGCATGGAAGTGCTGGGCAATGTCGACTCCGCCCAGGACAGTCGCGGCCAGCGCTCACGTGACCGGGCCTTTGACTTCAACATCTTCGCCTCGGAACTGTTCTCGAAGGTCGAGGTCGAGAAGACCTTTGAGGCCGCGCAGAATGAAGGGGGCATGGCCGGCACGGTCGGCCTGTTTACCGGCAAGCCGTTCGACTACAAGTCGGGCAGCAAGGGGGCCCTGTCGGTCAAGCTCGGTACCAACGAGTATACCGAAGATGCGCAGCCGCGTGTCGCCGCGCTGTTCAGCCACAACTGGGATGACAAGTTCGGCGTGCTGGTCTCGGTGGCCTATGGCAAGCGCGAGACGACCGAGCAGGGGCACAACACCTACAACTACTCCAAGCCCGGTGCTTCGACCCTGGCCGGCCTGGTCACCAAGGGCCTCGACATCTCAAAGCTGAGCGCTGCACAGCAGGCCAAGTTCCTGTCCGGCGACCTCTATTTCGCGGACGGCAACCGCATTTCGTCCTGGAACGCCAAGATGGAGCGGCTCGGTGTAACCGCTGCGGTGCAATGGAGGCCGGTGGACAACCTGCTCCTGACTCTCGATGCGCTGCATGGCGAGTTCACCACCCACCGTGACGAACTGCACCTGGCGACGCGTCCGCTCGCCTCCACGGGATCCGTAGCCTTCGACACGGCCGCCAGTTCGATCTGGCCGGCTGCGTTCCGGAAGAGCGCCGTCATCAACAATCTGGCCTGGGACAAGAGCAACTACGTCACCATGACCGACGTCACGGGGACGACCTTCGGCAGCGAGCATCGCCGGTCGCTGAACGAGAACCGCTTCGACCAGCTGGCCCTGACGGGCAAGTGGGATGTCTCCGAACAACTGACCATCGACGGTCACGTCGGCTACGAGAAGTCCACCTACAAGACGCCGTATGACGACAAGCTCTACATGCGCGCCAAGGGCAATCTGGTGGCTAACTATGGTGCGGACGGCCAGTCGGCCAACTTCTCGTATCCCGGGTGGGATCCCACTAATCCTGCCAACTACGCGATGGATTCATTCTATTATCGCGGGTTCAACAATGAATCGGGCCTGCGCGAGGGTGTGCTCAACGCCCGCTACGAACTGACCGACGCCCTCACCCTGCGGGCCGGGGTCGCCTATCACCGCTTCTCGCAGGACGGCATCGAGCTGTTCTACGACGACAACGTCAATGGGACCCGGTCCAAGGCCCGTGGAACCTCGGTGGCCGACATCACCTCGGTGTTCACCAACAACTTCGGCTCGTGGCTGATCGGCGACTACGCCAAGGCCTTCGCCAAGTACAACGAGTACCACCGCTTCGGTCCCAACAAGGACGGCACCGGCGGCGCGCTGCAGGACATCGAGAACGTCTACAAGACCACCGAAGAGACCGTGTCCGAGTACGTCCAGATGGACTGGGACAGCGATCTGTTCGGCAAGCGCTTCCGCGGCAATGTCGGCCTGCGCGGCTACAGCACCGACACGCACAGCACCGGCTGGATCCAGGGCGACAGCTACGCCTATCTGGGGACGGCCGACGTGGAGGGCAGCTATTCGGGTGTCCTGCCGGCCCTGAACACGGTTCTGGAACTGACACCAGAAGTTCTGGTGCGCTTCTCGGCCACGCAGAACCTGAACCGGCCCGGCCTGGGGTCGATGGCCGCAAAAGGGTCGGCGTTCCAGAACTCCGATAGCGGAGAGATCACCGCATCGCGTGGCAATCCCAACCTGAAGCCCTACAAGGACACCACCCTCGACCTGTCGGTGGAGTACTATTTCGGCAAGGTCGGGCTGCTGTCGGCCAGCGTGTTCCAGAAGACCATCAAGAACTACATCGGGTCCCAGACGCTCGAGGATATCCCGTTCAGCCAGACAGGCGTCCCGTTCACGACCATCCCCGGAGCCACGGCCAGCACGATCGTTTCCGAGTTCTCGATGCCGATCAATGTCGCGGGCAAGAACAAGCTGACGGGTCTCGAACTGGTCGCACAAAGCCAGTTTACGTTCCTGCCGGCCCCCTTCGACAACTTCGGTGCTGTGGCCAACTACACCTATGTGGACGCTGACCAGGCGCTCACCGGGGTCTCGAAAACCAGCTACAATGCCACGATCTATTACGAGACCGATCACTGGGGCGCGCGGGGCTCGCTGAGCCATCGCGACCGCTGGTTCAGCGGCCACAGTGACTCGCTGATGAGCGCCAGCACGCGCGGGTTCCAGGCCGGCACCTATTTCGACGCCTCGGCCTTCTACAACTTCAATGACCAGCTGCAGTTCACCTTGAACGCGATCAACCTGACCAACCAGAAGGACACCCAGTTCTGGGGTCAGAACGAATACCTCTATAATCAGACCCAGAGCGGCACGACCTACATGGTCGGGCTCAGCTACAAGTTCTGACACATCCAGACTCTAAAACTGATGCGCCCTGTCTCCTCGTGAGGCAGGGCGTTTTCCCGGGTGTCCTGAGACGTGATTGTTTCCCATCGTCATCGCTTCATTTTCGCAGCTGTCCCGAAGACCGGTACCCATGCGGTGCGTCGGGCCCTGCGCGAGCATCTGGACGATACCGACCTCGAACAGGTCGGCCTGTTCGTGAACAAGCGCTTTCCCTGGGGGGACCTGGCGGCGATCCGCCACGGTCACCTTCCCTTGCGCCAGATCCGCCCCTATCTCGGCGACGCGGTCTTTGAGGCCTATTTCAAGTTCGCTTTCGTGCGGAACCCCTTTGATCGCTTCGTTTCCTACTGCGCCTTCATGCTGCGCGACGGCGATGTCTTTCAGCAGCGGCCGCAGGACGTGATGCGTCACTTCCTGTTTGTCGAGCCGCCGGTGGATCACGTGCTGTTCCAGCCGCAGGCCTCGCTGCTGCTCTCCGAGGACGGGGTGAACCTGCTGACCGATGCCGTGGGGCGTGTCGAGGACATGCAGGGATCTTATGATACGATCTGTGCCCGGATCGGCGTTGCCTCGCGCCCGCTTGAGCGCGTCAATGACAGCCGTCGCGAGGATTACCGCCGTTACTACGACCGGGATCTGATTGATGGGGTCGCGGCGCGCTATGCTCAGGACCTTGAGGTCTTCGGCTACGGCTTTGACGGGCCGAAATGACCGCCGCCCCGCGCCCACTCACCGCCAATCCTCGCAAGACGTCGGGTGTCCGGTCCCTGGGCGCGGTCGACATCGCGGCCTTGCGGACGGCGGTGCTGGCGATCCCGCCGGCCCTGTGGGCCGAAGAAAACGCGCGCAAACCCAACAGGTTCGAAGTGCTGGACGAGACGATGCATATCGTCTTCCGCTTCATTGACAGCCCGCGCGACTGGCGTGGCTCGCATGACCGCCCGGCCTGGGCGCTCTGGAACCGGGTCCTGACGCCGGTGATGGAGCAGGCCGTCCGCCCCTATGGCTACCGCAGCGGTGTCTTTCCCCGGGTGATGCTGGCGCGGATGCGGCCCGGCGGCATGATCCATCCGCATATTGATGCCAATCCCGCCGCCAAGTGGCCGCACAAGATCCACGTTCCGCTGCTGACCAATCCCGGCGTGGTGTCCTTCTTCGGCGGACGGGAGCACCATTTTGCCGCCGGAGAGGCGGTGGAGGTCGACAATCTAGGCCCGCACTGGGTCCGGAACCAGGGCGAGACCGACCGCATCCACCTGATCTTTGAGTACTATGACGCCGACCAGCCCGAGCCGGACTGGCTGGAGCCGTTTCTGCGGGCGGAATCCGTCCGGTGAGCCGTGTGGCCGGCCGCAGCGATCGCGAGGCCCTCCTCCAGGAGGCCCGGGGCCTCCGTCAGGCCCATCGGATCCGTGAGGCCCTGACCCGGCTGGAGGATCTCAGGCGCGGACATCCCCGGTTCAGCCGCCTCTATCAGGAAAGCGGCCATTGCCACGTCCTGCTCGGCAACGCTCCGGCCGCGATCGAGGCCCTGGAGGAAGCGGTCCTGTTGAACCCGACCCTGCCGGCCAGCTGGGACATGCTGGAGCAGCTCTACCGCCGGCAAGGGGACGTGGCGCGGGCAGCCCAGGCGGCGCAGCATCTGGCCGTGCTGCAGCAACTGGCCCCGGCGGTCGTCGTCGCCAGCAGTCTGCTCGCCGATGATGATCTTGCCGCCGCCGAGGCGGTCATTCGGGACCATCTGGCGCAGGACCCCGGCAATCCCGGGTGTCTCCACCTTCTGGCGCGGATCCTGATCGCCCGGGGCGACCTCGGCGGAGCCCAGGCCCTGCTGGAGCCGCTGATCGAGCAGGTCCCCCTCTACCACGACGCGCGTTTTGACTACGTCCTGGTGCTGCTGCAGCAGCAGAGCTACCTGTCGGCCCGACGCGAGGCCGAAGGGCTGCTCGCTCATGATCCGGTCCGGCGGGATTACCGGAAGCAGTATGCGGCGGCCTGTATCGGGCTCGGCGATCATGAGCCGGTCATCGATCTCTACGAGGAGTTGCTGGCGGAGCCGTCGCTGCCAGGTCCGGAGATCGCCGAGCTGCGGCTGTGGCGCGGCAATGCGCTCAAGGTCACTGGCCGGCAGGCTGAGGCTGTAGCCGACTACCGGGCCGCCCTCGCGGCCAGGCCGGACTATGGCGTGGCCTGGTTCAGCCTCGCCAATCTGAAGACCTATGTCTTCACCGACGAGGACCTTGATCGCCTGCGGGCTGCGGAAGCGCGCAATGACCTGCAGGACCTGGACCGCGTCTATCTGGGTTTTGCGCTCGGCAAGGCGCTTGAGGACCGGCGGGCCTTTGCCGAATCCTGGGCCAGCTATGCCCGTGCCAATGCCCTTAGGCGGTCGGCGAGCCTCTATCGGCCCGAGGTCGCCGAGGCCTGTGTGGAGCGGCTCAAGGCGGTGTTCAAGCCCGAGGTCTTCGCCACCCGGGCGGGTTGGGGGGCGGGGGATACCGCACCCATCTTCATCCTCGGTCTGCCGCGCTCCGGATCAACCCTGATCGAACAGATCCTGGCCTCGCATTCGGCGGTCGAGGGGACTCAGGAGCTGACCGAGATCGACCGCATGGTCGCCGAACTCTGCGGGCGCGATGGGGCCTGTGGCCTGCCGGTGGAGCCTGAGGCCATCCTGCGCCTTTCGGCCGGACAGATCCGGGCCATGGGCGAGCGCTTCCTGACCGAAACCCGGACTTACCGCCGCTTGGGCAAACCCTTCTTTATCGACAAGATGCCGAACAATTTCTGGCACATAGGCCTGATCCACCTGATCCTGCCGCAGGCGACCATCATCGATGTCCGGCGCGAGCCCATGGCCTGCGGCTTCAGCAACTTCAAGCAGATGTTCGGCTCCGGGAACCAGGAGTTCAGCTACGGTCTGGACGATCTGGCTCGCCACTATCGGGCCTATCTGCAGCTCATGCAGCACTGGGATGCTGTGCTGCCAGGACGCGTCCTGAAGGTAGACTACGAAGCAATCGTCGACGATCTCGAACCCAGCGTGCGTCGCTTGCTGGCCCATTGTGGTCTGGAGTTCGAACCGGCCTGCCTGGCCTTTCACGAAACCCGGCGCAGTATCCGCACGCCCAGCTCAGAACAGGTTCGCCGGCCGATCGGGCGCGAGGCCCTTGACCAGTGGTGCCCCTATGAGCCCTGGCTGGGGCCTCTGAAATCGGGCCTGGGTGATGCCCTGACGACTGGCAGGACCTGAACGATGCGCCTGTCCCAACCCTTCTTTCAGCTCCCCATGGTGTGCGATGCGGCGCGGCTGCAGTCCGAAGTGGCAGCCTTGCCGGCCGAGGCCTGGATTGCCCACCCCGACCGCGTAGCCGGCAATAGCGCAGCACGACTGATCAGCGCCGGCGGCGGTGAAACGGACTCTGTTCACGGGCAGATGCTGCCGACGCCCTGGCTGGCCGGCATGCCCTATGTGCAGCAGGTCCTGGCAGCCTTTGGTGTCGTGTGGAGCCGGTCACGCCTGATGCGGCTGGCGCCCGGCGCTGGCGTGCCCGAACACGCGGACATCAACTATCACTGGCACAAGCGGGTGAGGCTGCACATCCCGGTCTTTACCCGTCCCGAGGTCCGCTTCCACTGCGACGGCCAGGCGGTTCACATGGCCGCAGGGGAGGCCTGGATCTTCGACAACTGGCGCCGGCACCATGTCGAGAATCGCTCGAGTGCCGAACGGATCCACCTTGTTGCCGACACCAGTGGAACTGCCGCGTTCTGGCAGTTTGCCTGTGGTCCGACTCCGCCTCGCGCGCAGTGGCGGACAGTGGCCTGGTCAGCCGGCGCGAATTCGAAACTGCTCACCGAGGGCGACCAGCGCTTGCCGGTCATGCCGGCGGCCGAGGTAGAATGGCTCGTCGACGACCTGCGGACGGAACTTGCGATTGGCGACGCCGTCGCCGACTCTGAAGAACGCCTTGCCCGCTTCGGTCTGCTGCTCGAGGACTTTGTCCTCGACTGGCGCCAACTGTGTGCTCTGCATGGTACCGGTGGGCGAGGTCGGGCAGACTTCCTGAGACTCGCCCGGGCCGTTCATGGCGCGGCCAGGTCCCTGTCGGGGGGGCTGATCATGAGGACCAACCGAGCCGACGCCTTGCTGGTCCTCGAAAAGCGGATCCTGCAACATCTGGTCGAAGACGAGGGTTCGTTGCCGACCGGCCAGATTTCGAGCCTGGGATGAAAGACATGGACCGGACATTCGATCTCGCCGTCGTCGGTGCCGGCATTGTGGGTCTCGCCCATGCCCTGGCGGCCGCCCGTCTCGGCCAGAGGGTGGTCGTCATTGACCGCGACGCCCAGGCCAACGGGGCCTCGGTCAGAAACTTCGGCTTCGTGACGGTCACGGGTCAGGCCCGGGGCGAGGTCTGGAAACGGGCCCGGCGTTCTGCAGAGGTCTGGAACGAGGTCGCCGGTCCTGCCGGCATTGAGGTGTTGCAGCGCGGCCTGACCATGGTGGCGCGCCGACCGGAGGCCCAGGCCGTTCTGGAGAGCTTCCTGCAGACCGAGATGGCCGAAGGCTGCGCCTGGCGCGATGCCGACCGCCTGGGCGACCGACTGCCCGTCCGGGGCAAGGTGCTGGGGGGGCTGACCAGCCAGGTGGACCTGCGGGTGGAATCCCGTACGGCCATTCCGAGGCTGGCGGCCTGGCTGGCGGAAGCCCATGGCGTCGTCTTCCATCGGGGTGCGGCGGTCTGGCGAGTCGAGCCCGGGCTCCTGGAGACCTCAACCGGCGCGATCGCAGCGAACGCGATTGTCGTCTGTCCCGGTGATGATCTGGTCACGCTGTTTCCCGATCATTTTGCGCGGGCCAGGGTGACCCGCTGCAAGTTGCAGATGCTGCGCCTGGCCGATCCGGGCTGGCGCCTTCCGGCACCGGTGATGTCGGACCTCGGCCTGGTCCGTTATCTCGGCTATGCCGAGTTGCCGCAGGCCGAGCCGCTTCGGGCCCGGCTTCTGGCCGAGCAGGGCCGTCATCTCGAAAATGGCATCCATCTGATCGTCGTCCAGAGCGCGGATGGTTCGCTGGTGGTCGGTGACAGCCACCACTATGCCGCGACACCCGACCCGTTTGGCCATGCCGACGTCGATGCCCTGATCCTTGAGGAGTTCGCCGCCGTGTTCGGCCAGGCCGCGCCCCCTGTGCTGGAGCGCTGGACGGGAACCTATGCTTCGGCCGCCGGCCACAGCCTGGTCGAGACCCCCATGCCCGGCGTTCGTCTGGTCAGCGTGACCAGCGGCACCGGGGCCTCCACAGCCTTCGGCCTGGCCGAGGACGTCATCTCCGAACTCCTGGGTGAATGCCAATGACGCTGTCCCTGTCGCCCAGCCCCATCCGTGCCGTAGTTTTCGACTGGGCCGGAACGATGATCGATTTTGGCTGTCGGGCCCCGGTTGTGGCCCTGCGCGCGGTGTTTGCCGAGGCGGGCATCGAGATTACCGAGGCTGAGGCACGGGCAGATATGGGCCGGGCCAAGCGTGACCATGTGCGGGCCCTGCTGGCCATGCCGCGCATCGCCGCGCTCTGGTTCGCCCGCTTCGGCACCGATCCGGCCGAAGAGGATGTTTCCCGCCTGCACGATGCCGTTGAACCCAGGATGCAGGCGGCGGCCCGCGACTGCGCCCGGCTGATCCCCGGAGCCGCCCAGATCGTTGCAGACCTTCGCAGCCGGAGCGTGCCGATCGGATCCACCACCGGCTACACCCGGCCGATGATGGCTGACATCCTCCCCCTGGCGGACACCCAGGGCTATGCGCCGGATGTCGTCGTCTGCGCCGGCGAAACCCGGTTCGGACGCCCTTCACCCCTGATGATGTGGAAGGCCCTGGTCGAACTCGGCGCCTGGCCGGCCCGGGCCTGCGTCAAGGTCGACGATGCGACCGTCGGCATCCAGGAAGGGCTTGAGGTTGGAGCCTGGACGGTCGGTCTGTCGGCTTCGGGCAATGGGATCGGCCTCGATCAGAAGGCGTTTGAGGGCTTGCCGTCGGCCGATCGCGAAGCCCGGGTCACGGCCTCGGCCAAGGCTCTCTATGAGGCCGGGGCCCACTATGTGGTCGAGAGTGTCGCCGGACTGGGCCCGGTCCTGGCCGACATCGAGGGACGGATCGCACGCGGCGAGGTCCCGCCGCTGAGCCGCATCCCTGCCTGAAGGGGTTACAGGATACCCGCGCGCCCGATCTCCGCGCGGAGCAGGTCATGATAGGTCTCGAAGCCCGCGACCTCTGCGTCGGGAGCTTTCCCGGCCTCGTCATAGGATCGCAGTCGCAGAGCCGCCTGGGCCATAGGGTCAGTCAGGAAGGTGTCGACCTCACCGGGTGCCATCGGGCCACCCTGCAGGGCCAGGCTTTGCACGGAAGCCGGGCTGAGGCGCTCCAGATAGGCTGGGTCGACTGTGACCCTGTATCGTTTGGCCGCGACGTGCAGGCGGACCGGCTCGGTCACTTCAGGGCTGAAGGCGCGCGCAAGAAAGCCGGCGCTGATCTGTTCATGGCGGGTATCAATGCCGAGGTCGGCGGCGTCCTCACCGGCCTTCTGCATCATGTGGCCGATATCGTGGAGCAGGGCGGCGACGATCATGGCCGGCGGGGCCGCGTCGAGCTTGGCGTGGTGGGCGGTCTGGAGGGCATGCTGCATCTGGCTTACGCCTTCGCCGTAGCGGAGATGGCCGAGACGATTGAAGACATCCGTGAGGTCGGCCACGAAGGCATCGGCCGCTGCGTTGCAGGTCATGAGGGATCCGAAAGGGTCGTGGGAGCTGGAGGCTTGGGCTGTGCAGCTAGAGGCGTATGGCACTGATGCCGGGGTCGGCGTGGCTGGTGGGTTCGGTTGCAAGATGTCCGGCCGGGCGGTCCGTCGTCATGGCCTTCATCTCCGAAAATCTCAGTTTGGTATAGACCAGATTGAAGTGGCATTCGGCGAAACTTTCGTGAATCCTTGATCGCGGGCGGAAAGTCGTGAGCCTGAGACCGGCTTTCTTGACCTTGGGGTAGTGGGCTTCCATCCTCGCGCCATGGCGGGATTCGACCGCCGGCAGGTTCTTCCGATGCAGCAGTCCGACACCCTCCATTATCTTGGAGTACGAGACGACATCGCCGTTCGGATCGTCAGCGGCGAGTTCAGGGCTGGCCAGAAACTGCCGTCGGAGCGCCAGCTCCAGATCGGCGGCGGGGTTGCTCGCGGTACGATTCGTGAGGCGCTTTTCCAGCTGGAAGCCGAGGGGCTGATCTACCGGCGCGACCGGAGTGGCTGGTACGTCTCGCCGCCCCCCGTGGTCTATGATCCGACCCGGTGGGAAGGCTTCATGTCCTATGTCGAAGCCCAGGGCCGGCGGCCGGCAACGGAGACCCTGAGCAAGGTCGAAATCCCTTGCGATGCCGAGCTGGCGCAGATTTTCTCGCGACCGGTCGGCGCACCGATGTACTGGATTCGCCGCCGTCGCTCGATCGACGACCGGGCCGTCCTGATCGAAAGTATCGTTGTCGACGCCTCCCTGGCTCCGGGTCTCATCAAGCATGATCTCGACGGTTCGCTGACCTCGGTCCTCAAATCGGTCTATGGCATCGGAGTTGCCCGCAACAAGGTGGACATGCGGCCCTGCGCCCTGATCCGTGACGAGGCCGAGGCCCTGCGGGTCAAGTCTGGTCTGCCCGGCCTCAGCGTTGAGCGGACCTGCTACAATGCCCAGGGGCAGGTCGTCGAATTTGATCGGGAACACTGGCGACACGACGCCCTGAAGGTCAGTGTGGACATCCGGGTCCGCTAGGGCGCGGTGGCCCGGCTTCCACCCGTGTGTTCCCGTCATCCGGCTGTCGTGGACGTGGTCTAGACCAGCTGCTTCAATTGGAGCGTTTCGATGAGCACGGCCCCACGACGCTGGCTGGAGCGAGCCAATCCGCTGGCGTTCACGCTGTTCGCGGGGCTTGCCGGCTTCTGCGCCTACTTCTCGATGTATGCCTTTCGCAAGCCGTTCGCGGCGGCGACGTTCGGCGAGGTCGACGGCTGGACCCTGGCGATTGACTACAAGATCGCCCTGGTCCTGGCCCAGGTCGCCGGCTATGCCGCCTCAAAGCTGATCGGAGTCAAGGTGATCTCCGAGATCGCACCGGCGCGACGCGGCGCGGCCATCCTGGGACTGATCGGCACGGCCTGGCTGGCCCTGCTGGCCTTCGCCGTGGTTCCCGCGCCCTGGAATGTGGCGGCCCTGTTCCTCAACGGCCTGCCCCTGGGCATGATCTGGGGCCTGGTGTTTGGTTATATGGAAGGGCGTCGGACGTCCGAGGTTCTGGGCGCAATCCTCTGTGCCAGCTTCATCCTCTCGTCCGGTGTCGTGAAGTCGGTGGGCAAGTGGCTGATGGTCGAGGTGCATGTCTCGCCATTCTGGATGCCGGCGGCGACCGGCGCGCTGTTCCTGCCGCTGCTGGCCCTTTCAGTCTGGGCCCTGGTTCAGCTCCCGCCGCCCAGTCCCGCCGATGAGGCGGCGCGCGTGCGTCGCCAGCCTATGAACCGGGACCAGCGCCGGGCCTTCCTGGCGGCCTATGCCCCCGGTGTGGTGCTGCTGGTCATGGCCTATGTGCTTCTGACGGCGTTCCGGGACTTCCGCGACAATTTTGCCGCCGAGATCTGGAGCGCCCTGGGGTTCGGCGAGGCCTCAGGCGTCTTTACCGCCAGCGAGTTTCCGGTCGCGGTGATTGCCCTGGCGGTGATGGCGGCGGTCATGCTGGTGCGCGACAACCTGCGGGCGCTGCTGGTCATGCACGGCGTCATTCTGGCCGGCTTCCTGATCCTGGGCCTGTCGACCCTGGCCTTCCAGGCGCATCTGCTCTCGCCGCTGGTCTGGATGATCATGACCGGGGCCGGCCTCTACATGGCCTATACGCCGTTCAATGCCATGCTGTTTGATCGCATGATCGCCTTCAGCGGCCGGATCGGAACGGCAGGCTTCCTGATCTATCTGGCGGACGCCTCGGGCTATCTGGGCAGTGTCGCGCTGCTGCTCTGGCGCAACTTCGCCATGGTGCGTCTGGACTGGCTGGCCTTCTTCACCGCCAGTGCCTATGCGACCAGCGTCGTCGGGGTCGCCTGCACCCTTCTGGCGGGGATCTACTTCCTGCGGCGCAAGCCGGACGTTGCCGAAGGACCCGAGGGGACGCGGCAGGCCGCCGTCTGAAGGCACTGCCGCGTTGGTCTCTGGCGTCTAGAGCCGGAACAGTTGATCCATGACGGCGGCGCCGCCCATGGCGGGATCCGTGATGCTATCGAGGCCCGTCTCCAGCCGTCCTGCAAGCCGGCGCAGATAGCCGTCAGCCTCGATAGACAGGTCGTACCAGCCGCCCGTCCCCTTGACGTTCAACAGGTGCCGGACAGTGCGTGACGGCGGCAGGTCCAGGCTCCAGGGCCGGAAGGCAGTCTTGTAGGCGTTCGGGGTTGCCGAAACCTTCCGAATGACATCTCCGAAATTGCGCAGGCTCAGCGTGAGCTGTCCGGCCTGAGACACCGAGACACCCAGCGTGGGCTCCCGGCCTGGTGCCGTGCCGATGTAGTGGCGGTGGAAGCCGTTCGGGCCCAGCACCCAGAGGTCATAGGCTCCCGCAGGCCAAAGGGCGGTCAACTCCCGGCCCGGTTCAACGGTAAAGCGCCGCGGCGGAAGCTCCAGCCGGAGCCGGTCATAGACATGGAAGACGGCTGCCTGCCTGCCGTCATTGGCCAGGCTCAGCCCCTGCCGGTTGTCCCTGGCCTGCTCGTCGATCCGCAACGCATAGGGCAGGGCCCGTGACGGTCGCGGCCCTGTCGCCTGGACCGGTACAGCCAGGGTCGTGGGTGTCGGCGGCACGGTCGTCGCCGGCAGGGCCGCAGCCTTTGCCGCCGTGGCCTCGGTGCTCGGTAGGGCCTGGACGAAGGGCGTCGTGTTCGGGGCCTTGAAATCAAAGGCGCTGGTCAGGTCGCCGCAGACGGCACGGCGCCAGGGCGAGATATTGGGCTCCTTGACCCCGAAACGCGCTTCCATGAAGCGGATCACAGAAGTGTGGTCGAAGACCTGCGAATTGACCCACCCGCCCCGGCTCCAGGGCGAAAGCACATAGAGCGGGACGCGCGGACCCAGCCCATACGGCCGGCCCATCAGCTCTTCGCGTTCGGCCTTGGCCTCAGTGGGATTACGGACGTGGTGGTACTCGCCGGCCGTGTCGACGGTGGAGGCCCCCAGCACGGTGCCGTCCGTCGCGATGGACGGCGGTGCCGGCGGCGGGACATGGTCGAAGAAGCCGTCATTCTCGTCGAACATGACCAGCAGCACGGTGCGGGCCCAGACCTTCGGGTCGGCCGTCAGGGCGTCGATCACCCGTGCGGTATAGTCTGCGCCCTGGGCCGGGCTGGAGGGGCCGGGGTGCTCTGAATCGGCCGCCGGGGCGACGATGTAGGAGACCTGCGGCAGGGCCCCGGACAGGACATCCTCGCGCAGGCCGTCCAGCTTGCGGGTCGACAGGGCCAGGGCCTTGAGGCGCGGGTCCGAGCCCGGCAGGCCGTCATGGCTGTCGCGATAGGTCTTGAAGCCGGCCGTGGGATTGTCGGTGAAGTTGTCGGCCATGTCCTGGTAGATCCGCCAGCTGACGCCGGCGGCCAGCAGGCGCTCGCCATAGGTCGTCCAGCGATAGGGA
The DNA here is from genome assembly GCF_003060965.1 of Caulobacter sp. HMWF025. Taxonomy (GTDB): domain Bacteria; phylum Pseudomonadota; class Alphaproteobacteria; order Caulobacterales; family Caulobacteraceae; genus Caulobacter. Next base: position 2,161 of record NZ_QAII01000107.1, on the reverse strand, counting down.
TCGGCCGCGCCGCCGTCGGCGACCAAGCTATCGTGGCTGTTGGAAATGGAAGGGCCGCCGAACTGCCCCGAAGGGTCGTTGGTCGCCGTCCAGAGGAACAGCCGGTTCGTGTTGGTCCCTGTCTGGGTCGAGCAGTGATAGGCGTCGCACAGGGTAAAGGCATCGGCCATTGCATACTGGAACGGGATGTCCTCGGGGCGGTAATAGCCCATGGCCCGTTCGGTCTTGGCGGCCGGCCAGCGGTTCATGCGGCCTTCGTTCCAGGCCGCCTGGGCATCGGCCCAGCTGTGGGGCGTGCCCTCGACCCGCATGTGGGCAAAGGTCGAGACCGTGTCCAACGGGAAGGGTGACACCTGGGGTGGACCGCCCGCGCCGGTGTCATTGACCTGGGTCCAGACGGTCCGGTTCTCAACGCCTGGGCTGTTCGGCACCGGGATCGGGAACCGGTCACCGAAGCCCCGGACGCCGTTCATCACGCCGAAATAGTGATCGAAGGCCCGGTTCTCCTGCATGAGGATCACCACATGTTCGACGTCCTTCAGGGTTCCGGTGCGGACATCGGCATCAATGGCCAGGGCTCTGGCGACAGCCGGCGGCAGGGCCAGGGCCGCGGTGGCTGACAGGAGAAAGGCGCGGCGGTCTAGTGGGGACATGGCACTTCCTGCCGGACTCCTGAACGGGGCTTCTGTCTAGCGGCGACCGATGTCCCCGGCATGACAGTGACCGCGTTCCAGACCTTGCCCCAAGGCGTCGTGGATCGGCCAGCTCATTGACCCGCAGAGGTGGCAAACTCAAGCCGCCCCGCCGAGATCAGCTGGCTATGCGGAATGGCGGGAGCCGATAGCGGCAGGCCGTCCCTTGTGAAGCCCGACAGGTGATCCCCCTGGCCCTGGCGCTCAATGATCAGCGCCTTACGGCCCGGGACCTCGATGCGGGCCCGCTCGACCAGCGGAATGCCGAGGACATAGCGACCGCTGGCCGGCTGGGCCGGATAGAAACCCAGGGTGGCGAAGATGTACCAGGCGCTCATCTGGCCAGCGTCTTCATTGCCGATGATGCCGTCAGGCCTGTCCTTGTAAAAGTCGTGGGCGATCCGCCGCACCAGCCTGTGCCCGGTCTCTGGCTTGTCGGTGAAGGCATAGAGCCACGCGACGTGGTGGCTGGGCTCATTGCCATGGGCATACTGGCCAATCATCGCTTCCTGGCCGAGATAGGCCGCGCCCTTGGTCGGGGGCAGGTCGAAGAAGAAGCGATCGAGCATGGCGCGGAAGGCGGCCGCGCCGCCCATCGCGTCGCGCAGACCCTCGGGGTCATGCAAGGCCGGGGTCCAACTGTACTGCCAGGCGTTGGCTTCGGTGTAGTCGCCCGGATTGTTCAGGGGCGAGGTCGGCATCAGCGGATCGAACGGCGTGCGCCAGTTGCCCTGGCTATCGCGGCCGCGCGTCAGCCGGGTTTCGGGGTCGATCAGGGCGCGCCAGGACCCCGCCCGACGGGCAAAGCGCTGCCCAGTCGTGGGCTCACCGAGCAGGGTAGCCATCCGGGCGACGGCATCATCGCCGATGCCGGCCTCCAGTGTCCGCGAGACCGCTTCCCCCTCCACGCGATCGAAGGGGTAGTAGCCGTAGCGGTCAAGGACGCTCCATTGCGACAGGGCGGCATCTTCCGTTGAGGTTCGGACCATGGCGGCCAGGGCGCGCCGGCCGTCAAAGCCACGGAAGCCCTTGGCCCAGGCATCGGCCAGCACCGGCAAGGCGGGCTCGCCGATCATCGTGCCGGTCTCGCCGCCCCAGATCGGCCAGATCGGCAGGCGGCCGCTGGCCTCGGCATGGTCGAGCAGGCTGCCTGCGAAATCATCGACCCGCTCGGGCACTAGCAGGGTGTAGAGCGGCATGGCGGCGCGGAAGCTGTCCCACAGCGAAAAGGTCGAGTAGCGCAGGCCGTGTTTCGCCTTGCGAATGCGGCCGTCCGGACCGCGCCAACGGCCATCGCGGTCGGAGATCACCGACGGATGCAGGAAGGCGTGATAGAGCGCGGTCGTGAAGATCCGCTGCTGTTCGCGTGGCCCCTCGATGGTGGCGCGGGCCAGCAACCGGTTCCATTCCCTGCGTGCCCCTGACGCCGCCCGGTCAAAGTTCCAGTGCGGGATTTCAGCGCGGTTGAG
>NZ_QAII01000106.1 GCF_003060965.1 Caulobacter sp. HMWF025 | reverse complement strand
GTCGAGCGCCTGGCCTTCTCCGACCAGACCGTCACGGCCGCCTCGGCGGCCACCGCGCTCTGGCTGACGGGTACGGCCTCGGCCGAGACCCTGACCGGCGGCACCGGCGACGACGTCCTGACCGGCGGCCTGGGCCATGACAGCCTGATCGGCGGAGCCGGTACCGATACGGCCCGGTTCGGTGGCACCCTGGCCGCCTCGAAGATCTATAGCGACGGCACCGGCGGCTTTGTAGTCAGCGGCCCGGACGGCATTGACCGCCTGCAGGGCGTCGAACGCCTGGCCTTCTCCGACCAGACCGTCACGGCCGCCAGCGTGGCCGTCAGCCTGTGGCTGACCGGGACCGGCGCGGCCGACAGCCTGACCGGCGGGGCGAGCAACGACGTGCTGGCCGGCGGTCTGGGCAACGACAGCCTGAACGGCGGCTCGGGCACCGATGCCGCCGTCTATGCCGGCCCGCGCTCGCAATATGTCGTCACCCCGACCGGTACGGGCGCCTTCACGGTGCGCGATACCCTGGTCAGCGGCGGCGAAGGCACCGACTGGCTGGTGGGCGTCGAACAGCTCTGGTTCTCCGACCAGATCATCACGACGGATGCGGCGGCCGTGGCCGTCAACCTGGTCGGGACGGCTTTGGCCGACACCCTGATCGGGGCCGGCGGGGCCGATACCCTGGACGGGGGCGTCGGTCTCGACTCCCTGGTCGGCGGCGCGGGCGATGACCTCTATGTCGTCGACAATGCCGGCGACGTCGTCGTCGAGCTGGCGGGCGGTGGCTATGACACGGTCCAGGTCTCGAAGAACTGGGTGGTGACGGCCGGCGCGATGATCGAGCGCGCCGTCCTGACCGGGACGGCCAACCTGAACCTGACCGGCAATCTCAATGCCATGCTGCTGGACGGCAACTCGGCGCTCAACACCCTCGACGACGGCGGCGGCGCGGCCACCATGCGCGGCGCGGGCGGCAACGACACCTACATCGTGCGCAATGCCGGGACCGTGGTCGTTGAAGCGTTCAACGACGGCTATGACGTCGTCCGTACCTCGCTGGCGGCCTACAGCCTGACCGACAATGTCGACAACCTGGTCTTTATCGGCACCGGCAACTTCGCCGGCACCGGCAATGCCATCGTCAATGTCATGACCGCCGGCAGCGGCAACGACACCCTCGACGGGGGCCTCGGCGGCGACCGCATGATCGGCGGCCTCGGCAACGACACCTATGT
>NZ_QAII01000105.1:49598-72372 GCF_003060965.1 Caulobacter sp. HMWF025 | reverse complement strand
CCTGCCCCAGGCCGGCAACCCCCGCCCCCGGCTCTTCCGGCTCACTGAAGACCAGGCCGTGATCAACCGCATGGGCTTCAATAACAAGGGTCTTGAGGCCTTTGCAGCCGGCCTGACCCGGCGCAAGGGAAGACCCGGAATTGTCGGAGCCAATATCGGGGCCAACAAGGAGGCCACTGACCGCATCGCCGACTATGTGACCGGCCTGAGCCGCCTCTGGGGTCTGTCGGACTATTTTACGGCCAACATCTCCTCGCCCAACACGCCCGGACTTCGCGCCCTGCAGACCCGGGCGGCGCTCGAGGAGCTTCTGGGCCGGCTGGCCGAGACCCGGATCGGACTCAAGGCCAGCTCGGGCCGCGACTATCCGATCTTCCTGAAGGTTGCCCCCGATCTGGAAGACGGCGAGGTCGAGGCCATTGTCGAGACCGTAGTCGCCAGTGGCCTGGACGGCATCATTGTCAGCAACACGACGATCGCCCGCCCTGAAAGCCTGGCTTCGGCCCAGGCCGGCGAGACGGGCGGCCTCTCCGGCGCGCCGCTGCTGGAGCCTTCGACGGTTGTCCTGAAACGCTTCCACGCCGCCACGGCGGGCCGTGTGGCCCTGATCGGGGCCGGCGGGATCGCCGACGGTGCCGGAGCCTATGCCAAGATCCGGGCAGGAGCCCGGGCCGTGCAGCTCTATTCGGCGCTGGTCTATGGCGGCCCAGGTCTGGTGGTTCGCATCAAGAAAGACCTTGCCGCCCGCCTGCGTGCCGACGGCTTTGCCGGCGTCGAGGACGCGATCGGGACCGCATGACCGGTCCTGGTGCCCTTGGGCTATTGCGGCGGTACGGCCCCGTTGCCCTGCTGGTCGCGCTGCTGGTCACGGCCCTGGTCAGCGGCCTTGCCGAGCATCTGTCGCTGGAGGAACTGCGCGCCCAGGGCGAGAGCCTGCGGGAATTTGCCCGTCAGCGACCCGTTCTGAGCGTTCTGATCTACCTGACGGTCTATGTCGCTACCGTCTCGATTTCGCTGCCCGGGGCCCTGATCCTGTCCCTGTCGGGGGGCTACCTGTTTGGTCCCTTTCTGGGCGGGGCAGCGGCCGTCAGCGGCGCGACGGGCGGCTCTACCGTCGTCTATCTGGTCTGCAAGACCGCGTTCGGCGACTTCCTGCGCCGTTGGAAGAACCCGCTGCTGCTGAAGGTCGAGGACGGCTTTCGCGAGAACGCCTTTGCCTACCTGCTGACCCTGAGGCTGATCCCGGCCTTTCCGCTGCTGCTGGTCAATGTCGCCGCAGGGCTCATGGAAGTGCCCTTCGGGACCTTTCTGTCAGCGTCCTTCCTCGGCATGCTGCCGAGCTCGTTTGTCTATGCCGGCATTGGGTCGGGCCTGGGACACGTCTTCGCCCAGAGCGGACCGGTTTCGCTCGACAGCCTGATGTCTCCCCGGGTCTATCTGCCCATCATCGGCATGGGGGCACTGGCGTTTCTGCCGCCACTGTGGCGCCATTGGCGGCGTGGGCGCGTTGCCCCCGCCCCCGACGTGAAGTAACTCAAGGTCATGACCGAGACGGTCTCGCCGCAGGACAACCCGAGCGCGCCGCCCAGACGGCGCTTCCCGTGGCCACGGGGCCTGTCGGCGCGCCTGCTGCTCTTCACCGCCTTCGTCGTCACCCTGGCCGGCCTGATGATCCTGCCGCCGACCCTGGCCGCCTATGAAGAGCAATGGCTGCTGGACCGGGTCCGGGCCGGGGAACTGGCCTCGACCATTGCTGAAAGCGATCCTGAACTGCGAGTGAGCGACCCAGTCGCCGGCCAGCTGTTCGATCAGGCCGGGGCCGTGACGGTCGCCGTCCAGGTCGACGGAGCGCGGCGGCTGGTGCTGCCGCCCAAGGCTCCGATGCAAACGCCCTATCTGGTCGATCTCCGCCGCCAGAACCCCGGCTCGTGGCTGGCCGCACCGTTCTTCACCCTGACGAGCCCGCCGGGCAGCATGGTCCGCGTGATGGCCGAGCCCCGTTTCCGCAAGGCCGAGTTCGTCGAGGTCGTCCTGCCCGATGCGCCGTTGAAGGCCCAACTAGTCAGCTATTTCTGGCGGCTGACCGGAGTGACGGTGTTTGTGGCCGGCCTCGCCGGCTTCTTTGTCTATCTGTTCCTGAACATCTTCCTGGTTCGGCCCATGCAGCGGATTACCCGCGCCATGGAGCAGTTTCGCGCCGATCCTGACGACCCCGCCGCCCGCATTGTGGTCTCGACCCGTCGGGACGAGATCGGCCGGGCCGAGCTGGAGCTGGACCGCATGCAGACCGACCTGCTGACAGCGCTGGCGTCCAAGGCCCGCCTCGCGGCCCTGGGCGAGGCGGTCGCCAAAATCAATCACGACCTGCGAAACATGCTGACCAGCGCCCAGATGGCCTCGGACCGTCTGGCGGCCCTCGGCGACCCCAAGGTGGCCCAGGCCCTGCCGCGCCTGGAGCGCGCCCTGGACCGGGCCATCACCCTGGCCAGCGACGTCATGGCCTATGGCAAATCCCGGGAGCCTGCACCGGTCTCGCGAACCATCCCGCTGCGTCCCGCGCTGGAGATGGCGGCCGAGGACTCCGGCCTCACGCCCGGCGGCGTGGCGCTGGAGACGGTGATTGATGCCCGGGAGCAGGTGCTGGCAGACCCGGACCAGCTGCACCGGATCCTGACCAACCTGCTGCGCAATGCCCGGGAGGCGATCGAAGGCGCGCCGGACCGCGGCCGCAAGGGCCGGATCTTCATCGAGCTGCGGCGGGTCGACGGCCATAGTGTCCTGAGGCTCTCCGACGATGGTCCGGGCGTTCCGGCCCGCGCCCAGGCCAATCTGTTCCAGCCGTTCGTCGGGTCGGTCCGGCGCGGCGGGACCGGCCTTGGCCTGGCCATCGCCCGCGAGTTGGCCCAGGGCCATGGCGGCGACCTTGTGCTGGTCGAGACCGGCCCGGGCGGATCGGTCTTCGACCTGACGCTTTCGGGGGCCCCCGAACCGCTTCCGCCGAGCGTCGATACGGATCCGAAACAGCCTTGACCCCGCTCGACGAAGAGATCGACGAGCTCGATGGCGAGCCTTCAGAAAGCGGATCCGAAACCTGGCTGGAAGTCGCCCTCACGCCCTCCGAGGCCGGCGAGCGTCTGGACAAGGCCCTTGCCCCCCGCTTCGAAGGCCTGTCCCGTGCCCGGCTGCAGGCCCTCCTGGCCGACGGACGACTGACCCTTGACGGTGCGACCGTCACGGACGGCTCCCAGAAGGCCCGTCCGGGCCTCTACCGGCTGGGCATACCGGCACCGACGCCGGCGGAACCGACAGCGGAGAACATCCCGCTGACGGTGCTGTACGAAGACGCCGACCTGATCGTGATCGACAAGCCGGCCGGCATGGCCGCCCATCCCGCCCCCGGCAACTTCAGCGGCACCCTGGTTAATGCCCTGTTGCACCACTGCCGGGGCAGCCTGTCCGGTGTCGGCGGCGTCGCGCGCCCCGGTATTGTCCATCGCCTGGACAAGGAGACCTCCGGCGTGATGGTCGCCGCCAAGACCGATGCTGCCCATCAGGGCCTCTCGAAGCTCTTCGCAAGTCACGACATCGACCGCCTGTACATCGCCCTGACCCGGGGGGCACCCTATCCCGGGCGGGGCACGATCCAGACCCGGCTGGGGCGTTCGCCCCACGACCGCAAGAAGATGGCCATCCTCAAGAGCGGCGGGCGCGAAGCGATTACCCACTACAGCGTCGAGCAGGTCTTCGGACCGGCTGAAAAGCCTCTGGCCGCGCGGGTCGCCTGCCGGCTGGAGACAGGCCGGACTCACCAGATCCGCGTCCACCTGACCAGCAAGGGTACCCCCTGCCTTGGCGATCCAGTCTATGGCGGCGGACAACCCGGTGCCGGCGTGCGGGCCATCCTCGACGAGACCGGCTTCGAGCGGCAGGCCCTGCATGCGGCCGTGCTCGGCTTTGTTCATCCGATCAGCGGCGAGGCTCTTCGTTTCGAGACCCCCCTCCCGCCTGACATGGCCGCATTGGAGGCAGGCCTCCTGGGCCTGTGATGGGACCGGCCTTGCAGCCGCGCAACAATCGCGCCCTAATTGGGCTGACAAAAGGGCCTAAGGCTTTTGGCGACCTGTCTCCGGAAAGCCGATGACCATCTCACGCCCGATACTTGCCGTCCTGTTGACCCTGACCCTGACCGAGCCGGCCCTGGCCCAGACTTTGACGGGGGCCGATGAGGCTGTCTCGACCGCCGCCCGGAAGCCCGACCTCAAGGGCGCCGAACAGGCCCAGAAGCTGGAAGCGGCCAATGCTGCCGCCGCGCCGACGACCAGGGCTCTGACCACGGAGGAGCAGATCGCAGCCTGGCTGGCAGCCTCTCCCCCCGTACAGCTCGACGGGGACGCGCCCGGCGTGATTGGTCGCGACGACGACACTCCGCGCAAAATCCATGGCTCTGCCGGCGTAACGATCGGCACCGGCGGCTATCGCAGCGCCTATGTTTCGACCCTGATTCCAATCGGCGAGAGCGCGACCCTGGGGATTGCCGTTTCGCAAACCGATTTCGGCAAGCAGGCTGTCTTCTGGTCCCGTGACGACTTCGGCCATGGCGAGATGATGGGCCAGGGACCCACCGGCTGGAGCGGGGACAATCTGGGCTACGGCCATCCTGGGCGCTGGAGCCGCGGCGGAAAGCAGCAGTCCGTCGCGGTGTCCCTGGCCGTTGGCAGCGAGGGCAGACCGCCGCCAGAAGGCTGCGCCCCGGCGTTCAGGGACGGCGGGCGTTATGTTGAGCCGCTTTGGGCGACTGAAATGCGCGGGGCCCGCAGCCCATGCACCCTCGAAAGCGGACACTGACTTCCGCCATTCTCGCTCAGCCCTGCTGCCAGCCCGGCGGACAGGTGCGCCGTTCGCTGATGTTTAACGGCTTTGCTTCACGGTAGCGCTGATCGGGACCTCTCAGGCGTTCGCATGCAGCCGGAAATCATCGCGCACCATCACCCCGCCACGGGGACGGTGACTTACCTCGTTGTCGATCCGGCCACCTTGCTGTGCGCGATCGTCGACCCGGTCCTGGACTTTGATCCCGAGACCCAGGCGGTCGATACCGCCTTTGTTGACGCCATTATTGCCGACATCCGGGCCCGGGACATGGGTCCGACCTGGATCCTGGAAACCGGCCTGCATACCGCTCACATGTCCGCTGCCGGTCACCTGAAATATGAAACGGGCGCTTCGGTCTGTATCGGTGCCGGCGTGGTCGACAGTCTCAAGCGCCTGGCCCCCGCCCTGGGTGAGGATGGCGTTGACCTGGACGGCTGGGATTTCGACAAGCTGGCCCAGGACGGTGAGGTCATGCCGATGGGCGGCCTGGAGATCACCGCCCACGCGATTACCGGCCGCCTGCCCGGGGCCTGTGCCTACCAGATCGGCGACGTCCTCTTCACCGGTGATACCGTTCTGGCTCCCGAGATCGGAACCGGCCGCTGCGATCTGTTCGGGGCCGATGCCGAGGGGCTCTATGCTGCGGCCCGACGCTTCCTGTCCCTGCCGGGCGACACCCGCCTGATGGCCGGCTGGGAGGATTCGGCCGGCCGGGCTGCGACCACCGTGACCCAGCAGCGAACCGGCAACATCCAGTTGCGTGACGGGATCGCGGCCTCAGACTTCGTCGCGGCCCGCCAGACTGCCGACTCCACCTTGCCGCCACTCCCCTATCCGGCCGAGGCCCTGCGGGTTGCGATCCGCTCCGGCAAGCTGCCGCCGGAGACTGAAGACGGCCGGCGCTTTCCGCCCGTAGACATCCATTCCCTTTAGGCGCCCACGCGCCCTCGCCCCTGATCGCCAGCCCTGTGCTTGGCGCGCCAAGCCTGAGGGGGCGACAGGTTCCGGGGAGCCGTCGTGACCACCTGGACGACGGACAAGACACCTGCGCTTTTCCGCTGCACCCAGAGGGTTTTGCGGACCACGACGTGACCGCGACACAAAGGCCGCAATAGGGACTTGCGTTACCGCGACGACGCCGCTAGGTATCGCGCCCTCGACCTCGGGCAGCTCAAAACAGCTCTCGAACGGCACCCAATGGAGAGGTGGCAGAGTGGTCGAATGTACCGCACTCGAAATGCGGCGTGCCTGGAAGGGCACCGTGGGTTCGAATCCCACCCTCTCCGCCACCACACAATCCGACAAGGACTGCCGCCACACTACGGGGCCGGGAAAAGTCCTTTAAATTCGATTTCTTATCTGAACTCGATATCGGCTCGGAGATGGACCCGAGGTCTTGCTCAACTGGACCGGACTGCCACGTGCGGAACCTCTCGGCCTGACGATGGATTGTCATGATGCGGTCCAAGTTCGGCCCGCGTTGGGGACAGTCCCGTCATGCGCATCGCCCAGGTCCCGCCACTCTATGAAGCCGTGCCGCCGCGCCTCTATGGAGGCACCGAACGAGTCGTGGCCCACCTGTCCGATGCCCTGGTCGAACTGGGACATGAGGTCACCCTGTTCGCCAGCGCTGAAGCGGAGACCAAGGCGAGGCTGGTCGTGGTTCGCGACCAGGCGATCCGCCTGGACCCAGCGCCGCTGAAATCCGATCTCGCCGCTCACCTCTCGATGCTGCTTGAGGTCAGGGATCGCGCAGATCAGTTCGACCTCATCCATTTCCACACCGACATGCTGCAATTTGGCCTGTTCGCCGACATGGCCGGAAAGACCCTGACGACCCTGCACGGTCGCCTGGACATGAAGGATCTGGCCAAACTCTACAGACGCTATCCCGAGTTTGGTCTCGTCTCGATCTCGGACTCGCAGCGTGCGCACCTGGCTGATGCCAACTGGGTCGGGACAGTGCTGCACGGCATCCACACCGACAGCCATGAACACCAGGAGCAGACCGAAGGCTACCTGGCCTTTCTCGGTCGCATCTCGCCGGAAAAGGGGCCGGATCGCGCCATCGCCATCGCTCGTCGCGCCGGGCGTCGTCTGAAAATTGCCGCCAAGGTCGACCAGGCTGACCGGGCCTATTTCCACGAGGTGGTCGAACCCCTGCTTTCGGACCCCCTGGTCGAGTTCATCGGCGAGATCGGGGACAGGGACAAGGGCGCGTTCCTCGGCGGGGCCGATGCCCTTCTCTTCCCGATCGACTGGCCGGAGCCCTTCGGTCTGGTGATGATCGAAGCCATGGCGGCCGGGACGCCGGTGATCGCCTATGACAGGGGTTCAGTCCGTGAAGTGATCGAAGACGGACTGACCGGATTTATCGTCAACAGCGAACAGGAAGCCGCCGACGCCGTCGCGCGCCTCAGCAGCCTGAGCCGCCGCGCTGTACGGGATCGCTTTGATCTCAGGTTTTCAGCCACGGCCATGGCACGGCGCTATCAGGTCCTTTATGCGCAAAGGATACAGTCTGCCGGCGCGTCCCTGAGCCTCGCGCTAAGCGCCTGACGCGGGACGGATCATGGACGATCTGGCCAAACCGTCACCAGCCCCGGCGACCGACGACGTTTCGAGCGAGGACCGGGCCGGCGAGCCCCGCCCGCCATCGCCACTCTATGCCCTGAAGGACCAGGACACCTTTCTGGTGGCCGATGCCTTCGGGGACATCGGCGGGACCGGCGATGGCCTGTTCCACAACGATACCCGCGTCCTGTCACAGTACCGCCTGACCCTGGGCGGCAAGCCCCCCTCGCACCTCAGCTCGTCGGTGTCGCAGGACAACGTGTTTTTCAACTGTCATGCCACCAACCAGGACCTGCCGCTCCTGGGGGCCGGATCAGCGGCTCAGCATGGTGCCATCCATCTGGAGCGAAAGCGTTTCCTATGGGATCAGCGTTGCTACGAGCGGATCACGTTCACCAACTACAGTCGTGACCTCGTCATGCTGCCGGTACGCTTCGAAATGGCGGCTGACTTCCGGGACATGTTCGAGGTTCGCGGCTCGAAGCGAAGCGCCCAGGGCTTGCGCCAGGACCCCGTCGCGGAAGGCCGGTCGCTCACCTTCGCCTATACCGGTCTCGACACCATCCAGCGCCTGAGTGTCATCAGCTTCTCCGAGCCCCCCGGCCGGCTGACGCCGTCCAGCGCAGACTTTCTGTTCATGCTGTCAGCTGATGACCGGTTCGAGCTCTATGTCGAGATCGGTCCCGAGGCCGCGCCCGTCCCGGTCCGAAGCCGCTGGCGGGCCGCCGCCGCGCGGGCCCGTCTCAGCATGCGCAGCCGGATCCGACGCGGGGCGCGGGTTCACAGTTCGGGTCGTCTGTTCAATGACTGGCTCGACAAGTCGCGGGCAGACCTGGCCCTGCTGACCACCGAACTGGACACCGGCCCCTATCCCTATGCCGGGATTCCCTGGTTCTCGACGCCGTTCGGCCGGGACGCGATCATTACCGCCTGGCAGATGCTCTGGATCCAGCCTGAACTGGCTCGCGGCGTCCTGGCCTATCTGAGCGAACATCAGGCCGTCGAGATCTCGGCCTTCCGGGACAGTGCGCCGGGCAAGATCATGCACGAAACCCGGCGGGGGGAGATGACAGCGCTCGGGGAGTTGCCCTTCGGCCGATACTATGGCGGCGTCGACACTACGCCCCTGTTCGTCGCCCTGGCCTGCGCCTATGCCGACCGGACCGGTGACATGGCCTTCATCGACGGCATGTGGCCGTCGCTGCTGAAGGCGATCGGCTGGATCGAACAGTTTGGCGACAGCAATGGCGACGGCCTGATCGACTATGCGCGTGGCGCGGCCAGCGGCCTCTCCAACCAGAACTGGAAAGACAGCGAAGACAGCGTCTTCCACATCGACGGACGATTTCCGATCGGCCCGATCGCCGTTGTCGAGGTGCAGGGCTACGCCTTTGCCGCCTTCAGGGGGATGGCCACCCTGGCCCGGCGGCGCGGAGATCCGGAAAGTGCCCAGCGGTGGGCGGGACGTGCAGGGGCCCTGCGCCAGACGGTCGAGGACCGCTTCTGGATGGAAGATCGCGGCTTCTACGCCATGGCCATCGACGGAGCCGGGCAGCCCTGCCGGGTCAGGGGGTCGAACCCGGGCCACCTGCTCTTCTGCGGCCTGCCCAGCCCAGAACGCGCCCGTCGGGTCATCGATACGCTCCTGGGCTCGGTCTTCAATGCCGGATGGGGCTTGCGGACCCTCGCCGTGGGGGAGACCCGCTTCAACCCGATGTCCTATCATAACGGCTCCATATGGCCGCATGACACGGCCCTGTGTGTCATGGGCATGGCGCAGTATGGCGAGCGTCTTGGGGTGGTCCGCATGCTGGCCGGGTTGTTCGAGACGGCGGCCCATTTCGAAATGCGCCTGCCCGAACTCCTTTGCGGTTTTTCGCGTACCGCCGGCGAGCCTCCGGTGGCCTATCCGGTCGCCTGCCTGCCCCAGGCCTGGGCCGCCGGCTCCATCTTCATGATGCTGCAAGCCTGTCTGGGCGTAACAGTCGATGGCTGGAGCGGCCAGATCAGGCTCACGGATCCGCGTCTCCCGATCGGCGTCGACCGTCTCGACATCGAGGGCATCAATCTGGGCGGCCGCAAGTCTGACCTGCATCTGAACCGCTCGGGTGAACAGATCCTGAGCCGGATCGTCGAGGCACCACTCGGGCCCGGCGAAGGGGCTCCGTTCCCCGGCTCAGGCCGCTGAGGGACGTGCCGACTGCAGCATCCGGTCGACGACCTCGACAAGGGTTCGATCCAGTTCGGCCTTGTCGAGGACCTTGCTGAAACCCGCCTCGCGAGCCCGAAGCGTGAGTTCGGCGGAAAGGGTTTCCGTGATCAGAAGCGCCGGTCCCGTCCAGCCGCGATCCCGCAAGCCTTTCAGGACTCCGAAGCCATTGCCCCCGCCCGCACGGTCGTCTGCGACAAGGCCTGCGGCAGAGACCGCACGAGGATCGGCAAGCAATGCGGAACCAGATCCATAGGCGCGGACATCGAGACCATGGCCACGAAGCCGCAATTGTAGCGCACGCCGGACATCATGTGCGCTGACCACCAGCAGAATTTCCGGGCTGCGGCGCGCGGACGGGTTCGGATCTCGGGTCATGAACAGCCAATGGGGCACGGCTTGCCGGGGTTTAGTCTTGCAACCAGATCGCACGCTGCCGTTGCCGAAGTCGCTACGTAATGGTCCTCTAGGGCGGGTTCTGAAGGCCGGTCGCGAAAGCGATCCGCAGCGCTTCCGAAAGGCTGCTGACCTGCAGCTTGGCCATAAGATTGGCCCGATGCACCTCCACGGTCCGCGGCGAGATGCCCAGGTCAAAAGCGATGGTCTTGTTGGGCATCCCCTGGGCAAGGCCCCGCAGGACATCCTGTTCGCGCGCCGTCAGACAGGCGACCGCGACGGCGGCGTCCCTGGCCCGCGTGGCCCGACCGGTCGAATCGTCGAGGCGCTCGAACGCGATGACGATGGCCTCAAGGAACACGCTTTTCTCGAACGGCTTCTCGATGAAATCGACGGCCCCGGCCCGCATAGCCCGCACCGCAATCGAGATGTCGCCATGGCCCGTCAGGATTACGACAGGCATGGCGACGCCCCTCAGCGCCAGCTCCCGCTGCACTTCGAGACCGTCCATGTCGGGCATGCGCACGTCCAGAAGCACGCATCCGGCTTCAAGGGATCTGGTCGCCTGCAGGAAGTCCGGGCCAGACGCAAAGCTCGTCACGGCATAGCCGGACGTCCTGAGCATGAAGCCGGCAGAGCGCCGGATGGCCTCTTCGTCATCGACAATATGGATCATACGCCTAGACGCCATCGCCAGCTCCATGGTCTGTCTGGAGCAGCGTGAGATGAAACTGCGCGCCACCGCCTGGTCGGGGCTCGAACCAGATCCGGCCACCATTGGCCTCGACGATCGTGCGGCAGATCGAGAGCCCCAGGCCCATGCCGTCGGGTTTGGTGCTGACGAAGGCCGTAAACAGTCGGTCCGAAACGGTCTCGGCCACACCGGGTCCGTTGTCGGAGACGGAAATCCGGACAAATCCGCCCGCCTCCCGTTGACTGCTCAGCCAAAGACGGCGGTCGGACTGGTCCGCCATCGCCTCGACGGCATTTCGCATCAGGTTGATCAGGACCTGCTGGATCTGGATCCTGTCCACCAGGACGGCGACGCCCGCAGGCTCGAGACTGAATGCGACGTTTGCGCTGTTCTCACGGCCGATCATCCCGAGGGCTGTGGCCTCCCTCACGAGGCCTTCGACGTCCTCGACACTCTTGTCGACCTCACCCCGGGCAACGAAGTCCCTGAGGCGTCGCACGATATGACCTGCCCTCAGGGCCTGACCCGCCGCATCTACCAGCGCCTCGCGGATCATCGGTAAGTCATCAGGATCGGGCTCGGCCAGAAGGTCGCGCACGGCTTCGACATAGTTGGTCACCGCCGTGATCGGCTGGTTGAGTTCATGGGCAAGGGTCGAGGCCATAGCGCCCATGCCGCTGACCCGGGCGACATGGATTAGTTCGGCCTGCAGTTCCTCGACCCGCGCCTGGGTGCGCTGGCTCGCCGTAAGATCGCGGACAAACCCGGTAAACACCCGCTGCCCGGCACCGGCCGCCTCACCCACCGACAGCTCCATCGGAAAGGTCGTTCCGTCGCGTTTCAAACCAAGAACCTTGCGACCGGTGCCGATGATATGGGGGACCCCGGTCCGGACATAGCGTTCCAGATATCCGACATGCCGCCCCTGATCCGGCTCGGGCATGAGGCAGTTCACGTCCAGGCCCAGCACGGCCTCTTCCGGATGGCCGAAGAGACGTTCGGCGGCTGCGCTGAAGGACAGTATCTTTCCGCCCTGGTCGATGACGACCATGGCATCCGGAACCGTTTCCAGGATCGACCTCAGATGGCTTGCGCCGGCCTCAAGCGCCTGCTTGCTGGCCCGCTGACCGGTAATGTCTCGCAAGACCTTGGCGAAACCCTGGAGGTCGCCGGACGGATCAATCAGCGCCCTGATCGACACATGGGCGAGGAACTCCGATCCGTCCTTGCGAAGCCGCCAGTCCTCTTCCTCGAACCAGCCTTCTGATCGCGCCCGGTCCAGGTCTGCTTTCGGCTTGCCGGCCAAGCGTGCGTCTTCGGGATAGAAGGTCGTGAGATCCAGACCGATCGCTTCTGCCTCAGCCCACCCCTTCAGACGCTCGGCACCCGTGTTCCAGATCATCACCCGCCCCTGGGGGTCGAGCATGTAGATGGCGTATTCGGTCGCCCCGTCGATCAACAGGCTCAGCTCGCGCGCGACACGGGCTGCGTCCTGGGCCCGCTGCTCGGCTCCGCTCTCGCTGGCGAGGGCGCGCTTGCGAAGCGAGCCGATCTGGCTGCCGACGAAGATCACCCCTCCCGAAGCCACCAGGTAGCTGATCGGTTCCAGCAGCCCGTCTCCGGGCAGAATCCGGCCGTCGCTGAACATCAGACTTGCCAGCAGGCCCAGCAGGGCGGCACAGAGACCGGCTCCGACGCCACCGAACGCAGCCGCCGCCACGACAGGGACCATGAACAGCAGATAGGACGACCGGAGTCCGAACCAGACTTCCAGGCCCCAGCCGAGCAGGGCGGTCACCACCACGGCCGTGAAGACAGCGCCATAGCCAAGGGCCTGGTGCGTAGAGGTGTGTCGGCGGATGGCGGCCATGGACGCTCCACCAGACTGGGCTGGTACGCCGCGCCATCGGGACACCCCAGATCGCATACCGGCAGACGACCCTGCGCGCCATTTGAACGATGGGCAATCGCCCGCGGGTGCAGCGCTGATCCTGAAGACAGACAGATCGCTCTAGTGGCCGAGCAGGAGCGGCAGCTGGGCCGCATCCAGCAACCGGCGCGTCACGCCACCGAACAGCTCTTCCCGAAGCCGCCCCTTGCCATAGGCGCCCATCAGGCAATACCGCGCGCGCCTTGCCGCGCAGGCCTCCAGGATCAGCGGGTCGGGGCGCTGCTGCTGGGCCGTTACACGTTCAATGACCGCATGTATGCCGTAGCGCGAGAGGTAGGCTGCAGCAGCCTCTGGAGGAACGCCCTCCGCTGGCTCGGACCCCTCCTGAACATGCAGAATGTGCACGGACGTCGCGAGCTTCAGAAGCGGCGTACTGGCCCTCAGGGTCGCCATCACCGGGCCGCCGCCATCCCACGCGATCACCACCGGTCCATTGGCATCCAGTCCCCTGGCCTCGTCGGGAACGGCGATAACTGGACAGCGCGCCTGATCGGCAAGCGTGCTGGAAATCCCGCGCGGATCGATCGCCAGAAACGTGTCCCGCTTGCAGTTTATGACGATCAGGTCGGCCAGGCCTGCCTCGCGCAGCACACATCCCGCCATGTCGCCAATGCTGTCTATCCAGTCCCAGGGCACCTCTTCGCCGGCGAGACGGGCTTCGAGCAGGGTTCTGTTGGCGGTCTCCGTCTCACGTTCATCCATCAGGATCAGCCCCTGCGCTGTCCCGTCCGCGTCGCCCAGAAAGAGAGGCAGCGGCGTAACGTCCACGCACTTGAGATGGCCCTCAAGGGCGCGGGCAAGGTCGAGCGCCGCCTGCAACCGCGCCTCCTGACCGGGGTCCTCATGCACCAGGAGAAGAAGGGTCTTCATGGTCGCCTCCAGCCGTCAGAAGTTTCAGCGGCCGAGGCTAGGACCTTCGCCGGGAGGACGGCATCCGGGATAGTACGCAGCTGGACGAACCGGGACCGCCGCCCCAGCGGAACCAGCGACCGGGTTCGGCGGTCGCGGGTGCTGGTCAGTGAAGGTCGCCTTGAAGGCCGCAGCACGGGTGGCTCGCAGACCGGGAAACGCCGGCCATGGGCGGCATCGGGCAACTGGGCAGGGCACCGGCGAGATGGCCACCGCGGAAGGCTGCCTCCTCGGTGGCCGAGAGCAGGCTGTCTCCCTGCGCCTGGTCTTGCGCCTTGCGGAGCAGGCGCGCCGCCGAGGTGATGACACAGAAGAGGTTCCGCAGGTCATGTGCGGTTGTGAGTTGAACACCATCCGGACGCTGAAAGCCTGAAACCGGGCTACTCATGGCACCCTCCCGAAGCTGAGAGGTGTGTTGTCACCGCGTCCGTCGTTGGCCGATATCCGCAGTTTCCCCTAGATCGAATGGCCTGCCGCTCCGGCGCAACCGAGGACGAGGCCGAAGCCCCTGTCACGCGACGGGGGTCCATCCGGTCTAAGTAAAGTCACCAATGTCGGTGGCGTCCCAATGGTCCCAGTCTAGGGGTGCCCTTCCCGGAGACGCCGATGTTATTCGACACGCTTTCGAGCGCTCGCGCGCCCTCACGGATCGCCCCCCACCTGCCCCAGGACCCCTTCGAGGCGGTCGGGTCACGGCAGAGGTTCTCGCCCGGGGAAGAGGTCTTCGCACAGGATGAGGATGCAGATCTGCTGTACCGGGTTCTTCAGGGCTCGGTCCGCAGTACCCGCCTGCTTGAGGATGGCCGCCGGCAGGTCGGAGGGTTCTACTATCCCGGTGATGTCTTCGGCCTTGAGGTCGGCCTGCATCACCGCTCGTCGGCCGAGGCCCTCGACAATGCCCTGGTCCTCATCGTCAAGCGCTCGGCACTGAAGCATCAGGGCCGGGAGGGCGCGCTGCTGGAGCGCATGGTCTGGCAGGCGACCGGCCTCGAACTCCAGCGCGTACAGGACCATATGCTGCTGCTTGGACGGAAGAGTGCCCTGGAGCGCGTCAGCCACTTCCTGCGCACCATCGCCAAGCCAGGCACGAGCGGCTGGACGCTGTTGTCCATGAGCCGGAAGGACATCGCCGACTATCTTGGCCTCACCATCGAAACCGTGTCCCGCATGATCAGCCAGTTGCAGGCCGAAGGGGCAGTGGTTTTCGATGGGGCGCGCCGGTTTCGGATCAGCCCGCTGACGGGTCGGGCCTGCCGTGCGCCTGGCTGACAACCTGATGCCCGCGCCCCTGAGGACGCCGGAAACACCACGCCTGCTTAAGGCTGTCATCTTCGATGTCGACGGCGTCCTGCTGGCTTCGCCCCATGAGCAAGCCTGGCGCGACGCCCTGCAAGGCTACGCAGATCCTGCAAGGTTCACGACGGCGCTCTATCAGGCCGAAGTCGCCGGCCGCGCCCGCCAGGATGGCGCGCTGGCGGCCCTTGTCGCACTGGGAGTGAAGGATGCGCAGGGCCGGGCCAGGGCCTACGCCGAAGAAAAGCAACTCCGCCTCCTGGCGCTCATCAAGGACGGCCGCGTGGAGGCCTTTCCCGATGCCTTGCGTCTGGTCGCGGCCCTCAAGGCCCGTAGCTTTCCGATGGCTGCCGCCTCGGCTTCGAAGAATGCCTGGGCCATGCTTCGATCCATCCGGTTGAATGACGGAAGCTGTTTTGCCGATGCGTTCTGGGTTGCCGTCTGCGGTCGAGATCTGGTGCACGGAAAACCTGATCCGGAAATCTTTCTGACCGCTGCGGCGGAAATCGGCGTCCAGGCCGACCGGTGCCTGGTCATCGAGGACTCGTCGGCCGGCATCGTGGCCGCACAGCGCGGCGACATGACGGCCCTGGGGATCGCCCGACTGGGTGACAGCAAGGCCCTCTGCGAGGCAGGGGCCGATCTGGTGCTGACAAGCCTGGATTGCCTCGGCCTGACCTCACTGCTGGGTGGCCGACTGTGCGGGAACTCCGCTCCACACCGACAAAAGCCATGACCGACCTGTTTGATCAAACGACAGAGCCGGCCTGGCTTTTGACAGAACACGGCTACGACCCATTGCGGCAAAGCAGCCGCGAAACCCGTCAGACCGTCAGCAACGGCTTTCTCGGCGTAAGAGGAGCCGCCGCCCTCACCAGAGGCAGTGGGGCTGCCGCACCGGGACGAACCTTTATCGCCGGACTGTTCGATACGATGCCCGGCGGCAGTTCACCCTCGGTCCGGGTGCCGGGCCCGGACTGGCTGAGGGTAAGGCTCACCTGCGGCGGCGAACCGGTAGCCCATGATCCCGGGGCCGGTTCCGACCACAAGATGGTCCTCGACATGCGGCACGGCCAGGTCTCAACCGCGTGTCGCCATCCGACCGCTGACGGACTGCAACTGGACCTGAAGTCGTTGCGGATCGTGTCGCTGAAGCAGAGACGGATCGGGTTTCAGGCCTTGCAGATCAAGGTCGAAGGCGGTGCGACGGAACTCACGCTGGAGGCAAACTTCGAAGGTCTGGACCTCGGGTTCTGCGAAGAGACCCAGGAGCAGAACCTCGGGGTTTGGCGCACGCGGGCGTCACGCAAGACCCTCGCCATCGCTTCAAGGGCCTGGCTCACGGTCGACGGCAGGACCGTGGACGCGGAAGCCCTTGGCCCCTTTCACTGGCGCTGGACAGTGAAGGCCCTGGAGGGGCACCTGATCGACTTCCGACGGATCGTGGCCGTCGTTCGGGACGACGAAATCGTCTCGACAGCCAGGGCGTCCCGGGAGGCCCGAGTCGAGCTGGCCGCCGCCTGCGCCAGGGGGCCGGAAACTCTGGTAACGGAACATATCGCCACCTGGGACGAGCGGTGGTCGAGCAGCGACGTCGTGATCGAGGGCGATCCGGCCGCCCAGCAGGCCCTGCGCTTCGCCCTCTACCACCTGAACAGTGCCGCGAACCCGGATGACGGGACCGTCTCGATCGGTGCCCGCGCCCTGACGGGCGACGACTATCAGGGCCACACCTTCTGGGACACCGAGATCTTTCTGCTGCCGTTCTACACCTTCACCTGGCCCGAGGCGGCCAGGGCGCTTTTGATGTACCGCTTCCACGGCCTTGGCGCGGCCCGTGCCAAGGCGACATCCATGGGCTGGTCCGGGGCCCTGTACGCCTGGGAGTCGGCCGATAGCGGCGAGGAAACCACGCCGGCCCAGTGGATCGGTCCCGACCGCAGGGTCGTGACCATCCTGACCGGCACACTGGAACAGCATGTCAGCGCCGATATCGCCTATGCCGTCTGGCAATACTGGCTGGCCACGGGCGATGTGGATTTCCTGTGCGACGCAGGCGCTGAAATCCTCCTCGAAACCGGACGGTTCTGGGCCAGTCGCGTGTCGATCGAGCCCGACAGGCGGGGCCATATTCGAAATGTGATCGGTCCGGACGAATACCACGAAGGGGTCGACGACAACGCCTATACCAACGCCATGGCGCGCTGGAACATCCGGCACGCCCTTGAGACGGCAGCCCTTCTGGCCAAACGCTGGCCGATGGTGTGGGCGCGCCTCTCGGCCCGGTTGGCAATCACGGATGAGGCCCTTGCGACCTGGGAGGACGTGGCGAGCAGTCTTGCGACCGGGCTCGACGCCGAGTCCCAGCTCTTCGCGCAGTTCGACGGCTATCTGGACCTCGAGGATATTGACCTGGCGGCCTATGCCGGTCGATCAGTGCCCATGGACGTCGTGCTCGGACGTGACCGCATCGCGCAGTCTCAGGTCCTAAAGCAGGCCGATGTCGTGGCCTTGCTCGCGCTGCTGCCGGAAACGGTCTCACCGGAAATCCTTGAGGCAAACTTCGCTTACTATGAGCCCCGCTGCGGTCACGGCAGTTCCCTCAGCCGCGCTATGCACGGGGTGGTCGCTGCGCGCCTCGGACAGGCTGAAAAGGCTCTGACCTACCTGCGCCAGTCCTCGGACATCGATCTTGCCGACACCCACGTCGCCATCGCCGGCGGCATCCATATCGCAGCCCAGGGCGGCGTCTGGATGATCGCCATACTGGGCCTAGCGGGCCTGAGCCTGCGCGAGGACGGGCTGGCGCTGGAGCCCCGGCTTCCGGCCGCCTGGCACAGTCTCGCCTTCCCGGTCCAGTGGCAGGGTCGCCAGCTGAGGGTGCTGATCGACCCCGTCAACTCCCGGCTGGAGGCCAGACTTGAGGCCGGCTCCCCTATGGGGCTGTGGGTCGAGGGCCATCGGCATGTGCTTGAGCCGGGACCACCTCTCTGCATCGCCCTGTCCGCATCGCCGCATGATTGCGAAATGGCAGGGTGAAGGCTTCGCACCACGCTGCGATCCCCCGCTGTCCCGGGGAACAACTACCGGGTCAAAACATTAGCGGGTGCGGCATGGGAGCCAGCCCCCTGCTGCCCCCTGACCCTTCAGGGCCAGCGACGACAGTCGGAACGGATCGCCCCATGGCGCACGACGGGCTCAGCGGACTGACCAGCGCCGAAGTCGCTCAGCAAAGGGCCGAATACGGTCCCAATGCCCTGCCCGAAACCTCGACACGCGGGCTGGTGCGGATCATCCTCGATACCCTTCGCGAGCCGATGTTCCTGCTACTGATCGGTGCGGCGGGGCTCTATCTGGTGCTGGGCGGGCTCGGCGAGGGCCTGTTCCTGATGGCCGGGGCGCTCGCCACCATCGGGCTCGTCGTCCTGCAGGAAGCCCGGAGCGAGCGGGCCCTGTCAGCCCTGCGCGATCTGTCCCAACCCTTTGCCCGGATCATCCGTGACGGCCTCGAGACCCGGCGCGATGCACGGGATCTGGTGCCCGGTGATATCGTCCTGATCGGTGAGGGGGAGCGCCTGCCTGCCGACGGCGTGCTGATCTCGGGCGATGTACTCAGTATCGATGAGTCAGCCCTGACCGGGGAGTCTGCGCCCGTCTCCAAGCGCCCCCTCGGCGAAGGGGAGGCCCTGGATACCGAACCCAAACCCGGAGGCGATTCCGGGCCTTACCTGTTCTCCGGCACCATGATTGTTCGGGGACAGGCCGTGGCGCGGATCTGTCATACCGGAGCCCGGACAGCGCTTGGACGTATCGGCGTGTCGCTGGCGAGCATTCTGCAGGAACCGACGCCGCTGCAGAAAGCTGCGGGACGCCTGGTCACCCTGCTGGGTCTTCTGGCCATCGCGTTCTGCGCCGTTGTCGCCGTGGCCTACGGGCTGCTGCGCAGCGACTGGATCGGCGGCGTCCTGGCCGGGATCACCGTCGCCATCGCCCTGATCCCGGAAGAGTTTCCCATGATCCTGGCCGTCTTCCTGGCGCTCGGTGCCGGTCGGCTGGCGCGGCACAAGGTCCTGGTCCGACGCAGCGCGGTGATCGAGGCGTTGGGGGGGGCCACAGTTCTCTGCCTCGACAAAACCGGCACCCTCACGGAAAACCGGATGCGCGTCGCACGCCTCTGGACCGGTCCGGATGATCCTGTGACCGGCGTTGATGATGACGAACCCGCTGCGCCGGGCCGGGCACTGCTGGCCTTGGCGGCCAAGGCCAGTGCCGTGCATCCGGTCGATCCCATGGACAGGGCGGTCGTCACCCGGCTGGGGGCCCTGCAGCCCCGTGAACCTGAAACAGCAGCGAAACCGGACCGAACCTGGCCCCTGCGCCCCGGGATGATGGCCGTTATCCAGCTCTGGCGGCCCTCACCCGACATCTGGCTCGCTGCGGCAAAGGGTGCGCCCGAGGCCATCTTTCGGCTCTGCCGTCTTGAGGTCACGCGGGTCCAGGACCTGACGGCCGTCGTGGAGGGTCTCGCCGCCGAGGGACTACGGGTCCTGGCCGTTGCGTCATGTCGGATGCCGTCAGGCTTTCCGGACGACCCGGAGGCCGCACAGTTCGACTTTGCGGGCCTGATCGGTTTCCTCGATCCCGTCCGCGAGGACGTACCGGCGGCGCTGAAGGCCGCACGGGACGCCGGGATCTCCGTGGTCATGATTACCGGCGATCATCCCGCGACTGCGCTGGCCATTGCCGAATCCGCTGGCTTCGACGTCTCTGCCGGTGTGCTGCTGGGACCGGACATCGGCGCGCTTGACGATGCAAGCCTGACCGAGCGGCTCCGCCACGTCCGGATCTTTGCGCGCGTCGTCCCGGAACAGAAGCTGCGCATTGTCGAGGCCTTCAAGGCAGACGGCCAGGTCGTCGCCATGACCGGCGACGGGGTCAATGACGCTCCGGCGCTCGAAGCCGCCAACATCGGCATCGCCATGGGGCAAAAGGGAACAGACGTTGCCCGCGAGGCCGCCGACCTGGTCATACTGGATGACAGCTTCGCCTCGATCGTCGGCGGCGTCCGCCTTGGGCGACGGATCTTCCTCAACCTCCGCAAGGCGCTGGTCTATGTCACCGCCATCCACGTGCCGATCGCCGGAGTGGCGCTCCTTCCGATCATCATGGGCCTGCCGCCCCTGCTCTATCCCATGCACGTCGTCTTTCTGGAGCTGGTCATCGACCCGGTCTGCGCCATGGTCTTCGAGGCCGAGCCCAGCCCCGCAAACCTCATGCAGCAACCGCCGCGCCGACAGGACGAGCCCCTGTTCGGCCCGCGCCAGCTGGGTCTGGCCCTGCTTGAAGGAGCCGGCGTTCTCGCGGGTGTCATCGGGCTCTATGTCTGGGCCCTCGAGCGACACCCTGAAAACCAGGCCCGCGGCGCGGCCTTTCTCACCCTGGTGGCCGGCAATCTGATCCTCGCCCTGGTCGATGCTTCCTCAGCCGGAGGCCACCTGTTCGCGCCCTATCGCCGCGTCTACTGGGGCATCGCCGGGGCCGCTGCGGGGTTCCTGATCCTGATCTTCGCTGTCCCGACGCTCGACGGGATCTTCAAGGTCGCCCCGCCCACACCCGGTCTGCTGGCCCTGGCCCTGCTGACTGCCATAGCCAGCGGCGGCTGGTTCGGGGTGGCCCGGAGCCTGCGACGCCACTGGCCCCGTCTGGCCCGTACGACGCCAAGCCCTCTCGCAGAAGGACCATCTCCATGCCCGCCCCTCACCTGACGACAGCCAGCCTGCAGGCGAAGATCTTTGCCCTTCTCGACGATCGGCATCTCATGGCCCTGGCCACCAACCGCCCCGACGGCTGGCCGCAGGTGACCCTGGTCAACTATTTCAGGCTTGAGCAGTCGCTCTATTTCCTCGTCGCCACCGACAGCCAGAAGCTGGCGAACATCAAGCGGGACCCGCGCGTCTCGATTGCGATCGGGGCCGGCAAGACCGGTCCCTACAGCCTCTCGATGGCCGCACAGGCCAGCGAAGTCACGGACTTCGATCAGGTAGAACGGCTCAACCGGACCATCCAGACCCTGCCGCAGGCGTCGGGCTTCACCCCCCACCCCGGTACCAGTAGCGTCGTGCTGCTGCAGGCCAGGCCCAGCATCATCACCCTGATGGACTATGCCGAGCCCCCGGGACATCGCGAGACCGTAAAGGTGGTCGAAAGCGTCAGTTTCGAGCGGCTCTGACCTGAGGCGCCGCTGGCGAGACACGATGGCCGGAGCTTCTATCCAGCGCCTTCCATCAGCATCACAGCCTCGGCAGCACGCCGCCATCGCGTCCGTCTGGCACCGCGGATCTGCGGCTCGGAGGTCGTCTGGAAACTGCGATCGAGCTGCCAGAACTCGGCCCTGGTCGCCGGCCGCCCGTGCGGCGCGACGAGTTCGAACACGCATTCAGTCCCTGGCGAGAACCTTCGCTGCTTCTTGCCAAGGGCTAGAGATTGGCCAGTCGCAGGACAGGCAGCCACAGGTGGATCCAGAGCAACGCCAGCAGATAGGCGCAGGCGGCCATCAGGAAGAGAGGCATGTAGCCCACGCCGCTGGTCAGCAGCATGCCGGCCAGCTGGAGTACACCCATACCGGCCAGGTTGCCGCTGAGGGCCCCAAGGCTGGTGATGGTCCCGACGCGCTTGGCCGGAATGACGTCGGTGATGATGCCGAACACATTGACCGAGAAACCCTGGTGAGCCGCCAGGGTCAGGCCCAAGAGGCCAACCGCAAGCCAGTAGCTCTTGACGAAGAGCACCAGCGGCACCGGCACGACCAGCAGGGCGCAGACCAGCATGACGGTCTTGCGGGCCCGGTTGACCGACCATCCCGAAGCGATAAGCCGGCCGACCACTGCCCCGCCGATCAGCGAGCCGGAGGCCGCCATCAGATAGATGAGGGCCAGAGGGACGGCGAACTCCTTGATGGAAAGGCCGAAGACCCGGTGGAAGAGGTCGGGTGTCCAGAACAGCAGGAACCACCAGACCTGGTCGAAGAGCGCCTTGGCCCCCATGATCGCCCAGGTCGCGCGGTCCCTGAACACTTCGCTCCACGTGACCTTGGCCGGTGCCACGGCCTTGTCAGGCTCGGGTGCATTGAGCGCTGCGGCGTTCCAGGCCCCGCTCAGGAACCAGACCGCGACCCAGACAAGCCCCAGTCCGCCGACGATCGAGAACGTATGTCGCCAACCGACCGCCGCCGCCAGGAAGGGGACAAACAGCGGCGTCACCACGGCACCCAGGTTCCCGGCTGCGTTGAGGATGCCGATCGCGAGAGACCGCGACCTGGCTTCGAATGCAGTTGCGATGGTCTTGATGCCGACAGGTGTTCCCAGCGCTTCAGTCGCGCCGAGTGCCACCCGGGCCAGGGTGAACTGACCAACCGTATGGGCAAAAGCATGGGCCATGGCGGCCAGGCTCCAGGACCCGACCGCGAAGGGGTTGGCGAACTTGAGTCCGACCCGGTCGATGAACCAGCCCGCGAACATATAGGCGACCGCAGCCGACAGCTGGAACATCGCCGCCAGGTGGCCATAGTCGGCGTCAGTCCAGTGCAGGTCCTCCTGCAGCATCGGCTTCAGGATCGCGATAATCTGGCGATCAGCATAGTTGAGGATGCTCGCAACGATCAGCATGAAGAGCAGGAACCTGCGGTCGATCTTGAACATGGTCAGAGGCCTCAGAGCGTACGCAGGGATTGGAACAGGGGGTCGTGCTCACCGCCCGGCCGATAGAACACCGGCGGTTGGCCGAAGGGGGCGCTGATTTCGATGGCCTGACCGCCGGCAAAGGACTCCCCGGACCAGACATGGATCCATTGGGTCCCGGCAGGCAGGTAGACGGAGCG
>NZ_QAII01000105.1:0-49588 GCF_003060965.1 Caulobacter sp. HMWF025 | reverse complement strand
GATCCATTGGGTCCCGGCAGGCAGGTAGACGGAGCGCGAGCGGACGCCCGCCTCAAGAACCGGGGCGACCAGAAGGTCGCGACCGAACAGGTACTGGGTCTGCTCGGCATAGGTCCGTGCGTCGTCCTCATGGTGCAGGAAGAGAGGCCGCTGCAGGGGCAGCCCCGCCTCCGATGCCTCGTTGCCGAGGAAGCGGATGTAGGGTGCCAGGTGCCGGTAGATCCGGGTCATCCGGGCAAAGTGCGCGAGAACTTCGGGATCCTGGTCCAGCTGCAGGTTCTGGTCCGGCCGATTACCCTCATGCGAGCGCATCACGGCCGTGAAGGCCGCCATCTCGCTCCAGCGCATCAGGAGCTCGGCCGTACGAACATTGCCGAACAGGCTGGTGTAGCCGCCGATGTCACTGTGGTGATAGGCGTTGCCCAGAAGCCCTGATGACAGGGCCGCGCAAACGACAGTTCCAATGCCGTCATGGCGGGTGAAGTCCACGGACTGATCCCCGGCCCAGAGCAGCGGGCAGTAGCGCTGCACGCCGGTGTAGCCGGCCCGCATGAAGAACAGGGCCTCGCCTGTCTTACCCCGGCGGGCGACCGCGTCCGCATTGACCTTGG
The DNA here is from genome assembly GCF_003060965.1 of Caulobacter sp. HMWF025. Classification (GTDB taxonomy): domain Bacteria; phylum Pseudomonadota; class Alphaproteobacteria; order Caulobacterales; family Caulobacteraceae; genus Caulobacter. The sequence goes on along the minus strand of NZ_QAII01000105.1, from coordinate 48,977 downwards.
CCCAGATGGTCGGCCAGGCATTGTGCATCAGCATGCCGTCGACGCCATTGGCGAGGCGTACATCGGTGGGAAGATACTCGCCAAAGTCCGCCATCCATCCGGACAGGCCGAAGTCCAGCATTTCGCCGCCGATTATGGTGTCGGCGAACCAGTCGGCCGCTTCAGGATTGGTGAAGTCGACGACGCCGCAATCGAACTCGCCGAAATCAACGAGGTAGGTCGCGTCACTGTCCAGGCGCCTGGCCAGGTAGCCGGCCTTTTCCGCGACCGGAAACAGCGACCCGTCCACGCAGAGATAGGGATTGACGTAACCCAGGAAGCGGATGCCCTGCCCGGCGAGTTCGGTGATCTTATGATCCAGGCCGGGATAGCGCTCGGCATTCCACTTCCAGTCCCAGAAGAGGCGCTTGCCAAACGAGGTGATCCTCAGACCGACCCAGTCCTCGCACCAGAGCCCCGAGATGGCGGCTCCGGAGGCGACATAGGCTTGAAGACGATCAAAGCTTTCCGCGCCTTGCTTGAGCCCGACAATGGCTCCGTTCAGAACCCAGTCCGGCAACGGCGGCTGGCGTCCGAACCGGTCCGAAAGGACTCCAACCAGATCGACGAAGGTATCGCCCGCAAAGAGCTCGATAGCGTCCGGAACAGCCCAGACCTCGATCTCATGGAAGTCGGCATGCCGGAAATCAAAGGCTGAATAGGCCGTCGTCTCGACGTGCAGCGCATAGCGCCGGGAGGAAACAAAGGTCGGCTGCGGATAGTTGGTATGGAAGTAGTCGCCGCCGGCACCGGCCTGGTCCGCCATCCAGGTCAGCTGGGTCGACTTGTCTCGCCCCACGCCCGGCTCGGAGGTCCACAAGGGGAAATGCCGGCCGCGCATGTCGAAATAGGACATCTGTTCGCCACCACCCCAGACATGTTCGTCCTTGGTGGCCGGAACTCTCAGCCAAAGCCGGTTGATCGCCTCGGACACGCCCTGAAACTTCAGGTGGCCTTCCTCGCCAATGGCCATCAGCAGTTCAGCCGGGCCAGCTTCTGATGCGGCGAACCGGACCTTTAAACCGTCGTCGTCCTGCGACAGCGTCGCTGAACGAAGTGGAATCCGTTCACTGACATAGTCGGAGATCGCGAAGTTACCGCGTTGCATCTGAACGTCAGCTTCGCCCCGGCCGATGAACAGGCAGGGTTCTGCGGATGCATGACGGAGTACCGTGCGACCGCCGGCCTGGATCTCGAAACCATCCGCGAGGGCGATGACCTTGAGCACGTCTGAACTCCGGACGAAGGCTCGCTGCGACTGGCGGAGCGATGGGCGTTTCAGTCTGAAAAAGACGGGCCCGGCAGGGGAGAAGGCGGTGCCGGGCCCGAGTTGCAGGACAGATCTAGAAGAGGTTGTAACGGAGCGTCGCGCCGAAATAGCGCTCGGCATCCCGGGGCGTGATCTGCCGAAGGAAGGACGTGCCGTTGGGGATACGGTTGATGACGAAGTTTTCGTCCGTCAGGTTCTTGGCGATGAGGGCCAGTCGGACGCGGTTGTTCTTGCCCACAAAGGCGACGCTGGCGTCAGCCGTGGCGTAGCCTTTCTGGACGGCATTCGGGTTCTGGTTGATGTCGAAACCCATCTTGCTCTGGTATTGCGCGCCGACATTGAAATCGAGATCGAACGCCTGGCCTTCCAGCGGCATGAAGTAGCTGCCGTTCATCGAGAGCTTGTGCTTGGATGAATAGGGCAGCGGCTTGCCGTTGATGGCCAGCGCGGCGCAGGTGCCCGTGGTCGGGCATTTGAACTTGTCGATCTTGGCGTCGATATAGGCATAGCCGCCATTGATCCGCAGGTTGCGCACCGGCTCCAGGGTGAAGTCGGCTTCAAAGCCCTGGGTTTTGACGGATCCAGCGTTGGTCAGGCGGGTAATGACCGTGGTGCCGATCATGTCCTGGTTATTGGCCTGGAAGTTGTCGTAGGTCGTGTCGAAAGCCGAGACGTTCAGGACAAGGCGACCGTCCAGCAGACGCGACTTCAGACCCACCTCATAGGCATCCGACGTTTCCGGCGCGATGCCGAAGTTGTCGTTGGCCTGCATGTTGAAGAACACGTTCATCGCCGGGCCCTTGTAGCCCCGGGTATAGCTGCCGTAGGCCATCATCGTCGGCACGACGTCGTATTGGACGCCCAGCTTGCCGGACCAGCCGTCAGCCTTTGTCCCGCCGGTGGCGGCGAAGGTCGGGTTGACGCCGCTCAGGGCTGCGGCACCCGAGGTGCGGAGGCGGCGATGCACGAAATCGATCTCGTCCTGGGTCCAGCGGGCACCGAAGATACCGCGCAGGTTAGGCGAGAAGTTCAGCGTGCCCTGACCGAACGCTGCGTAGTTCTTCAGCGTGGTCGCGAATTCACCGATACCGGCATTGGTCTCATAGACCGAAGCGGCCTTGGTACAGGGGGTAGCGGCACCCAGAGCGCCCAGGGTCACAGGCGCGAGGGTCGAGCTCAGGCACTTGGTGACCGTGCGGTTGAAATAGTTGCTCTCCCAGGTGTGGTAGTAATAGAGACCGGCCACGTATTCGAGGAACTGGCCGGTCGGCGAGGCAAGCCGCAGTTCCTGGGTAAATTGGTCAAAGTTCAGCCGGCCATAGTCATGAGAACGGATGTCACCCGCCAGGGCCCCGGTCGAGACATAGGTCGGGGAATCCGAGCGGAAGTCGCCATCCCGCGTCTGCTGGTTCTTCCAGTTGCGATAGGCGGTGATCGAGGTGACGGTATAGTCGCCGATCGACCAGTTCACCTGGGTCGAGAAGCCGCTGTTGATATCCTTGGTCAACGGCGACTGGTCGTTGTCGATGTCCTTGTTGCCGGCACCCGGCGTCAGCGGCCTGAGCGACGGCGAGAAGACCGCATCGTTGAAGGCGCTTGAGAAAACGGTGCCGATGCTGTCGGCATAGCCATTGTCGACGTTGTGCGAATAGTCGGCGATGAAGTCGACCGTCAGGTCTTCAGTGGGCTCCCAGCGCAGGCGGCCGCGCAGGCCATTGTGCTCGTAGCCGTTGATGTCGTCGCCGTTGAAGACGTTCTTGCCGTTGCCGTCATAGTGGCTGAAGAACGCCGCCAGTGAGCCGGCGACCGTGTCGCTTAGGGGGCCGGAGATCGCTCCGCGCACCCGATACTCATTACCCTGATAGTAGGAAGCGTCGACATAGCCGTCCAGCTCATGCTTGGGCGCACGGGTGATCATGCTGATCACGCCGGCAGAGGCGTTTTTACCGAACAGGGTTCCCTGGGGGCCGCGCAGGATTTCAACGCGCTCGAGGTCGAGGAAGTCTGCCGTGGCCTGGCCGCTGCGGGCATAGACCACGCCGTCAACGACGGTCGAAACCGACGGCTCGACACCGGATGCGAAGGAGATCGTTCCTACGCCACGCACGGTCAGGGCCGAGTCCTTGTTGGAATTGCCCTTCCGGAAGCTCAGGGACGGCGCCATCTGGATCAGCTGTTCAGCCGAATTGACATTGGCCCGTTCCATCGCCTCGCCGCTGACGACGCTGATGGAGATCGGCACCTTCTGGAGATTTTCCGAACGCTTCTGCGCCGTGACGATGACCTCGGCGACAACCGGTGCATCATCGCCGGTCTGGGCCAGCGCCGGCGTCGCCAGGACTCCTGCCAGAACCAGGCTTGAGAGCGCAGTGCCGACCAGCATGCGCGTCCGTTGGGTTTGATTCTTCATCTCTCTAGTCCCTCCCACTGCTTAATTCCTACCTCTTGGGTAGGTGTTCTCGCCTCTTGATGAGGCGTTGGTCTCTCTAGAAAAACTGGGCGGCCTTGCAGGACCGTCCCAGCGCCGTCATGCCGACTTCCGGGGTGTTAGAAGAAAGTCCGCAACCTGGTCGCCGACCAGGCCGAGTTGCCCGGTCGCGGCAGGGTCTTCGCAGGTGCCGTCTTCGCGGAACCGCGACATCGAGCTGTTGATCGCGGCCGCCATCGGTGTCGGCCAGCCCCTCAGGGCGTGCACAACCGAACGAAGGGCCGACAGCGTGCCGCCGGTGGCCTGCCAGCCATAGGCCGTCACGATCAGTCCAACCGGCATGCCGCTGAGATAGACCCGGCTGTCCTTGGCCGTCTCCTCAAGCAGGTCGAGGGCATTCTTGACCATGCCCGAGACGCACCCGTGGTAACCCGGCGAAGCGATCAGAAGGCCGTCAGCGCGTCGGACCGCATCGACAAGCTCGCGTTCCTCGGGGGTCCGCTGCGCCTTCGGCACAAAGATCGGCAGACGTCCGAGAAATTCACCGCCGAAGATCAGGGTGCCCACCCCGCGCGCGGCGACCGCCGACATGGCGATGGACAGGGCCCGCTCGGTCGACGAGGGCCCGCCCGCCGTGCCACCGATACCGACGACGAACGGCCGTCGGCCGGCCTGATCATTTTGCGAGACGAGCATCAGCGGCGCACTAGGCTAGGGGCCCGTGGTCGATGTGCGGCAGGACATGGCGGGCGAAGAGGTCTGCCTCGGCCGCATGGGGATAGCCGGAGAGGATGAAGGCCTCGATCCCCATTTCGCGGTAGTCGTTGAGCTTTGCCAGCACCTGATCGGGGTCCCCCACGATCGCCGCACCGCAACCCGAACGGGCACGCCCCACACCGGTCCAGAGATTGGCCTCGGCATAGCCGTCATCACTGGCGCTCTCGCGCAGGGCGGCCTGGGCCTGAACCCCGACCGAGGTCGAATCCAGGGACTTGGCGCGAATGGCTGCGCCTGTGCCCTCATCCAGCTTGCTCAGCAGACGATCGGCGGCCGTACGGGCCTCGGCTTCACTGTCACGCACGACGACGTGGGCGCGATAGCCGAAGCGGAGGGTCCGGCCATGGCGGGCCGCACGTTCGGTCATGTCGGCGATGATCGCGGCGACCACCTCCTTCTTGTCCGGCCACATCAGGAAGACATCGCAGCCTTTGGCGGCGGCCTCGCGGGCGTCTTCCGACAGGCCGCCGAAGTACAGCGAGGGAGCCTTGCCCGAGACCGTCGTCACCCGGGGCGGGTCCAGCTTCAGGTTCCAGAACTCACCCTGGTGATCCAGCGGCTCGCCGTTCAGCATGGTCTTGAGGATGCTCATCGCCTCGACCGTCCGGGCATAGCGCGGGCCCGAGGCCAGCTTTTCGCCGGGCATGTCGGAAGAGATGATGTTGATGGCCAGGCGACCGCCCAGCATCCGGTCAATGGTGGCGATCTGACGGACCAGTTGCGGCGGCCACATCTCGCCGATCCGCACGGCCATGAGCAGGCGCATGCGACGAAGCATGGGGGCAATCCCCGCAGCAAAGGCCGTTGTATCGATGCCGAGCTCATAGCCTGACGGCAGCAAAATGTTGTCGAACCCACCGGACTCGGCCTGCAGGACGATGTCGCGGCAATGCTCCCAGCTCGACTTCAGCTTGGGGTCCGGAACGCCCAAAAACTCGTAGTCATCATCGCAGAGCGCGGAGAACCAGCTGATCTCGCAAGGGGGGCGCGTGGAAGACGAAAGGCTCATGGCAAGGGAGCTCCCATGGAGGCGACGAGGACGCGGTACCAGTCGGTACGCGTCCAGCGCGGCTTGTAGGCGTCGGGGATTTCAGCAATTCGGGCCAGCGTCTGGGTGCCGACGATGGGAATGGGTCGGGCTGGATGCGCCATGATCCAGCTGTAGGCCGCTGCCGAACGGGAGACATCGTAGGTCTCTGCGATCTCGTCGAGCACAGCGCAAACAGCGCGTCCACGCGCGTCGGTCGGGGCCGCGAGACGCCCGCCACCAAGCGGCGACCAGGCGAGCACCGTCAGGTTGCGGGTCAGGGCCTGATCCAGAACACCATCCGTGAGCGGCCCGATGGCCAGGGGCGAAAACTCCGGCTGGCAAGACACGACCGGGAGCGCGAGGTGAGCCGCCAGGGCTTCGACCTGCGCGGGCGTGTAGTTCGACACCCCGACCGCCCCGATCTTGCCCGCCGCGTGAGCCGCTTCAAGGGCACGCGCCACCTCCGCCGGGTGGGTCAGAATGTCGGGTCGGTGAATCTGCCACAGCGCGACGTGCTCGACGCCCAGTCGGGTCAGTGACGCATCGATGGCTGATGCGAGGTAGGTCGCGCTGGAGTTATAGGGCGTGCCGATGACAATCCCGCCCTTTGTGGCGATGACCATCCGGCTGGCCAGCCCTGGCGTCTCAGCGAGGACGCGGCCCAGGAGGGCCTCGGACGCCCCGAAGCCTTCGCCATTGTCCGGCCCGTAGATGTCCGCCGTGTCGAAAAGCGTCACACCCGCGTCGAGGGCTGCCAGAACCAGCGATCTGGCGGCAGCGACGTCGTCCCCGCGGAACCGCCACATGCCCCATGCGAGGGACGAAACTTCAGGCCCGCCATCATGGAGCGGCCGCGATCGGGAAGGTGCGCTGAGGTATGTCATCGCTGTCATACTACCGAGACAGCGCGCCTTGGCAACGCTGCAGCGCACCAAATTTTCCGTGCCAGGAATCGATCCGAACTAATTGAATACCCGGAAATTGCACGATTTATCCCAGATATGGACCGTATTATTCATATGCAAACCCACAATGCATAATGACTAAAATATAAATTAGCTACAAAAAATCTTCACGGACAGTTGTATTTTAAGTATATTTTTAAAATATTCTTTTACAGCAAATCTCTTTCAGATATCGGACAAGGTAAGCCTCATCCCCGAACGGAAATCGGCCCACGCAGTTGCCTCATGCCTGCAATATGATAACGGTGTCAGACCGCGATCTGGCGCTAGACCGGAGCATCAGGCGGTATTTTCCGGTTGGTTGCGGAGGAAAGCATGCAGAAGGGCAGCATTTATGCCCCAGGCCTCGCCGTTGCGATCCTCGCAACCCTGGCCGCAGCCTATGTCTCCGACCACTACGGCGCGCCCCTCACCCTGATGTGTCTGTTGTTCGGACTGTCGATGAGTTTTCTGGCTGACGACAAGCGGCTGGAGCCTGGCCTCACCATTGCTTCACGGACCCTGCTCCGCTGGGGGATCGTGCTGGTCGCCACGAGGATTACCTTCAGCCAGATCCTTCAACTGGGTCCTGCTGCGCTCCTGGCCGTCATGGCGATCGTTGCGATCACACTGACCAGCGGCGTGTTTCTCGCCCGCCGCTTCGGCTTCACAGCAGCCTTCGGGGCCCTGTGTGGTGGCGCAGTCGCGATCTGCGGGGCATCCGCCGCAATGGCTTTCTCCAGCCTTCTCGGCGAGCGGCGCACATCGCAGGCGCAGTTGACCCTGGTCCTGGTCGGCATCTCGGCCATGAGCGCTCTGGCCATGACGGTCTACCCCGTCCTGGCGCACCACCTGCACCTCAGCGACGTACAGGCCGGCTTCCTGCTCGGCGCGTCAATCCACGATGTCGCCCAGGCCCTGGGGGCCGGCTATTCCTTCTCACAGGTCGCCGGAGAAAATGCGGCGATCGTCAAGCTGACACGGGTCGCTCTCCTCGCCCCCGCGATGATGGTCGTGGCGATTTTTCTGCCCAAGGATCCAGATTCGAAGGTGACCAGCCCGATCCTGCCCTGGTTCGTGATCGGGTTTTTCGGACTGGCCGCCGTGAACTCCTTCGGCTTCATTCCCCCGGTCCTCGGCGAGGGGGCCAGCAAGACGGCTGCCGCCCTGCTCGCCTGTGCGGTCACGGCGACCGGCATCCGCTCCAACATGAAGTCCCTGACCCAGAATGGCCTGAAGCCGCTGCTGGTGATCGTCATCGCTACGCTCATCGCCCTGGGCCTGAGCATCGTGGCAGCGAAGGTCCTGATACCGGGCTAGGGTCGCCCTGCCCTCAAAGCCCGACTTTCTGTCAGGCGCCCGGTGCTGCAGTCGAGGCCCGCAGCACCAGTTCGTGGGCAATGCGGCGATGGACCGGACCCTCGACCCCTTCGAACAATAGCGCGGCTGCGGCATAGGCCATCTCCCGCGTCGGCTGCCTTACCGTTGTGAGCGGCGGCCAGATCTGGCCGGCCAGGGCGATGTCATCGAAACCGGCGACCGAGAGTTGCTCCGGCAGGGCCAGGCCCCGGCGGTGGGCGACGGCCAGGACGCCGGCGGCCATGTCGTCATTGCTGGCGAATATGGCGGTCGGGGCATTGGGCAGATCCAGCAACATCTCTGCCGCCGCCTCGCCCGAAGCGAAGTCGAAATAGCCCTGCCGGACATATCTGGGCTCATAGGCAAGGCCCGCCCGATCCAGGGCCCGGCGATAGCCGAACAGTCGCAGGTCGCTGGCCGCATGATTGGTGTGGCCGATGATGAAGCCAATGCGCTTGTGCCCCAGCGCGATCAGGTGACTCGTCATGTCATCGGCGGCCTGGACGTCATCCATTGACACCGACGAGCTACGACCATGATCCGTACCCGGCGAGATGCGAACATAGGGCATGCGCCGGCGGTCGAGCTCGTCGAGCGCAGCCTCAGAATCTGTGACCGGCGCGGAGAGGATGACGCCATCGACCTGGGTCTGGTCGATCAGGCTGCCGACCTCAAGGGCAAGGTCGGGTGAGTCTGCGTCACTTGGCTGGGCCAACAGCCGGACCCCCTCCTCGACGCAACGCGCCCAGATGCCGGTCTGGATCTGATGGATGTAGTGGGGGCTCTGGCTTCCGTAGACCAGGGCGATCTGGTGACTCCGCTTGCCCGCCAGCATGCGGGCTGCCGCGCTGGGTTGAAAGTTGAGCTGGGCCATCGCGCCCTCGACCCGCTGCCGCAGGTCTTCAGAAACGTATTTTTCCCGATTGAGAACCCGCGACACAGTTTTGGTCGAGACGCCGGCAAGGGCAGACACATCCTTGATCGTCGCGCGCATCCGGCAGGCTCATCCTCGACTCTGAGCCGAGACCCTATGCCATATCGTTGCCCGGCGCACATCGCCTTCAGTGCGCAAGCTCGCGGAGACACCGCCCCAGATCGGGGCCTAGGTCCCGGGCGGCCTCCACGCTGATACAAAGGTCGCTAGGTCCCGCGCAGCGGCGTCGAGGCCAGCAGCGTCAAGCCGCTCCAGGCCGATCGTTTTCAGAGTCTCCTGCCCGGACTTCCGGCGTCCGCTGGCATAGGCCAGATCATAGTGGGCGGCCATCAGGGCTTCGGCCAGGTCGGTCAGTTCGCCTCGCTCAACCATCTCGCGCCAGACCCCCAGGCACCTCTGGCTGGGATGCACCGGCAGCTTTTCGAGAATGGCCAGTAGCACCTCCCGGTGCGCGCCTATGTCGCCATAGGCCTGGACCAGATAACGTGCGCGCTCCGGCCTTGGGACCGTCACCTCGATCCGCGAGGCCTGACACATCGCCTCCCAAAGCATAGGGGGCACGACGCGATTGCCGATCTTGCTCGACTCGGCCTCGACGACGACGGGGCGCGCAGGATCGAGGGCCTGGAGGGCCGCCAGCAACCGGCTTTCGAACGCCTTCTGGTCCGGCTGGGGCTGACCCGGCACGGCCCCGAACAGAGAGCCGCGATGGCAGGCCAGGGCTTCAAGATCCAGGATCTGCACGCCCAGCGCCGGCAAGCGCTCTAGAATCGCCGTCTTGGCCGAACCGGTATTGCCGTCCAGCAGGATCAGCGACAGGGCACAGGCGTCCTCATAGAGCCGCGCCTGCACCCAGCGGCGATAGGTGCGGTAGCCGCCGTCGAGGACGGTCGTACGCCAGCCGATCCGCGACAGGATGGTGGCCATGGCATTCGAACGCTGGCCGCCCCTCCAGCAATAGACCAGCGGCCGGTAGCCTTCGGGCCGATCGGCAAGCGCCGTCTCAAGGTGGCGGGCTATGTTTCGGGCCACATGCGCCGCCCCGATCCGGTTCGCCCTCAGCCGCGACTCCTGGACATAGATCGTTCCGACCTCGGCCCTCTGGGCATCGTCGAGGACCGGCAGGTTTATGGCTCCGGGCAGATGGTCGAGCGCGAACTCGCCAGGACTGCGCACATCGATGATCTCGTCAAAGGCCGCCAGCGAGGCCGGGTCGGCGGCGTTAAGGACCTGAACGGGCTTCATGGGCAGGGGGCGGTCCGCAGGCAGAAACAAGTCATTCGGTACAGTCCATCGCGATCAGTCTGTCGAGACTATGCGCAGGCTCTCCGGGAATCGTAAGGTCCGACCGACATGACCGCTTCGGAGACGACCGCTGTGCCAGATCCCGTCCGACTGACTTCCCTGGCCCATGGCGGCGGCTGCGGCTGCAAGCTCTCGCCCGCCGTGCTGCGGGACATCCTGGCCCAGTCGCCTGCCGCCGGCCTGTTCCCCAACCTTATGGTCGGCACCGAAACCTCGGACGATGCGGCCGTCTGGCGGCTGAACGACAGCCAGGCCCTGGTGGCGACGACGGACTTCTTCATGCCGGTCGTCGACGATCCCCATGACTTTGGGCGCATCGCCGCCACCAACGCCCTCTCGGACGTCTATGCCATGGGCGCGACACCGATCTTCGCCTTGGCCATCGTCGGCATGCCGATCGACCGGCTGCCGGTCGAAACCATCGGCGCGATCCTGGCCGGCGGGGCGTCCGTCTGCGCGGCCGCAGGCATACCGATCGCCGGCGGCCACTCGATCGACAGCGTCGAGCCCATCTATGGCCTGGTCGCCCTGGGTCTCGTCCATCCAGACCGCGTGCTGTCCAATCGCGGCGCGCGTAACGGGGATGTGCTGATCCTGACCAAGGCCCTCGGGGTGGGCGTCCTCAGCGCAGCCTTCAAGCAGCAGCGCCTTTCCCCCGAAGGCTATGCCGCGCTGATCGCGACAACGACCCAGTTGAACAGCGTCGGCGCAACCCTCGGCCAGATCGAGGGGGTCCATGCCGTGACCGACGTAACGGGCTTTGGACTGCTCGGGCATTTGCTCGAAATGTGCCGCGGTGCCGGACTTTCTGCGCAGCTCGACGGCAATGCCCCTGACCTGCTGCCCGACGTCGCCGATCTGGCCCAGGCCGGTGTCCGGACGGGTGCCGCGGTCCGCAACTGGGCGAGCTATGGTCTGTCGGTTCACTTGCCACCCGGCACGCCAGACTGGCGACGAGACCTTCTGGCCGATCCCCAGACCAGCGGCGGCCTGCTCATCGCCGTCGCGCCTCAGGATGTCGAAGCCGTCCTCGCTGCGGTCACTGGGGCCGGCTTCACATCAGCGCGAGTCATCGGCCGGATGTCCGACGGCCCGGCCGAGGTAAACGTCCGCGTCTAAAGGCCGGCTTCGGCCGCGAGGATCACCGTCGAGGACTTGATCCCCGCCGCCGAGGCCGTGATCCGTAGGGCGCCCGGCTCGCCGCGACGGGTGCGGACGATGGCCTGGGCCAGGCCGTTAAACGCCTTGCGCTGACTGGCCACGTCGGGCTCGTGGCTGGTCGGATTGCCGTTGCCGACGCCGATCACCTGACCAGGCCCGGCCACGTCAAAGGCCACCAGGTCATCGGCCTTCGGCACCGGTCGCCCCTTCGCGTCCAGCACCTCGACCTTTAGGATCGCAACATCCTGGCCGTCAGCTTTCAGGCGCACGCGGTCAGCGGTCAGGCGCAGGGCCGCTGCAGGACCGGCCGTCTCGCGTCGGGCCCGCAGGATCAGCTTGCCGTTCCTGTAGCCATGGGCCTCAAGCACACCCGGTGCGTAGGGCACCAACCACTCGACATGGTGGTTTGGTACCACCGCCCGAACCCCCTGGCTCTTGCCGTTCAGGAAGAGCTCGACCTTGTCGCAGTTGCTGTGCGCCCAGACCGCGACCGGCTGGCCCTCGCGGCCTTCCCAGTTCCAGTGCGGCAGCAGATGAAGCAGCGGCTCTGACCGCCACCAGGCGCGGTAGTAGAAATAGTTGTCCTTCGGGAAGCCGCAGGTGTCGAGCGCGCCGAAGTGCGAGCTGATGCTGGGCCAGCGGTTGAACGGCGTCGGCTCACCGCGATAATCGAAGCCGGTCCAGATGAAGCCACCGGCCATCCACGGGCGGTCCGCCGCATGGCTCCACCACTTTTCGGCTGTGGTCGCCCACCAGGGGTGGTCGGTGTCATAGGCCGGAACATAGCTCCTGGCCTCGTCGCGGGCATATTCGCCGCGCGTGGTCACCACGCTGCCGCTCTCACTGCCGATGATCGGCAGCGTGGGGAAACGGGTGTGAAACTCGTCCATCTTCTCGTGGCGATAGTTGAAGCCGATGACGTCCAGCGCCTCGGTAATGCCTTCGCCGAAGCCGGAGTCGAGGGCGGCGGTGACCCCGCGCGTAGGGTCCAGGCGATTGACCAGTCGCTTCATCGTTCGGGCCACCCGGGCCCCGCGCGCCGTGCCCTGCTGGGGCTCCTCATTGCCGATCGACCACAGGACCACCGAGGGGTGGTTGCGGTCGCGGCGCACCAGCCGTTCCAGCTCGTCCATGGAGGTCGGATCGCTGGACATCCGGCGGGTCTCGTCAATGACCAGCAGTCCCAGCCGGTCACAGGCATCCAGTAGCTCGGGCGTCGGCGGATTGTGCGAGGTGCGATAGGCGTTGCAGCCCATGCTCTTCAGCTGTTCCAGCCGCCAGACCTGCAGGGCATCGGGAAGGGCCGCGCCGACCCCGGCGTGATCCTGGTGATTGCAGCTACCCTTCAGCTTCACCGGCCTGTCATTGAGGAAGAAGCCCAGGTCCGGGTCGAACCGTACCGCCCGCACGCCAAACCGGGTGACGAACCGGTCGACCACCGCCCCGCCGACCTTCACTTCGGTGACGAGGCTGTAGAGGTGCGGATTTTCCAGCGACCAGAGATCCGGCGCGACCAGGGTCACGGTCTGGGACAGGCTCTGGCGCTGCCAGGCCGGCAGACGCCCCGTGGCCGGTGCCACGGCCAGCACAGCCTTGCCAGACGCCTCCAGCACGGCGTGGCTCAGGTCAAACGCAGCCGGGACGGCACTCTCATTGACCAGATCAGTGTCGATCTCGACCGTGCCATCGGTCCGGGCGCGAACAAAAACGCCCCACTGGGGCACATGGACCGGCGCGGTCTTGACCAGCCAGACGTGGCGGTAGAGTCCGGCCCCTTCATAGAACCAGCCCTCGCCGAGACTGGCATCGACGCGAACCGTCAGGATGTTGTCGCCGCCGACATTGGCGATGTCGGTGATGTCCACACGGAAGGGGCTGTAGCCGCTGTCCTCACGCTCGAGGACATAGCCGTTGACGATCACCGTCGTGTCGCGGAAGGCCCCGTCAAACTCGATGGAGAGGCGCCGGCCGGCGTCTGTGGCGGGCAGGGCAAAGGTCTTGCGATACCAGCCGACGCTGGTGTCGGGAAACTCTCGACCCAGCGGCTTGTAGCCGTGGGCAGCGCGCAGATCCTCGTCGTCGGGCTTGCCGCTGGGCCTGTAGTCCGGGTTGTTCACAAAGGGCAGTGTGACGGCCCAGTCGTGCGGCAGGGTGACCGGTGCCCAGGCGCTGTCGTCGAAATCGGCCTGGGCGGCGTCGGCAACCCGCCAGTTGGCGGCCGTGGCGCCGGCCTTGGCAAACGTGCGCTGGTTGGCCCCGAACCCGAAGTCACGGGCCGGGTCCCGGGCATGGCCCAGGGCGAAGCGCCAGTCGAAGTCCAGAGAGAGGCGCTCGCGCGGCGCCAGATCGACCGTAGAGACCGATGCAGTCTGAGCCAGGCCTGACGGCGCGTGGGCCAGGGTGGCGACGCCGGCCGTTGCAGCCAGAGCCTGACGGCGATTGATCTGGACCATGGGCGAGCCTCTCACGAAATCAAAAAAAGGGGGAGGAGACCATGCGGGCCCCCTCCCCGGCACAGGGATCGTCGGGAAGGAATGACGGCCTAGAACTTCACCGTCACATCCATCAGATAGCGACGGCCGTAGACGTCGTAGCGGCCGATCCGGTCGGGCTTGTTGTCACGATACATCCGCAGCGCCTCGTTGGTCAGGTTGTTGACCTGGAAGCGCAGGCCGAGGGTCTTGTTGATCTGCCAGGACGAGCTGAAGTCGAGGGTCTTCTCGCTCTCCAGGGTCTGCAGGTCCGCGCCGCTCCACCCGTAAATCACGGTCATCGGGCTGTGGTACTTGTAGCCAAGGCGGGCCTCGACCGGACCATCGGCGTACCAGAGGTCGACCGTCGCCGTGTGCTTGGCCAGACCGGTCATGTCGAGTGGATTGTTGGCCGGCGAGAACTCCTTCAGGTCCGAGTCGACATAGGCATAGTTCGAATAGATCCCGAACTTGCTGAGGATGCCCGGCGCAAAGAAGAACGGCGTCTGGAAGGCCAGTTCGACGCCCTGGATATAGCCCGAACCGCCATTGGTCGGGCTGGAGACGGCGTAGGTGGTGCCGGCATAGGTGACCGGGCTCTGCTTCCAGCCGATGTAGGAGTCGACGTTCTTGTAGTAGTAGGACGCCGCCAGCAGGGCTTCGGGACGGAAGTACCATTCGGCCGAGGCGTCAAACTGCAGGGCCTTGAATGGATCGAGCTTCGGGTTGCCGGCGCTGCCCGTATAGGGGGCCCAGCTGGTCAGGGTGCGGCTGGCGCGCAGCTCGTCCAGCGGCGGACGGGCCACCACCTGGGCGAGGCCCAGGCGCACGATCCGGCCTTCGTCGAAGTCGAACTTCACGTTCGCGCTCGGCAGGACGTCCGTATAGTCGTGTTCGACCGTCACGGCCGCCAGCGGGCTGGAGCCCGTGGCCTGCCGGTAGCCGTCGCTGCTTGTCTTGGTGTGGACGACGCGAACCCCGAAGTTGCCGGTCATCCAGGAACCCGCGACGCCATCGGTGGCGAAGTTGGCCATGGCGTAGCCTTCAGCGACCTTCTCGTTGACGCTCCAGCGCTGGGCCAGCTCTTCAGAGGCGTTGGACGGCTTGAACGCGTTGGCCCCGTAGGCGATGGCGGCGATCTTGTCGAAGTCACCGGTCAGGACGGCCGGGACATTGACGCTCGAGACCTTGTAGCTGGTGAACAGGTTGCCGGGCACGGTGGCACCCGTCGGGGCGGTCGAGAAGCTGAAGCGGTTGTGATCCTTGGTGCGGTCCGAGATCCGGCCACCGAACTTGACGCTCTTGAGCGCGCCTTCACCCAGGTCGCGACCCACATCGAAGGCCGCAGCCTTCAGTTCATCGTTCAGATGCTCGGGACCATCATTGGAGCCCCACTGGTTGGCAAACTGGGCGAGGCCAGACGAGGCCTGGCTGGTGGTGATGGTAGGGGTCTTGCCGGCGCGGGTGTCGAAGCTGGTCGAGCTGGGATAGGCCTCGACCCGAACGGCCTTCCAAGTATTGCTGCGCTCAGCCTTCGAGTACGAGACATCGCCGGTCACGACCCACTGGTCGGCGGTCCATTTGCCGTTCAGGCCACCGACCAGCAGTTCCTTGTCTTCGGTGTAGTGCGACAGCACGGTCGTCACCGAGCTCCAGGGGATGGTCGCGGCCACAACGGAGCCGTTCAGGACGGTGAAGGACGCGCCCGTCGCGTGATAGTCACCCCAGTTGCCGTTGTTCCAGTTGCCCCAGTTATTCCGTCCCCAGACGGTCTGGTCCTGCCGCTCGTCAATCTTGATCTTCGAATAGAGCATGTCGCCCTTCAGCTCGAAGCGGTCGGACGGCTTCCACTGCAGGCCGGTCGAAACGCCGCTGCGCTTCTGGTCGATGCGGCTGACCGACAGTTGCGCGCCCCAGGGCGTGGCATCCAGCTTGCCATCGCCGTTCAGGTCGCCGCTGTAGTCGCTGGCACCGGCCGGCGGACGGGCCAGATGGTCGTTGTAGCCCCAGCCCGTAAACGACGGATAGCCGTTCTTCTGCTGCTGACTGGTCAGCCCCAGGACGATCGCCAGATCGTCGCTGAACTTGTGCACGAAGGAGCCGCTGGCCCGATAGCCAGTACGGTCATAGTTCGGAATGTCCTCGCCGCCGTCATAATAGACCGGACCGGCACGCCCCACGAAGCTGGGCCCCTTGTAGTCGAGCGGAGCGATCGTATCGATGTTTATGCTGGCGGCCACGCCACCGGCGATCAGGTCGGCCGACTGCGACTTGTAGACCTGCACGCCCGAGACGACTTCCGACGGGTAGATCTCCCAGCGCACATTGCGGTCCGGTTCCGTCGAGGCCACTTCACGACTATTGACGGTGCCCAAAACCAGGCGGGCACCCAGGCCGCGCACGACGGCCTGGCTGTCATTGCCCCGGTCGCGGGTGGCGTTTACGCCCGGCAGGCGGGCGATGGATTCGGCGATGGTGACGTCGGGCAGAACACCGATGTCCTTGGCGGAAATGGCCTCGACCACCTTATCCGAGCCCTGCTTCACGGCCAGCGCATCGCGGAGGCTCTTGCGCACACCGGTGACGACGATTTCTTCAACCTGGGCCGCTTCGCCGGCCGGGGCGGACTGGGCGTGAGCACCCGTCGCGGCGATCAGGGCAAAGCCGCTTGCGGCGGCGAGCAGGATGGAATGACGAGTCATGTGTTCCCCCATAGGTCAGGCGCGCCACACCTCTGCGAGCGCAGCCACGTTGTGATTTTTGCTGAGCGGCCAGCGCGACACCCGCTGGTTCAGTGAGACGCGAGCGTTCGCGTCGAAGCTGGCTTGCACCTCTTTGGGCGCTTCCGCGTCGAGACCATGCCCGCGCTTGAAGCCTATTTATCATATCAATGATACATGACAAGCCACCGGTGTCATTTTAGTGAAACTTCGGAGGGCGTTTTGCCGATAACTCCCGAGACAGCGGGCGCATCCGCCACCGCATCGGCCGTCAAAGCCGTAGCGACCGTGATTTCGGTCCCGGGCATCAGGCGTGTCCGAAGGGTCCAGTCCTGCCCGTCCCTGACCATCGGCAAGGGACCGGCTCCGGCGAGAAAGTCCCCGTCGATAAAGCGGACCGGCTCATCCTTCGCCGCGACCCTGAAGGTCACCTCGACAGGATGGGCATAGGGCGTGCTCAGCCAGCTTACGCCTTCCAGGGCCTCGCCCTTGAAGTCGAACAGAGCCGAGTTCTCCCAGTTGGACCCGACGCCCCAACGCGTCTTGCAGCGGGTCGAGACCCATGAAGGCTCCCAGTAGACGACCCCGGCTCCGCCATTGGCGATGACCAGCTGGGTCAGGTCGATCAGGTACTTCTTCTGACCCGAGCGTGTGGCGGGATACCCCGGGATCAGGGAATCCTCACCGAGAAGATTGGGCGAACTGTCGGCCCCCTCCGTCGTGAACGGATAGGCCGTCTCGACGACCAGGATATCGGCGGCATAACGGAAGCGGAGGCGGTTGATGGTTTGGCCCAGCTGCGCCATCGAGCTGCGGGACCACTTGCTGTAGTAGCTGATCCCGATCATGTCGAAGTCTGTGACTCCCGCCTTGGCCGCTGCGGCGAACCACGGTTCGACGTTCTCCGGCTGGGCGATATGGAGCATCACGCGCGGCTCGATCTTTGAGGTCGCTCCAGCGTCCCGCACGGCCTTGATCCCGGCATTGAACAGCAGGGCATTGCGGGTCCAGTTGATGGGCTCCTTGGCTCGGGCGAGCGTCGAGACGATCTCGCCATTGGTCTCGTTGCCGACCTGGACGAGCTCGGGCATCAGCCCCTCGGCGTCGAGCTCTGCCAGGGTCTCGCGCGTATAGGCATAGAGCGCCCGGGCCTGCTCCGGCGTCGAAAGCTTCGCCCAGGCCTTTGGCGCGAGCTGCTTTTCGCCATCGGCCCAGTCATCAGAATAGTGAAAGTCCAGCAGCACCTGCAGGCCCGCCTTGCGAGCCCGGGCGATGCTCTTCTTGACGTCGGCGAGATTGGAATAGGACGTCCAATCAGGGTTATTCCACAAGCGGATCCGGGCCACATTGGCTCCGGCCGACTTGAAGAACGCATACTGCTCAACCCGCTGCCCCGCAGATGTGTAGACCGCCCCGCAGTCATCCATCTCGTTGGCATAAGAAATGTCGACGCCCAGATAGGTCGGAACAGGTTGAGCGCGGGCCACACCCGCCAGCAGCAGCGCGGTTGCGAATCCGATGGTCGTGAGATGACGCCTGGCAGTCACGGTGTTTCCTCGTTCACCCCCATTTTCGGGGTCCATTCGATGTCGCCCAAAATCATTCCATTGATAATATAAATCAAGCCCCGTCGCACGTCGCGTCGATGAACGACCTGGTCCGTAGTCAGGGTCGAAACAGTTGTCCGCCTGCCCGGTGGCGCGATAGATTGCGCCCCAGCAGCCTTTTTGCGCTCCCGGGCGCCGCCACAGGGGGATCCGTGGACGACAACAGTCTTCCGCCCCATGGCCTGATCGAACAGGCGCGCGGCTTGCTCAATGCAGGTCAGGTCGAACGGGCGGCGGCCACGGCACGGCTTCGGCTGAACCAGGCCCCCGACGACGTGGACGCCCTGGAAATCCTGGCCCTGGTCTTCCAGCAACGGGGCCAGGCCGGACAGGGCATTGCGATCCTGGAACGGATCATCAGCCTCGCCCCCGGCCTCGACTGGCCGCGCGACGATCTCGCCATCCTGCTGGCCGGCCTGGGCCGGTTTGATGACGCCGAGGCCACTTGCCATGCCGCCCTGGCCCGCAATGCCCGCAATGCCCAGGCCCACGCCATGCTGGGATCCCTGCTGACCCGGCGACGCGACCTGCCCGGCGGCGAACAGGCCTACCGCCGGGCCCTGGATCTGGTCGGCGACCACCCACCGACCCAGGTCGCCCTCGCCGCCAACCTGATTGAACAGGGCAAGCTGGAAGCGGCCGAGCCCCTGCTCGTCCGGGCTGACCAGCTCCAGCCCCATGACGGCGAGACCCTCGCTCACTGGTCAAGGCTGCGGGAACTGGCAGGCGACCTGGCTGCGGCCCGGACCCTGCTGGATCGCGCCGAGCGGGCCGGTCACGACGTCACCCTGCGCCGTGCCATCCTGCTGGACCGGGAACGGCGACACGCCGAAGCCCTCGCCGTGATCGAGGCGGTACCGGGCCAGCCCGGCGGGGATGCCCTGCTGGAACGGGGACGGCTGAAGGAGAAGCTGGGCCGCCCCGCCGAGGCCTTCGCTGATTTCACGGCCGGCAAGGCCAGGCTCGCGGCACGGGATGGCCTCGCCTACGACGCCGATGCCGTGGCGCGGGAGTATGAGACCCTGGCCGGCCTCGTCGAGACCCGGGGGCAACCGCCGGCTGCCGCCAGGGCCGGGGGCCCGCAGCCGGTCTTCATCTTCGGCTTCCCCCGTTCCGGCACAACCATGGTCGAACAGATCCTGACCAGCCATCCGGCGATCGCGGCCGGGGGAGAACTGCCTTTCGTCTCCGAGTTGGTGGGATTGCTCGAAACCCGGTTCGGAGGCCTCGCCGCCCTCTGGCAGCCCGGCGTCGGAGAGGTTCTGCGGGACCACTACCTGGACCGTGCAGATCGGTTCGGCCTGAGAGATACCGGGGCGCTCCTGTTCACGGACAAGATGCCGCTGAGCGAGGTCTGGACCCCCGTAATCCTGGCGGCCTTCCCCGAGGCGAAGCTGATCCGCATGGTTCGCCATCCGCTCGACACCGCCGTCTCCATGCTGT
The DNA here is from genome assembly GCF_003060965.1 of Caulobacter sp. HMWF025. Taxonomy (GTDB): domain Bacteria; phylum Pseudomonadota; class Alphaproteobacteria; order Caulobacterales; family Caulobacteraceae; genus Caulobacter. The sequence goes on along the minus strand of NZ_QAII01000105.1, from coordinate 29,489 downwards.
CCCACAACCTGACTCACGGCGAGTTTTGCGGCTACCGGATCGAGGACATCGCCACACACATGCAGGCCGTCCATGCCCTGACCGGGCGCTATGCCAGGGCCATGGATTGTGCGGCGCTGGCCGTGCGCTACGAGGATCTGGTGGCGGATCAGGAGACCTGGACACGGCGGCTCCTGGACCATCTCGACCTGCCGTTCGAACCGGCCTGCCTGCGCTTCCACGAGAACCGTCGCTATGCGCCGACGCCGAGCTATGCCCAGGTCAGCGAGCCGCTAAATGACCGCTCGATGGGGCGGTGGCGGCAATATCGCGAGCCGCTGGCCCCGCAGGCCAGGGCTCTGGCCGAGGTGATCGCGGACCTCGGCTATGAGGCCTGAGGCGTCTCGACCGTCCAGCCGGAAAAGCGCGCTTCGAACGGCTTTCCGAACGGTGCGCAGGCCGTCAAGCCCAGTTGAACCGTCTCGCCCATGGCCAGAGGCCCGAGACGCACATCGACAAAGGCCTCGCCCGGCCTGGCATAGGCACAGGCCAGGATCGGACCGCGTCGGCTGACCCGCAACCGGATCGGCCCGGTCCAGCCGGGCAGCGGGCTGACCGAGCCGTCAGACCCGTCGCGCGTGAAGACCGTGGCCGAGTTCAGCCGGCCATGCAGCCATTCCACCCCGGTCTTCATCCAGTTCGCCGCATCGGCGCGAACCATCAGGCCGGTCTGGTCGGCGTCGCCGGCATAGTCGGCGTCTACGGTTACGGTACTCACGAAGTCGCCGGCGACCTTTCGATAGAACAGGTGGCCGCTGTCGATGATCGCGTCGTTGACCAGGGTCTTGCGCCAGAAATCAGATCCGGTCTCGGCCCGCATGGTCAGGCCGGTGCTGGTGGCTTTCCAGATCGTTGGCGGGTTGAGCCAAGCGGTCGCGTCGCCGGCACCGGCCCGGGCCGGCAGGGCAAGACCGGCCACGACGCCCATCATCGCGTCCCGACGGGTCACAGTCATGCGGGCAACAGCCGGATCGCCTCGGCCAGGGCATCGGCCTGCGGCCCCATCACCACATGGATCGTCCGCTCGCCGATCCGGGCCACGCCGCGTGCGCCCAGGGTCTTGAGCGCGGCCTCATCGATGGCCAGGGGATCGAGTACCACCACACGCAGGCGGCTGGTGCAGCTGCCCAGGGTCTCGATATTGCGCGACCCGCCGAGGGCGGCCACCAGACGCTCCGCCATAACCCGGTCACCGGCCTCGACGGCCGGCTGTGGTTCCGGAACAGTCGCCGAACGAGCCACGCTTGCGCCTCCCATGGCGGCGCGGATTTCACCGGCGACCTGATCGGCGATCGGCCCCAGCACCACCTGCAGAGCGCGCTCCGAGGGGCGGACAATCCCGCGGGCCCCCAGGGCTTTCAGGCGGGGCTCGTCAACCTGACCCTCGCCGGTCACGATCAGTCGCAGGCGGGTGGTGCAGGCATCAACCGAGGCCAGATTGGCGGCCCCGCCCAGGGCGGTCAGAAAGTCCTCACCCCGGCCGCCGGCCGCCGCCTTAACCGCGATAGTGATGGCCTCGTCCGGCTCGCGGCCGGGCGTCTTGAGATCGAAGCGGATGATCACCCAGCGAAACACGACGTAATAGACGCCCGCATAGGCCAGCCCCACCGGGATCAGCAGCAGGGGCCGCGTGGCCTTGTTGAAGTTCAGCACATAGTCAAACAGGCCGGCGGAGAAGCCGAAACCCAGCTTCACGTCCAGCAGGTTCATGATGACCATCGACAGGCCCGTCAGCACCGCGTGGACGGCGTAGAGCAGAGGGGCCAGAAACATGAAGCTGAACTCGATCGGCTCGGTGACGCCGGTCAGGAACGAGGTCAGGGCCAGGGAGGTCAGCATCCCGCCCACCGCCTTGCGGCGCTCCGGCCGGGCCGTGTGCAGCATGGCAAGGCAGGCGGCCGGCAGGCCGAACATCATCACCGGGAAGAAGCCGCTCATGAAGGCCCCGGCGGTCGGGTCGCCGGCGGCAAAGCGGTTGAGGTCGCCGGTTGCGCCGTTGAAGTCGCCGAGGATGAACCAGACCACGTTGTTGAGGATGTGGTGCAGGCCGGTCACGATCAGCAGGCGGTTGAGCACGCCATAGATGAAGAGCCCGACATCGCCAGACGCGACGACGAGGCTGCTCAGCCCGTCGACGCCGGCTTCCAGAAAGCCCCAGCCGAAGCCGAAGACGAGGGCCAGGCCCACGCCGGCCAGGCCCGCCGCGATCGGCACAAACCGCCGCCCGCCGAAAAAAGCCAGGTATTCCGGCAGCTTGATGGTGCTGTAGCGATTGTAGAGCGTGCCCGCGATCAGGCCGGACAGGATCCCGACCGGAATGGAGAGCTTGCCGATCTCCTTGGCCTTCCAGGCGGCGACGACAAGGTCCCTGGTTCCTTCAACCGCCTTGGCAGCGACCTCGGGCGGCACCGCGATCAGAGCGTCCGCCCCCTTGGTGGCGACGAGATAGGCGACCACGCCGGCCAGGCCCGCCGCGCCATGGTTCTCGCGCGCGAGCCCCACCGCCACACCGATGGCGAAGATCAGGCCGAGATTTCCGAAGATCGCTCCGCCTGCCGCGCCGAAGACACTGGCCAGGGTCAAGGACAGCCCCCCGGACATCGCCGCCAGCGCCGGTGCACCCAGCAGGTCGCCCTGGCCCAGCCTCAACAGCAGGGCCGCCACCGGCAGCACGGCGATCGGCAGCATCAGGGCACGGCCCAGGGGCTGCAGCACTTCGAGCGGTGACTTCATCGCTTAGGCCTTCACTTCGGTAGACTGGGCCAGAAAGCCCCCGGCAAGTTCGCGGACGGCCTCGGGCGAGCTCAGGTCAAGGGCCTGAGCCGCAAGCCTCCGGCACGCTTCGAGATCCAGACGGCGGACCAGAGCCTTGACCTCGGGCACGCTGGAGGCCGTGGCCGAAAGCTCGGTGACGCCGAGCCCTAGCAGGATCGGCACGGCGGCCAGATCGGAGGCGGCCCCGCCACAGACCCCGACCCAGCGGCCATGCCGCGCCCCGCCCGCACAGGTCTGGGCGATCATCCGCAGAACGGCCGGATGCAGGGCATCGATCCGCGCGGCGACCTCCGGATTTCCGCGGTCCATGGCCAGCACATACTGGGTCAGGTCATTGGTACCGATCGACAGGAAGTCGGCTTCGGCGGCAAGCAGGTCGGCGGTGACCGCCGCCGCCGGGGTCTCGACCATGACACCGAGCTCGATCGTCTCGCTGACCCCCAGCTCGCGGCGCGCCTCGTCCAGAACCGCGCGGACGGCGCGCAGTTCGTCCAGGCTGGCGACCATGGGCACCATGATCCGGCACTGACCGACGGGCTGAACCCGCAGGATCGCGCGGAGCTGGGTCTTGAGTAGCTGGGGCCGCCAGAGCGAGACGCGCACGCCGCGCAGGCCCAGCGCCGGATTCTCCTCGGCCGGGATCGGCAGATAGGGCGCGGCCTTGTCGCCGCCGACATCCAGTGTACGGACGATCAGGGGCTTGCCGTCGAGCGCGGTGGCGATCTCCTGATACTGCCGCGCCTGTTCGTCTTCATCGGGCGGCGTTTCCCGCTCGAGGAACAGGAACTCGGTCCGCAGCAGACCGCAGCCCTCGGCCCCGTTGGCGGCGGCGGCTTCGGCATCGCCGAGCGATCCGACATTGCCATAGACTTCGATACGAGCCCCGTCGCGCGTGACACTGGTCTGGTGGGCCGTCGCGCGTGCAGCGGCCTTGCGCTCCTGCTGCTGGGCCAGCCGGGTCTGGGCGGCTTCCAGGGCGGGAGCATCGGGGGCAACCCGGAGCTGGCCACTATCGGCATCCAGGATGAGAGCCGCCCCGTCCTCGATCGTCAGGACCGCGCCCCCGGCAGCGACCAGGGCCGGAATGCCCATGGCGGCGGCGAGGATGGCGACGTGCGAGGTCGGGCCGCCGCGCGCCGTACAGAAGCCGGCCAGCACCCCGGCCTCCAGTCCCATCAGCTGGGAGGGCATCAGTTCGTCGGCGAGCAGGATCGAGCCGGGCGCGAGGCTTGCGGCGTGCTCGTCCTCTCCGGCCAGGGCCCGCAGGACCTGGCGCTGCAGGTCAATCAGATCGTCAACCCGCTCGGCCATGCGGGCATCGCCCAGGCCCTTCAGCGCCTCAACATAGCCGCCGATCGCCTGCTTCCAGGCATGGCCGGCGCTCTTGCCCTGCGCGATGAGTGCCTGGGCCTGGGCTGTGAGTTCGGGGTCATCGAGAATGGCCAGGTGGGCGGCCAGGATCGCCTGACGCGCCCGGTCACCATGGCTCGATGCCTCCGTCAGCCGTCCCCGGACCCTGGCCATGGCCTCTGCCAGAGCGGCCTGTTCGATGGCGATACCGGCGCCCGCTTCGCGGACCGCGATCTCGCTGTGCGCCAGGCGGACGGCCTTGCCAATGGCCAGGCCCGGTGCCGCCCGGACGCCCTTCAGCACGCCCTCAGCCGGGATCGCGGCGATCTCGGTCACGACCACCGGAGAGACGGCGGCCACGGCCCTGGCGGGTGCCGGTCCGGCCTCGCCCATACCGCTTTCGATCAGCGAGACCACCGCCGCAAGCGCCGCCTCGGCGTCAGCCCCGCCGGCCAGGACCCGGATCGTCTCGCCGTGCTGGATGGCCATCGCCATCACGCCGATCGGGCTACGGGCATTGGCGCGCCGGTCGCCGTGAATGAATGAGAGCTCGGCCGCGAACGGCCGTAGCGCCTCGGCAATGCGGGCTGCGGGGCGGGCATGCAGACCATGCTTCAGCGGCACGACGACCGTCGCCTCGATCGCCCCATCCTGAGTGTCTGCAGCGGCGAGCCGGGCCTCGAGTGAAACGAGTTCCATCAGCGCCTCACCGACCTCGGTCGGGCGGTCCTGATGCCGGGTGACGATCCGGAAGGCCTCCAGATTGGTGACCAGGACCGGCGTGATTAGGCTGCGGGCGTTCTGGGCCAGGAAGTCGAGATCAAAAGCGATCAGCGGCTGTCCGGTCGTGACCGTCTCGCCCTCCCGCACAAGCACCTCAAAGCCCGCACCGTCCAGGGCAACGGTCTCCAGGCCCAGATGCATCAGGATCTCGGCCCCGTTCGCGGCGCGAAGACTTACGGCATGACGGGCACGGTGCACCGAGATCACCACAGCATCGCAGGGCGCATGCAGGGTCGACCCCGTCGGATCAATGGCCAGGCCATCGCCGAGCATGCGCTGGGCAAACACCGCATCGGGCGTCTCGTCGAGCGGGGCGATCCAGCCCTTGAGCGGCGCGGAGAGAACGAGGTTGGCCACGGGATCTACTCTCTCGAAAACTCTAGTTCGGCTTCAGCGTGACGCGGTCGATAGCGAAGGTGGGATCGACGCTTTTCGACGTGAACATCAGGCACAGGTCATGCCTGCCGTCGCGGGCCGGGATCTTGCCGGCGATCGTCGAGAGGGCCGGCTCGCGTGCGGCCTTGCCCAGCGGGAGGGCGGCGATGCGCTCGCCCTCGCAGCCGAGCCGCACCTCCAGCTCGCCCTCGGGCGTGGCCGGAGCGCGCAGGGGAATACGGTCTCGCTCGGCACCGATCTGGAAATTGAAGGGCACCTGGCCGATGCGCGCCGTGAGCACCGCGCCCTTGCTCAGGTCCGCCCCCTCCCAGATCCAGCAGGGGTTCATGATGTCGATGTGGAAGACCGCCCGGTCGCCGGTCGTCGGAGCATCGTCTTCCAGCAGCAGGGTCAGCTTGTCACTGCAGGCCTTCAGCTGGTGGCCGGTCCGGGTCAGCAGGGAATCGGGATGAACGGACAGGTCACGGATCCGTCCCAGCGGCCGTCCGTCCACGAAGGTCCGGGCCCGGAGCTTGTCATTGGCCGCCAGAACCAGAGGCTGCTGGTAGCGCGACGAGGCCATGGTCGGCTCAGACCCACCGACGGCATACCGGATCTCGCCGATGGCGAGGCTGGAGGCCAGGGCCACCGTAACCTTGCCGTCGGCACCGGCCGACAGGGTCGTCTGAGGCTCGAAGGGGACGGCATCATAGGCCACACCCAGAGCGTCCAGCCGCGCGAATTCCGCTGGCATACGGCGATTGAAGTCGGCCCAGTCCGTCGTCGTCGCCGGCGACCAGCCGCGCTCGGCCAGGGCGACCATCCGGGGGAAGACCATGGTCTCGAGCCGCCGGTCGGTCCGCATGTGCTCGGTCCAGGCGTTGGCCTGCAGCCCGATCACGTGCTTTCGCTCCTCGACCGTCATCTCGGCCGGAGCGGGGTCGAAGTCATAGACGTCCTTCAGGCTGACGACCCGGCCGCGGCCCGGAGGCTCATCGGGCGAGGCGCTCTGGCGGTTGTCGAGATACATCAGCGGCCAGGGCGACAGGACGGTGTCGTGGCCCTGGCGAGCCGCCGCGACCGCGCCCTCCAGGCCGCGCCAGGACATGACCGTGGCATTGGGGGCCAGGCCGCCTTCAAGGATCTCGTCCCAGCCGATCAGCCGGCGTCCGCGCGCGGAGAGATGCTTGCCGACCCTCTGGATGAAATAGCTCTGGGCTTCGTGTTCATCCTTCAGGCCCAGGGCCTTCATCTGGGCCTGGATCTTCGGACTGGCCTTCCACTGGTCCTTCACGGCCTCGTCGCCGCCGACATGGATGTAGTCGCTCGGAAAGAGGTCCATGACCTCGTCCAGCACGTCATTCAGAAAGCTGAAGGTCGAGTCGTCGAGATTGTAGAGCCAGGGGAAGATGCCCCAGTTGTTGCGATCCATGGCCGGCGGGTTCGGGTTCACCCCCAGCGCCGGATAGCCCACGATCGGGGCCAGGGCATGGCCCGGCATCTCGATCTCGGGCACGATGGTCACATTGCGGGCGGCGGCATAGGCCACCAGGTCCCGGACCTGGTCCTGGGTGTAATAGCCGCCGTAGCGTACCGGCCTGCCGCGGGCATCGCGCCCCGCGGCACCGGCCGGGACGCGCCAGGCGCCGACCTCGGTCAGCTTCGGATACTTCTTGATCTCCAGCCGCCAGCCCTGGTCGTCGACCAGGTGCCAGTGCAGCGTGTTGAGCTTGTGGGCTGCCATGGCGTCGATGATTGCGCGCAGGGTCTCCACACTCTGCAGGTGGCGGGCGCTGTCGATCATCAGGCCGCGCCAGCCAAAGCGCGGCGCGTCTTCAATGGCCACGGCGGGGAGGGTCACAGGACCCCGGCCCGCCTCCTGGGTGGCCAGCTGCCAGAGCGTCATGGCACCGTAGAACAGTCCGGCCCGCCTGGCGGCCGTGATGGTAACGCCCGAGGGGCCAGACTGCAGGGTGTAGGCCTCTCCGGCGGGACCGCCGCGGGCCAGGACGATGCCGGCCTCACCCGCCCGGGGCGCGCCCTCAACGACAGCGAGGTTCAGACCCCGCGTGCGCCGGAGCAGATCGGCCAGCTGGGTCGCAACGCCCCGCGCCTCGACATCGCCGCGTGCGACAAAGATCCGGCTGCGGGCAGATAGCGAAAAGCTCCCCTCGGCGGTCGTCAGCTTCACCGGCAGGGGCGTCAGCGCCACGGGAGCGGCCAGGGCCGGGACGGCGGCCAGAAGGGCTCCGGCGGACACCAGGACGGCGATGAGTGATCGGGCGAGGGTCATCAGAGGGCTCTCACGAAACGACCCGGCAAAAAAGTGGGCGGAGCGACACGCGCCCCGCCCAAGCTCCATGCTTGCAGGTCAGGAGAAATGGATCGGGCGAGGCAGGGCCAGAGCGACATCAGGTGATCCTGAAGCATGACGCGGCCGATGCAATCGCCGTTTGATCGGCAGGATCGGGACGCCCGGAGAGGGGGCGGGCGTCCCGACGGGCTTTAGAACTTCAGGCGGACACCGGCATAGAAGGTCCGGCCGTTGTCATAGATCGCCCGGGGCACGTCGGGCGTGCCCACGAAGTACTTCAGCTTCTCATTGGTCAGGTTCTGGGCGTCGAAGGTCAGGGCGACGGTGTCGTTGACATTGACGCTGACCGAGCCGTCCAGGGTCGAGAAGTTGTCCTGGAACATGTCGGTGCCGCGGTCGGTGCCCGACTTGAACTTTGACCGGTAGTTATAGGCCAGGCGGGCCGAGACCAGATCGTTCTCGAAGTAACCCGTCAGGTTATAGGTGTGCTTGGAGCTGCCATCGATCGGCTTGCCCAGGTCGGTCTTGGCGTCCGAGTAGGTGTAGTTGCCGATGAATCCGAAACCGCCACCGATGGGTTGCTGGAGCGTCACTTCGAAGCCGCGGTTGGTACCGCCTTCCCCGTTGATCGGACCCGTCATCGTGAAGGTGTCGCCCTTGCCCTGACCCAGACGCTGCTGGGTCTGCTGGGTGACATGGTACTCCTTGAAGGTCGTGCTGGTGATGTAGCTTTCGATGTCCAGCAGGAAGACGCCGACCGACAGCAGGGCCTCGGGCTTGTAGTACCACTCGGCGGCCGCGTTGAACTGCCAGGCCCGGAAGGGATCCAGTTCAGGGTTGCCGCCGGCCGAGCCGGTGACGGCCGTGTCGTTCAGGCTGAAGGCACCGGCCAGTTGGGCGTAGCCGGGACGCGACATGACCTTGGCGGCCGACAGACGGACCACGACATCGTCTTCCGCGTCCACGACCAGGGTCGCGCTGGGCAGGATGTCCCAGTAGTCGCGGCTGACTTTGCGCTCACCCCAGCTGCCGAAGACGTTGGTGACCGTCTTGGTCGGGACGCTGGCCGAGTACTGGGTGGTTTCCTGTTCGGTATGGATGGCCCGAACGCCCACATTACCGCGCCAGCGATCACCGCCGAGCTTGGCCATGCCGTAGACAGCCTGGGTCTTTTCCTGCACCGAGAAGCTCAGCGGCGGATAGAAGGCAAACTGACGGCCGCCGTTCTGGCCATTGAGGATCGACAGGACCTTGCCCCGGTCGGCCGTGACATAGCCCTGGCCCGACAGACCGATGTCCTCGCCGTAGTTCGACGGGGTCATTGCACCGGCGACCGAGCCCAGATCGACATTGGACGTGCCGCTGTTGACGCCGTTTCCGGACCAGGCATAGGCAGTGTAGTTCACCTCGCGGGTGTGGTCGGTGTAGCGACCGCCGAACAGCAGGGTCTTCAGGTAGCCGTTGTCGACCGTGTATTCGACGTCGCCCTTGGCATAGAGCTCCTCATCCGGGCTATCGACCTTGCCGCCCCAGGACCAGCTGTAGAAGTTGTTGAGATAGGCCGCCGAACCCACGGCGGCGAGACCCGGATAGCTGACCTTGGTCACCGGCGCGCCGAGCTCGTAGCTCATGCCGGTTTCCCAGTAGGTTTCCCAGGCCTCGGTATCGTCCGTGGCCCCTTCGCCCTTGGTGTAGCCGAGGTTGCCCGACAGCTTCACATTCTCCGACAGCTGGTACTTGGCGTCGAAGTTCAGGTCCCACGAGGTCGAGTGCGCGCTGCGGAAGATGTCATCCTGCACCAGGCCGCGGCTCTTGGTTCCGTTCGGCGAGGTAGCAGCCCACGTCGCTGCGGTCAGAACGCCGTTGCTGATCTTGTAGCTGGTCAGGGCGTTGCCGGCCGAACCCGCCGGACCGGTGTTGGCGCTGATCAGGTTACCGACCCAGGCCATGTGGTTCACGTTGGTATTGTCGGCTTCCATCTTGGTGTAGAGGCCCGAGAACGCCAGTTCCAGCTTCTCGTCCGGCTGCCACTGGGAGACGAAATTGACGCCCTTGCGCTTACGGGTCTGGGTGAAGAAGGCATTGCCGATCAGGTTCGGAGCCAGAACTGTCTGACCCGAGCCGGCGAAGTTGTCGTAGGACGAATAGCCGAGGATTTCCTGGCCATCGCGACGGAATTCGCGCTCCTGGTAGAAGGCGCCGACCAGAACCCCGAAGGTGCTCTCGGGGTTCTTCCAGCTGAGCATGCCGGAGACCTGCGGCGTCCACTTCTCGGCGCGGGTCGCATAGAGACCCTGGACCGAGGCATTGGCGGTCATGCTGGGCAGGTCCAGCGGCATGCGGGTGTGCACGTCGACGGTACCGCCGACGCCACCCTCGGGAATGTTGGCCGCCGAGCTCTTGATGATGTCGATGCGACCGACAACTTCCGACGGCAGCATGGAGTAGTTGAAGCTGCGCCCGCCGCTGGTCTGGTCAAGAACGAACCAGTCGCCGGTGGCCATGTTGTGACCGTTCAGCAGGGTCAGGTTAAGGTTCGGATCAGTACCACGAACGCTGACGCGCTCATTTTCGCCAAAGCCGCCGGCGGCGGCCGAACCCGTCACGACATTGACGCCCGAGACGCGCGACAGCGAGTCAGCCACGTTCTTGTCCGGGAACTTGCCGATGTCTTCAGCCGTAACGACTTCCGACACCAGGTCAGAGGTCCGCTTCTGCTGCAGCGCCGCCTGCAGAGAGCCACGGATGCCGGTGACGACGATTTCGTCGACCGCATTGGGCGTATCCTGCGCGAAGGCGGGCATGGCGACCAGAACGGCCAGCGCACTGGCGGACGCGGTCAGGATGGATTTTTGAATGCGCTTCATAACTCGGCTTCTCCCCATTTCGCCGGGCCAAGGGCCCGGAGCCGAACCCCAAGCCCAATTTGGTACCAATTTTCTGCGGACATCCGCAGAATGCGGTACTTCTCAGGCCTCGGAGCCTAACTGTGACGAAATTTTATCTGATGACAAGCCCAAAAAGAAACCAATTGCAGACCACGTTCTTATTGGTATGAAAATGGTCCTATGCTATCGAGGCATCCAACCGGGGATGGCAGTCTGTATGGGGAGGCGGACTTGACGATGTTTTCAGAACGGATCGGGCGCCTCGACGCCGGCGGCTCGGAGCACGCACCGCTGTACAAGCAGCTGCAGCGCGCCCTGCGTGAAGCCATCCAGAAGAAGGTTCTGGCTCCCGACGACGCCCTGCCCGCCGAGCGCGACATGGCCGAGGAGTTCAACATTTCGCGGATCACGGTGCGCAAGGCCCTGGACGGCCTGGTCAGCGAAGGCCTGCTGACCCGCCGCCAGGGTGCCGGAACCTTCGTGGCCGCCCGGGTCGAAAAGAGTTTCTCCAAGCTGTCGTCCTTTACCGAGGACATGATCTCGCGAGGGCGCGTACCCCGCAGCGAATGGATCAGCCGAAACGAAGGCTCGGTGACCCCCGAGGAATCCCTGACCCTGGGCCTCTCGCCGGGCACCCCGGTCTATCGCTTCGCGCGCATTCGCTACGCCGACGGGGCACCGATGGCGGTGGAGTACACTACGGTCGCGGCCTTCGCCCTGACCTCGTCCGAAGCGGTCGGAACCTCGCTCTATGAAGCCCTTGAAGCGACAGGACACCGGCCCGTTAGGGCCCTGCAGCGCCTGCGCGCAGTCCTGTTCACCGCCGAGCACGCCGAGCTTCTCGGGGTACCGGTCAAGGACGCCGGCCTGCTGATCGAGCGACGCGGCTTTCTCAAGGATGGGCGGGCCGTTGAAGTGACGCAGTCCTACTATCGTGGCGACGCCTACGACTTTGTCGCCGAACTGAACGCCCTGAGCTGAAGGAAACCGGACTTTGGAGGCGACCACCTTGACCCGACCCAAGACCCCCGCTGCCGCGGGCGCAAAGGCTCCAGAGTCGACCCGCATGTTCCAGGAAGCGGGCCAGGCTTCGGCGGTCGTCGCCACCCAACTCGGCCTGAATGCCGAGCGGGCCGAGACCCTCGGAGCCCGTCTGCGGGCGCATCCGCCCCGCGCCGTGGTCACCTGTGCACGCGGCAGCTCAGACCACGCCGCGACCTTCGCCAAGTACCTGATCGAAACCCGGACCGGTGTGCTCACCGCGTCCGCCGGACTGTCTGTCAGCTCGGTCTATGCCGCGCCCCAGGCCATGGACGGGGTGCTCTATCTGGCCATCTCGCAGTCGGGAAAAAGCCCCGACCTGCTGGCTTCGGTTCGGGCAGCCAAGGCGGCCGGGGCCTTCACGGTGGCCCTGGTCAATGACACGACTTCGCCTCTCGCGGACCTCGCCGACGAGGTCCTGCCCCTGCATGCGGGGCCGGAACTGAGCGTGGCCGCGACCAAGTCCTATATCGCCGCGCTCTCGGCCATCGTGCACCTCGTGGCAGCCTGGACTGAGGACGCAGAGCTGAGATCGGGCCTGACCGCCCTGCCCTCCGGACTTGCGGACGCCTGGTCGCTCGACTGGTCACCGGCAGTGGAACGCCTCCAATCAGCACACAATCTCTATGTGCTCGGTCGTGGCGTGGGCTTTGGCGTTGCCCAGGAGGCTGCCCTGAAATTCAAGGAGACCTGCGGGCTCCATGCCGAGGCCTTCAGCGCTGCAGAAGTCCTGCACGGTCCGATGGCCCTGGTAACGGCCGGTTTTCCGGTCCTGGTCTTCGCCCAGAACGACGAGAGCCGCGAGAGCGTCGACGCCATGGCCAGCGGCCTCTCGGCCAGGGATGCGGATGTCATGCTTGTCCAGGCAGGCCAGACTACGGGTTCGACCCTGCCCGCCCTGGCGGCCCATCCCGTTCTGGAGCCCCTCTTGATGATCCAGAGCTTTTATCGCATGGCCAATGCGCTTTCCGTTGCGCGCGGCTATGATCCCGACTGCCCCCCACACCTCAACAAGGTGACAGAAACCGTCTGATGCAGGCTGTACTCGTAAATGGCCGCATCCTGACGGCGGACGGCGTCCTCGACGGCAAGGGTCTGGTGATCAGGGGCGGGAGGATCGCAGCGATCCTGGAGCGTCAAGACGCCCCTTCGGGTGCCGCGCTGGTTGACCTCGAGGGCGGCACCCTGGTGCCGGGCTTCATCGACACCCAGGTCAATGGCGGTGGCGGTGTTCTGTTCAATGACGCCCCGACTGTGGAGACAATTGCCACCATCGGCCGGGCCCACCGGGCATTCGGCACGACCGGCTTCCTGCCGACCCTGATCAGCGATGATCTGTCGGTTGTCGACCAGGCCATGCGGGCGACCGAAGCGGCCATGGCTGCCGGCGTTCCCGGTGTGCTGGGTGTGCACATCGAAGGCCCCTTCCTGAATGTCCAGCGCAAGGGCATCCACGACGCGGGCAAGTTCAGGGTCATCGATGAAGCCGCCTTCGAGCTGCTGGCCTCCCTGAGGACCGGCTGCACGCTGGTCACCCTCGCGCCAGAAACCACCACACCCGAGATGATCCGGCGACTGAGCCAGGCCGGTGTGCGGATCGCTGCCGGCCACACAAACGCGACATACCCGACGGTTCGTGATGCGCTTGACGCCGGCCTGACCGGCTTTACGCATCTGTTCAACGCCATGTCGCCCCTGACCAGCCGGGCTCCCGGGGTCGTGGGCGCAGCCCTTGAGGATCAGGACGCCTGGTGCGGCCTCATCGTCGACGGCCGTCACGTGGATCCGGCCGTGCTAAGGATCGCCCTGCGGACCCGCCCCCAGGATCGCTTCATGCTGGTCACTGACGCGATGCCGACCGTAGGCATGACCGAAAAGACCTTCACCTTGCAGGGCCGACAGATCCACGTTGTCGACGGGGTCTGCGTCGATCAGCACGGCACCCTCGCCGGCTCGGACCTCGACATGGTCAGTGCGGTTCGCAATGCGATGGCCATGATTGGCCTTTCACTGGCGGCCGCCGTTCAAATGGCCTCGGCGGCGCCCGCTGCGTTTCTGGGTCTGACAGATCAGCGGGGACAGATCAGTGTCGGTCAGGCGGCCGATCTCGTTCTGCTCGACGAGGACCTGCAGGTTCGGGAAACCTGGATTGGCGGCGTCTCGTCCGGGCGTTAGCCAGGGGCTGCGGCCGGGCAAGGACCCCGGACGCGACCGGATAGTCCAGTAGTTATCAGGACTCGCCGGGCCGGAACCCGCTGACTCTGTAGAGGCCTTCAAGCATGTTTGCCCGGTCGGCCGGCGGCAACTGCGCCCCGACGGACCGCAGCAGCCGCAGTGCATCGAGGTGGACGTCGACCGAGTCCCAGCGCCAGGTTCCGGCCTCGGCGCAATTGTCGACGAGATTGCAGAATGACATGATTGCCTTGTCGACCCCGGTCTCGGACGCAAAGCCGGCAACGTCCACGATCCGCAGGCACAGCGCGTAGAGATCCTCGAAGGCCGCGTCAGAGCGATCGGCCTTGGGACCGAAGCGCGCTTCCATTTCTGTCAGGGTGTCATCGAGCGACTTCAGGGAAGCCTCCCGCAAACTCTCCACGCCGGCCTCGGCGGCGGCGATGGCGTTCTGAACCAGCATACCGCCCTTCTGCTTGATCATGGCCCCGAGACGGTTGGCCGGATGAAACTTGCGGACGGACATCAGGAGTTCACCTTCACGGGCATCACGAGACCTGCACCTTCGCAGGTCGCATGAGATTGTTGATTTCTTCCTGCGACATGTTCGGTTCCTGCGCATCGCCGACCTCTGCGGGCAGGTCGTCGCGTCGGCGGCCGTCCGTCCCCGGAGGCGGCCCTTCATGCTTGAAGCGCCGGTCAGGGCCGACAAAGGTCGGGCATTCGATAAAGGCTCGTTCTTCGCGAGCCACCCAATAGATCCGTTCGAGAAGCACCTTGGGTGTGATCGGCTTGGCGACCGTGAAATTGGCTCCGGCGTCGCGAATCCGGAGCACGTCCGGTTTGCGGGTATGGCCCGTTACCAGGATCACCGGAATATAGCGGTTGGGTTCGCTCGCCTCGCGGCGCAGCCACTGGATGAACTCGACACCGTCCACCTCGGGCATCTGCACGTCGCTGATGACCAGATCGAAGGTTTTGGTCTTCACCAGTGCCTGGGCGTCCTTCACGGACTCGGCACGATACAGCTGCTTGACGCCGAAGCCGGAGACGACCTGGGACAGAATGTCGAGTGATGCACCATTGTCGTCGAGCACCAGCACGACGGCCTTCTCCAGATTGATCCGGGTTGAAGGCTGGAGGACGTCGCCCATCGCTACGCCCTAAAAGAAGTCGAGTTCGCCCGCCTCGACATCCCAGTCTGCGCCGTCCTCGGCGGCGCGCAGGCGCACCACCAAATCCGCCAGGCCGAGACCTTCGAGAAGGGGTTCGATGGACAGGCTCCACTCGCCGGACGCATGTTGTCCGATCCGCTGCAGAACATCGGACAGGCCATGCAGTCGCTGGCTCAGCTCATCAAGCGCCTGAAGGCGGGTGATGCTCTCGAGCGCCGCGCCGCCATTGGCCAGATCGCCCGCGATATGCTCGCAATCGCGGCAGACTGCGGCAGCCGACATCAGTTCGGCCGCCAACCGGCGCGAGAGCTCGCCAACCGGGAGGAGATTCTCCGGCAGGTCGGTCAGGGCATTCGCTTGCGGTTGCGCGGTCATTCGGTTCAGAACAGCTCCAGGTCGCCGCTGCTGGCGGCCGGCATCGGGGCGGGGGTCGGACGACGGACATCCTGCGGTGCGTTGTCGACCGCGACAAGACGCTGGCGAACCCGCCCTGAGGCGGGCCAGAATTCGACACGCCGGGCCGACACACCACCGGTGCTCGACGAAACGATCGGAATGCCTTCATCGCGCAGGAACCGCTCGGCGAAAGCGGCATTGCTGGCCCCGACGTCCGACAGACCATCGAACAGCTTGCCACCGCCGAAGATCTTGGCTTCGAGGCGTTCGCGGCGCGCGCCCTTCTTCAGAAGGCCGTTGATCAGCAGTTCCATGGCATAGGCGCCGTAGCGAACCGAGTCGCCGTCCCGTCGTCCGTCGCCGGAGTCCGGCAACAGGAAGTGGTTCATGCCGCCGATCCCGGTCGAGGGGTCGCGCAGGCAGGCGGCGATGCACGACCCAAGGACCGTGGTCATCACCACATTGGGATCGGCCGAGACATGGCTCTCGCCCTGGGTCACGTGAACCTTGACCGAGCGTTCAAAGTCGTCGTGTGGAAGACCTGTCGTCATGTCAGTTGTCCAAAGACCTGTTCGATCTTTTCCTTGAGGCCCTGAACGGTGAACGGCTTCACGCAGTAGTTGTTGACGCCGAACTGGACCGCACGCTGCACGAGCTCACGGTCAGCCCGCCCCGTGAGCATCACGAAGGCTGTCTGCCGGATCGGGGGATGGGAGCGCACGGCGCGCAGCAGCGCCAGACCATCCATCTTGGGCATGTTGAAGTCGGAGATCACCAGGTTCGCCGGCTTGGCCAGGAGGCTTTTCAGGGCCTCTTCGCCATCGGGCGCCTCGCGGACATCCTTAAAGCCGATTTGCTGCAGAGCATTGCGGATCAAGGCCCGCATGGTCAGCTGGTCATCGACGACGAGAACGGAGATTGAGCTTGCTTGGGGCATGGGTTCATCGCCTCGCTGAGGCCAGATCGAGAATGGACTGGCCCATGGAGGACAGGGAAACCTGTTTCTCCACCGCGCCGATTTCAAAAGCCGAACGGGGCATGCCGTAAACGACACAGCTCTGCTCGTCCTGGCCGAGGGTCTTGGCTCCGGCCTTGCGCATCGTCAGCAGGCCCTGGGCGCCGTCACGGCCCATCCCGGTGAGGATCACCCCAACGGCCTTGTCACCGACCGCCTGGGCCACCGAGCCGAAAAGGACGTCCACCGACGGGCGATGGCCGCTCACCGGGTCGCCGGTGACCAGACGGCAGCGCAGTCCGGCCGAGCGAACGACTTCAAGGTGCGTGGCACCGCCCGGTGCGACATAGATCTTGCCTGGCTCCAGAAGGGCCCCGTCCGAGGCTTCCTGGACCTTGGCACCACTGGCCCGGTCGAGCCTTGCTGCAAAGCTGGCGGTAAAGGTCGCCGGCATGTGCTGGGTGATCACGGTCGGCGGGCAGGTTTCCGGGAACATTGTCAGGATCGCGAGGAGCGCCTCGACGCCGCCCGTTGATGACCCGATGGCGACAACATCGCCGGACGGCATGTAGCCGCCCTTGCGGGCCAGGACAGGAGAAGCATCAGCCTTGGTCCGGACCGAGGCGCGAGCTGCGATCTTCACCTTGGCCACGATCTCGGCCAGGGCATCCTGGGTGCCGAGCGCGTCCGCAGGCTTGGCGACACAATCGATGGCACCAAGCTCGAGGGCTCGAAGCGTCATCTCCGCGCCGGCCTGGGTCAGGGTCGAGACCATGACCACCGGCATCGGACGCAGACGCATGATCTTCTCGAGGAACTCGATGCCGTTCATGTTCGGCATCTCGATGTCGAGCGTCACGACGTCGGGGTTCAGGGCCTTGATCATGCCCCGGGCTTCAAACGGGTCACCCGCCGCACCGACGACTTCGATACCGGGGTCACGATTGAGCGCGGCCGTGATCAGGCCACGCATGGTCGCCGAGTCGTCGACGACAAGAACGCGAATCTTGGCCATTAGCGTCCTCCCACCTTGCGATAAGCTGTAAGACCGGCGCTTTCGAACGCAGTGATCGAGCTGCCTACGCGCTCGGAGTGTCCGACATAGAGGCGGCCGCCGGGCGCGATCAGCGGGGCAAAGCGGTTCCAGACCCGCTCCTGCGTCGGTTCGTCGAAATAGATCACGACGTTGCGGCAGAAGATCGCGTCGAACGGACCCTTCATTGGCCAGCTGGGGCCGTTCAGGTTCAGTTCGCGGAAGGCCACCATGCTGCGGGCGGCTTCGCAGACGCGGAAGGCCCGACGGTCACTGGCGTCACGCTCGAAATACTGGTTGCGGGCCGCCGGCGGAATGCCTTCCAGAAGGCTTTCGTCATAGACGGCGGCGCGGCCGGTCGCGAGCACGTTGGTGTCGATGTCGGTGCCCAGGATCCGAATGTCCAGATCGGCGGCGTTCGGCCAAACCGACAGGACCGTGAAGGCCATCGAATAGGGCTCCTGGCCGGACGAACTGGCGGCCGACCAGAGGCGCAGGCGGCCGCCGGCGCGGACCTTGTCGGCCATCGGCTCCAGAATATTGGCGCGTAGATCGTCGAAATGGTGGGGCTCGCGGAAGAAGCGCGTCACATTCGTCGTCAGGGCGCGCAACATTTCCTGCTGCTCGTCGACGCTGCTCTCCAGGGCCACAAAGTTGCAGTACTCGGTGAACGTCTTCATCCCGAGGGAGCGCAAACGTTTGGCCAGCCGCGAGTAGACCAGGGTCGCCTTGCTGTCAGGCAGGCTGATGCCCGCCTGGGCATAGAGGAGTTGCGCAATCTTCTTGAAGTCCTGGGTCGTGAAGGCGAACTCGCCATCGACCAGGGCCTCGCGGCGCTCTGAGAATGCTGCTGATGACATCAGGCGGCCATGGCCTCTCGTTCTGGGAGGATGCGGTCGAGCGAAACTTCGCTGATCATGCGGCCTTCAATTGAAATGATGCCCCGAACGAAGCTGCGAACGGAGTCGCAGGCCACGTCGGGCGTGGGTTGAACCAGATCATCGGTGATCGACAGGATGTCGGACACGGCATCGACGAGCAGGCCGACCATGCGGTCACCGGCCTGAACGACGATAATGACGCTACGGACATTGGGCTCGACCATCGGCATGCCCAGCCGGGCGGCCAGGTCCATGATCGGCAGCACAGCGCCCCGCAGATTGATCACGCCCCGCATGTAGCCGGGCGATTGCGGCAGCGAGGTCGCGGGGCTCCAGCCCCGGATTTCGCGAACCGCCATGATGTTCACGCAGTACTCCTGTTGGCCGACACGGAACGAGATGAGCTCCCGGCGTTCAGTACTGGCGACGTGGATTGGGTCAGACATGACTTACTCCGCCGCGATCAACGAAGGTTCGGTCGGCCGGGGCGATTCGCGCCGGCGAAGGTTGATGACCGCATCGACATCCAGGATGAGGGCCACGCGGCCATCGCCCAGGATCGTCGCCGCGGCAACGCCCTCGACCTGCTGATAGTTCTGCTCCAGCGACTTGATGACGACCTGACGCTGGCCGTGGATGGCATCGGCCACCAGCGCGGCGCGTGAGCCGTCTTCGCCCTCGACCAGGAGAACGACCCCCTCGGTCGGTGACGGCGAGGTGTTGCGGTAGCCCAGGGCCAGGCCCACGTCGATGAGCGGCACGAAGCTGTCGCGTACGGCCAGGACCGAACCCACCGGCCCCAGGGGGCGAACCTCTTCGGCCTTCGGGCGCAGGCTTTCGACGATGGCGGCCAACGGCACGACCAGGGTCTCGCCGGCCACGTCGACCACCATGCCGTCAAGGACGGCCAGGGTCAGGGGCAGGCTGAGCGTGAAGGTCGAGCCCAGGCCCGGACGCGAGGTGATCGAGATGCGGCCACCGAGCGCCTGAACGCTGCGCTTGACCACGTCCATGCCGACGCCACGGCCCGACACGTCCGAGATTTTGTCGGCCGTCGAGAAGCCCGGCAGGAAGATCAGGTTGTCGATTTCTTCGTCGGTCAGCTGAACGTCCGGAGAAATCAGGCCCTTCTTTACTGCGATTGAGAAGACGCGCTCGCGGTTGATGCCCTTGCCGTCGTCCTGGACCTCGATGACGATCCGGCCGCTGCGGTGCAGGGCGGCCAGGCGCACGACGCCTTCCGGATTCTTGCCCGCTGCGCGACGTTCCTCCGGGCTTTCCAGCCCGTGGTCGATTGCATTGCGCAGCATGTGGGTGATCGGGTCGGACAGACGCTCGATGACGGTCTTGTCGACCTCGGTGTTTTCACCGTCCATCACCAGGCGGGCCTGCTTGCCCGTCATGTTGGCGACTTCGCGGACCAGACGTGGCATCCGCTGGAACACCGACTTCACCGGCTGGGCGCGGATGGCCATCACGCTGTCCTGGATCTCGCGGGTGAGCTGTTCCAGCTCATCCAGACCCATGGCCAGGTTCGAGGACGGGGCGATACCGTATTCACCGACGCGCTGCGCCAGCATGGCCTGGTTGATGACCAGCTCTCCGACCAGATCGATCAGGCGGTCAATACGTTCGGGATCGACGCGGATCACCGACTGGCCGGGACCGGGCACATCGGCCTGGGTGACCTTGGCCGGCGCGGCCGCAGCCGGTGCCGCCGCCACGGCGGCCGGGGCCGCGGCTACGACCGGCGGCGGGGCCTCGGCGACGGGCTCGGGTGCAGAAGCGACAGGTGCCGGCTCGGCGACCGGTTCCGGCGCCGCCTGCACGGCCGCTTGCGGGGCAGGCGGTTCAATGGCGCTGAGCAGGTTTGCGAGAGCAGCCTCTACGGGCGCTTCACCGCGAACGATATCGAGCTCGCAGTCACCGTCGACAAATTCGAAGACTTCACGGATCGCCTCTTCGCCGTCGTCGGTCTCGACGCGGACGCTCCAGGTGACATAGGCGGCTTCGGCGTCGAGAAACTCCAGGGTCGGGAGGGCGCTGTCGTCCATCGTCGCAACGATCGGACCCAGGCGGCTCAGCTCCCGCAGCAGCAGGGCCGTTTCGTTGGCCTTGCGATAGAGGTCGGACTTGGGACGGATCGAAACCGTCCAGACATTGGTCGGGATCAGCTCGGCATCGGCCGCTTGGGCGTCGATCGAGATCGTCATGGGCTGGAAGTCAAAGCCCAGGTCATCATCATCCAGGGCGTCGGGGTCCGCAGCGACAGGCGCCGGCGGCGGGGCGTCGACCGTCTCTGCTGCCACGGCCGCAGGCGGGGGCGCGGCCGAAGGATCGGTCCAGGCCTTCAGCTCGTCAGCCATCGCTGCAGACGCAGCCATGTCGACGTCACCAAGGCCTCGCGCGGCGCTCACATGGTCGGCGAGAACGTCCGAGGCGCGCAGCATGACCGCGGCCAGATCGACGGTATTGGGAACCTCGCCCGACCGGACGGCATCCAGCAGGGTCTCGAAGACGTGGGCGAAGCGGACCAGCGGCTCGAGGCCGAACGCACCTGCGCCACCCTTGATCGAATGCACGGCCCGGAAGACGGCATTGACGGTCTCGATGTCACCGACGCCCTCCTGCATGGCCAGGAGCCCGCCTTCGAGGTCGGCGAGCAGTTCCTCGCATTCCTGAAAGAAGGTGACCTTAATGGCCTCTAGCTCGTCCATTCCCGTAGTTCCTTAGAGTTCCAGACGAAGACAGTTCTTCGAGATCAGGCCGCAACGCGGCGGATAGCCTCGACGAGCTTCTCGGGATTGAACGGCTTGACGATCCAGCCTGTCGCGCCGGCTTCGCGGGCCCGCTGCTTCTTGCTCGGGTCGCTTTCCGTCGTCAGGACGAGGATCGGGATGGCCCGATAGTCATCATCGACGCGAACCGCCTCGATGAAGCCGAAGCCATCGAGCTTGGGCATGTTGATGTCCGTGATAATCACGTCGGGGCGATGGGCCGAGAGCACCTCGAGACCATGTTCGCCGTCAACCGCCTCGACCACGTTAAATCCGGCACCGGCGAGAGCCATGCGAAGCATGTCTCTCATGGTGCGCGAATCGTCGACCGTGAGGATCGTGCGCATCACGAATTGACTCCATTGATGTCCGCCGAGAGAAGCGCCACATCGGCGCCGAAGAGACGGGTTGTTTCCAGGAAGGCCTCAGAAGGCCCGTTGATCGAAAAGGCTTTTCCGTCCTCCGCCCAGGCCTTGCGGGCCGCGAGCAGGATCTGGAGACACAGGCCGCCGAGTCGGCGGACCTGGCCGGCATCCACGTCGACGGGTTCACCGCGACGCGACAGGAAGGAAGCCTTCAGAGGGCCGGCAGCCTTCAGGTCCAGGGTTTCAGGCAGCAGAAGCGCAGCCATCAGAATTCCTCCCAACCGTCGGTAGCCGGTGCCGAAGCCGTGGCTGCGCCACCGCGTGAGGGCCTGGCAAACGCGCCGAGCTTGGCACGCTGCTCAGCCACAGGATTGCGCGCCGGAGCGTGCTGGGCCGGATCGGCCACGGCCGGGCGGCTGTAGCCGGCCTGGCTGTTGCCCACCCGGAAGCGGGCCATGAGCCGGACCAGCTCGGCGGTCTCACCCTTCAGCGAGTGCGTCGCGGCGGTCGACTGCTCAACCATGGCGGCGTTCTGCTGGGTGACCTGGTCCATCTGGTTCACGGCGGTGTTGACTTCGTTCAGACCCGTGGCCTGCTCGGCGGCCGAAGCCGCGATCTCGGTCACGAGGGCGTCGATCTCGCCGACCTTCTGGACGATGCGCTGCAGCGCCTCGCCCGTCTGGCCCACAAGGTTCACACCCTGGCTCACCTGCTGGGTCGACGAGGAAATCAGGGTCTTGATCTCCTTGGCGGCCTCGGCCGAGCGTTGGGCCAGGGCCCGGACTTCCTGGGCGACGACGGCGAAGCCGCGTCCCGCTTCCCCGGCCCGGGCGGCTTCAACGCCGGCGTTCAGGGCCAGAAGGTTGGTCTGGAAGGCGATTTCGTCGATCACGCCGATGATCTGGCTGATCTGCTTGGACGAATTCTCGATCTCGCCCATGGCCGAAACTGCCTGATGCACAACCTGGCCGGAATGCGTCGCTTCGCCACGGGTGGTCGAGACAACGTCCGAAGCCTGACGGGCACCCGAAGCGGTGCGTCGCACCGTGGCGGTCAGCTCGTCGAGCGCAGCGGCGGTTTCTTCCAGGCTGGCGGCCTGCTGTTCGGTGCGGCGCGACAGGTCGTCGGAGGCGTGGGCGATTTCGTCGGCACCGGTCGACAGGCCGTCCGTCGAGGCGGCGATGACCTTCATCGTGTCCTGCAGGGCGTTGATCGCGCCGTTGAAGTCGTCCTTAAGCTTGCGATAGTCGCCCGGGAAGTCGGCCGTGACGCGGAACGTCAGGTCGCCGGAAGCCAGCTTTTCGAGGCCTTCGGCCAGGCTGCTGACCACCAGGGCGGCCTCACGGGCGGTCGCGGCGGCGGCGGCTTCCTTGGAGCGGCGCTCGTCGGCCGTCATCGCAGCCGTGCGCTCCTGCTCGGCCCGCATCTGTTCGAGGTTCAGCTGGTTGTCGCGGAACACCTTCAGCGAGCGGACGATGGCACCCAGCTCGTCCAGGCGGTTCATGCGCTCCAGGTCGATGCTGTTGTCGCCGTTCGACAGGCGCTCAGTGGCCCCGGCGATGTCGGCGATCGACTTGCGGACGTTCATGACCGTCAGGAAGGCCATGGCCCCGACAGCGCCGAGGGTGATCAGCGACAGGATGATGGTGAGGCTGGTGGCGGCCGTGGCTTCGGCCTTGTGCTTGTCGGCCTTCTCGGTCGCGCGGGCCTTGGCGTCGTCAACGACCTTCTGCAGCTGCGCGGCCATCTTCACGTACTGATCTTCAAAGCTGCCGGCGAAGCTCATGGCCATGCCGGAGTCGACATCGACCATACCGCTGACCGTATCGACGGCGCTGCGGCACTCGGCCAGGGCCTTGACCAGGGCATCGATCTTGGGGCGCTCCGAAGCGGGCAGGCGCGCTGAGAGCGCCTTCATGTCCTTGCCCAGCGTATCGAACTCGGTCAGCAGCTCGGTGATGCGCGGACCAGCGGCCGGAGCCATCGGGTCAGCCTTGGAGGCCAGGATCATATACAGTGTACCGTGCGCATCGGTGATGCGGCGTGACAGGGACTGGATCTCGCTGTTGGTGCGCATGTCCTGTTCGACGACCTGGCGAAGGGCCGCAGACTGGCTGTTCTGAACCACGACAGCACCACCGGCCATCAGGGCCAGCATCAGCAGTGCAATCGCCGGCGCAAAGCCGATCTTGATGATCAGTGGCAGATCGACGAGTCGAAACCGCTTCATTCCTAGGCCCCTCCTACCGGCGGTCCGAGTCCATGGACCGCCAACGTGCAGGACTGATCATCAACATAGAGTCCTAACAGACTCTGACCTTGGTTAAGAGAAACTGGATTTGATGGCTCGGCACCCTGCAAGGCGAGACAATTGGTCGCAGGGGGCTCCTGGAGACAGGTTTGCACAAACACGAACAAGGTTAAGGACACCGTAAGGTTATCGCGAAGTAAACGATTAGTATTCCGGCCCCGATCAGAATATTTTAACTCGATTATGTGAAAACGGGTCTGCGTCCGGTTGGCGCGTCGTCCATGTGACGAGAATTCATTACTAGGAGCAGCGGGATGAAATATCCGATCGCTTTTGCCGCGGGACTCGCTGGCAGCTTTTTTGTCGCTCAGGCCGCTTCGGCCGCCGGTGGCTTTGAAGACCAGATGAGCCGTTGCCTGCAACAATATGCCAATACGCGTGACGCCGCCCAAGTCATGCTGGAATGCACGGCCGATGCCGGAAAGCTTTCCGAATGCAAGGTCGTCGACAACAGCGCGGCCGGAAAGGGCTTCGACAAGGCCGCCATGTGCATCGCTGAAAAGCTGCCCATGGGTGCCAAAACCGGCACCGTGAAGGTCCCGTTCCGCTTCCCGGGCGGCGCATAAGCCCGACACGCTCGCTCCAGAGCGCTCAAGACGCCTCTTCTGGCTGGTCGCCGGGTGTGCCGCAGGGTTCACCCGGGGCAGGGCCGGAAGAGGCGTTTTGCGTTTGAAGGCAGAACTCGGGGCCGTGCATCTTCGGCACCAGGAACTTCTATCCCGAAACAGAATTGATCTACGGGGTTGCGAAAGCCCTGGCCAGGACACCTGAAGTGCGACCGGGGCTTTCGCCGTTGCCCCCTAGAACTCTTCCCACTCCTGGCGGGCGGCGGCAGCTGATGCCGTACCGCCGCGCGCTCCGGGGCGGGCTGCGCTTCCTGGACGGGCCGCGGGGGCCGGCCGGGCGGCGGCTGGCGGCTGGGCCCCAGCGCTGCGCGCGCCGCTGACCCTGAAGGCCGAGATCAGGCTGACCAGCTCGGCTGTCTGATTCTTCAGCGAGTGGGTGGCCGCCGTCGTCTCCTCGACCATGGCGGCGTTCTGCTGGGTGACCTGGTCCATCTGATTGACGGCCGTGTTGACCTCGTTCAGCCCCGTGGCCTGCTCCTGTGACGACGACGAGATCTGGACGATCAGCCCGTCGATATCGGCCACCTTGGCGACAATACCGCGCAGGGCCTCCCCCGTCTGGCCGACCAGTCCGACCCCGGCCTCGACCTGGCGGGTCGAGGCACTGATCAGTGTCTTGATCTCCTTGGCCGCTTCGGCCGAGCGCTGGGCCAGGGCCCGCACCTCCTGGGCGACGACCGCGAAACCGCGACCGGCTTCACCGGCCCGGGCGGCCTCGACCCCGGCATTGAGGGCCAGAAGGTTGGTCTGGAAGGCGATCTCGTCGATCACACCGATGATATTGCCGATCTCGCGCGACGAGGTTTCGATCTCGCCCATGGCAGCGACGGCCTGGTCGACGACCACACCGGAGCGTTCAGCCTCGGCCTTGGCCCCGGCAACCACCTCGGAGGCCTGTTTGGCCCCTGCGGCAGAACGGCGCACGGTCGAGGTGATTTCGTCGAGCGCCGCTGCCGTCTCCTCAAGACTGGCGGCTTGCTGCTCGGTCCGGCGCGACAGATCATCGGCGGCGACGCCGATCTCGTCCGTCCCGGCGCGGATGCCGTCGGTGACGCCGGCCACGCGGGCCATGGTCTGCTCCAGGATCCCGACGGCGTTGTTGAAATCGTCCTTCAGCTTCTGGAACTCCGGTGTCACCTCGGCCGACAGGCGACCGACCAGATCGCCTTGCGCCAGGCGGTCCAGCGCCTCCCCGAGGACCGAGACCATGGCAGACTGCGCCTGCTCATTGGCGACCCGGATCTCGTCGAGGCGCTGACGTTCGGCGTCGATCGTTTCCAGATAGATCGAGATGGCGAAGTCCATGTCCAGCATGACGGCCTTGACGAGCGCGGTCACCGCCTCCCCGGCCTTGCTGGAATCCCCCTTGGCCATCATGCCGCGCGGCCACATCGACTCGAGGGTTGCGCGGATCAGGTGCTCCGAGACGATCGCATAACCGCCGATGTACCAGCGCGGCTCCAGTCCGATCCGGGCATGGACCTGGCCGATGGTGCGGACGGCATCGACATAGGTCTTGCTGAAATCGCCCTGGGCAATGACGTCCCAGTGCGCCGCCTGGCGGCTGCTGGCGGCTTCCATGTGCCGCTCGTCATTGAAGAACTTGCGGGTCTCGGGCGTGGCCTTGACCCGGTCATAGAAGGCCTTCAGCGCCGGGCCGATCTCCTTGCGGATGACCGGACGAAGATCGCGCAGGGCGGTCCTGGCCCGATCATCGAGCCCCATGAATGCGGTTCTATCGCTGGCGGCGTGATCTTGGCTCATGGCGCTGGTTTTCCGGGGGTGAGGTGCGCGAACGAACCTCTGCCCTCATACTTAACGGCCGCTTAAATATTCCCGCTGGAGGTGCGTCAGGATGCCGCACTCGCCAATCGATTGCGGAAATCGGTTGCAAATCAGGAAGGCCTGCCGTGGCAGGCCTAACCGCCCTGCTTCATGGTCTCCCGGGCGATGATCACCTGCTGGATCTGGCTGGTGCCCTCATAGATCCGGAAGATGCGGACATCGCGATAGAGCCGCTCGATGCCATAGTCGGCGACATAGCCCGCGCCGCCGAAGATCTGCACGGCCCGGTCAGCCACCCGCCCGACCATCTCGGACGCGAAGAGCTTGCTGGCGGCCGCCTCAAGTGTGACGTTCTGGCCGGCGTCACGCTTGCGGGCCGTCTCCATGACCAGGGCCTTGGCGGCCAGGGCCTCGGTCTTGCTGTCGGCCAGCATGGCCTGGATCAGCTGGAAGTTGGCGATCGCCTGGCCGAACTGCTTGCGCTCACCGGCATAGGCCACGCAGTCGCGGATCAGGCGCTCGGCCACGCCGACACAGACGGCGGCGATGTGCAGCCTGCCCCTGTCCAGCACCTGCATGGCGACCTTGAAGCCTTCGCCTTCCTCACCGAGCCGGTTCCAGGCCGGAACCCGGACATTTTCGAAGGTCACATCGTGGATGTGAGCCCCCTGCTGGCCCATCTTCTTCTCGGGCTTGCTGACCGAGAGGCCCGGCAGATCGCGCGGCACCAGGAAGGCTGACACGCCGGAACCGCCCTTGGTCTCGGGATTGGTGCGGGCCATGACCGTGAACAGCGAGGCCTTGCCGGCATTGGTAATGTAGCGCTTGGAGCCGTTCAGAACGTAGTCGTCGCCGTCCCGTATGGCCCGGGTCTGCACCGAGGCGCTGTCGGAACCGGCTTCTGGTTCTGTCAGGGCAAAGCTGGTGATGATGTCGCCCGACGCGATTCCGGGGAGCCATTTGGCCTTCTGCTCGTCGGTGCCGAACATCACCAGCCCCTGGCTGCCGATCCCGACATTGGTGCCGAACACCGAGCGGAAGGCCGGCGAGGTCCGGCCCAGTTCGATCCCGACCAGGCATTCCTCTTCCATGTTCAGGCCGAGCCCGCCGAACTCCTCCGGAATCGACAGGCCGAACAGGCCAAGGCTCTTCATCTCGTCGATGACGTCCTGGGGTACGGCGTCATCTTCCGACACCTTGGCTTCGATGGGACGAAGCCGGCCAGCCACGAAGCGGGCGACCATGTCGAGCAGTTGCTCGCGGGTTTCGAGGTCGAGGGCCATGGACTTCCTTCCAGCGTCAAACACTTGTTTTGACGCGGACTGTAGCCATCAAGGCGAGGAATGGAAGGGCCTAGAAGCGCCTGCGCCAGAGCGCGCTGGCACCAAGTTCCGGGGCTGCATCGGCGCGATGGCCGGGCTGCAGGGCTAAACCGCTGCGCACGACCACCCATTCGCCGGGACCGACCGTCCTTTGCAGACTGAAATGCAGATCGATCTCCCGCCCGTCGGGGGCCGCACTGATCCGGCGGAGCGAGAAGGTCTGGGGATCGTCATAGGCCACCGGAATGTCGGCCAGATAGGCCTGGAAGCGGCCCCGCTCGACGCGCAGGGGCTGGGCGATTTCCAGACCGGCCTGGTCACAGAGCCAGCCCAGGCCCGCACAGTCCAGCGTGGCGGCGAGACTCCAGCTGCTGCTGACGGCCTCCGTCAGGTCGAGGACGGCTCCGTCGGCGCGCGTCCGCCCCACGGCGGCCTCGGCCCGAACGGCCAGCCGCGGCGAAACCCGAAGGTCCAGGGCCGCCGCGCCGTACCGGGTCCGGGCCGAGCTTTCCAGAGTGGAGCCGGGCGCGACATAGGAGCCCAGCGGCCCGAGTGGCTCGGTCAGCAGCCCACCTGTGGCACTCAGCCGTGCCCGGCCCAGCATCAGGGCGGCCGAAGCCGAGGCATAGCGTGAGGCCTCAAGAACGGTCAGTTGCAGCGGGGCGCGCACCGTGGCTGTCCCCTGCTCCGCCGCCAGGGTCAATCGTCCGACGCCAAGGGTCGCCTCGGCCATCCGGTCGGGTCGGGCCAGGGCCTGGAACGCATCGCGCCCGGCCAGGCCCTCGGGTGCCGGAGCATCGCCCTCACCCCGCCAGCTGGTCAGGCTGAAGCGGCCGAAGTTTGCCCGCACCCTGGCCGAGCGCATGGGTCGGGGTGCCGACAGGGCCTCGACCGGCCGCTCACCCAGCGGAGCCTCGAACAGCGGGGCCTCGACCTGGAAGGCCATGGCCACCGGAGCCTGGGGCGAGGCCAGCACCAGCCGGGTCGAGTCCTGAACCGGGGCCTGAACCCTCGCCATACCCCCGCCTATCCGGGCCGGAAGCGTATCGGCCAGATTGATGGCGAAGAGCCGCTGGTAGTCATCGCGGATCACTGTGCGGAGACCGTCGGTGCGCACCAGGGCATTGCCGAAGGCTGCGCCGGTCGTGGTGCCCGGTCCACCGCTGGACACCGGCGTCGCGCCGCCCTTGGCGAGCGGCAGGCTGCTGGTCCCGACCGGCGCAAAGGCCCGGGTTAAATCCAGCGCCCCGCGCCCGTACAGACTGTCGGTTCCTGAGGCGCCGCGATCCTCGGCCGTGCGCAGCAGGATATCGACCGCATCGCGGCCCGAAATGTTCGGGAAGGCCTGAAGCAGCAATGCCAGGGCCCCGGCCACATGGGGCGCGGCAAACGAGGTGCCGGCCACACGCCAGCAACTGCCGGGCTCGCAGCCGGTGATCACGTCTTCGCCCGGCGCGGCAATGTAGCCGTTGGCGCTGACCCCGGCCCGGTTCGAGAAGCTGGCCAGGGTACCGTCCTTGGACAGCGCTCCGACGGCCAGCACCGCCCCCTGGAAGCGCGGGTCCGTCGCATAGCGTCCGGGCCAGCCTGGGTCCGCCAGCCCGTCATTGCCCGAGGAGGCTGCGATCACCACGCCCGCCGCCGCCGCCCGTCCGAGCGCTGCCTCGAAAGTCGGGCTCAGGGGGCCGTCACCCCCGAGCGACAGGTTGATCACGCGGGCCCCGTTGGCGACGGCATAGTCGACGGCCCGGGCCAGGTCCGAAGACCGGAAATTGCACTTGTCGTCGCAGGACTTGGCATCACCGGCCGTGTCATCGGCCCGGATCGACAGGATGGTCGACTGGTATGCCACCCCGATCGATCCCATGCCGTTGAAGCGCGCCGCAATGACACCGGCCACCCGCTCGCCGTGCGGATCAACCCCCGCAGGGGCGCTTCGGCTGCCGAGAATGTCGACGGAGGCTGAGGAGACCGCGCCGACGAGATCGGCCTGGGCAGGATTCACGCCCGTATCGATCACCGCCACGGTGATCCCCGATCCGGTCGCGCCCAGGGCGTAGGCCACGTCGGCATGGATCGCGGCAAGCCCGTAGTTCCGCAGATACTCGCTGCTGGTGACGCTGGGC
>NZ_QAII01000104.1:53928-56705 GCF_003060965.1 Caulobacter sp. HMWF025 | reverse complement strand
GGCCGGAGGGATGATCCGGTCGTCGATGATCTATTCGGCCCTGACCCTGGTCAGCCGCTTCATGGGTCTGGCCCGCGACCTGGTGGTCACCGCCCGGCTGGGCGCCAGCGCCACCTTTGCGGCCGACGCCTACAATACCGCCCTGATGTTCCCCAACCTGTTCCGGCGGATCTTCGCCGAAGGGGCCTTCGCCGCCGCCTTCGTGCCGGCCTATTCCAAGGCCCTGGAAAAGGACGGCGAGGAAAAGGCCGACGAGCTGGCCGCCGATGCCATGGCCACCCTGGCGGCGGCCACCATCGGCATCACGATCGCCGCCCAGCTGGCCATGCCCTGGCTGATGTATGTGATCAGCCCCGGCTTTGCGGCCGAGCCCGCCAAGTTCAAGCTGGCCGTCACCCTGACCCAGATCTCCATGCCCTATCTGCCGTGCATGGCCATCGTCGCCCACCTGTCGGGGGTGCTGAACGCCCGCGGCCGCTTCATCCTGTCGGCCGGCGCGCCGGTGCTGCTGAACCTGATCATGCTGATCGCCATCTGGCCGCAGGGCAGCAGCCATGACGCCGCCTTTGCCGCCTCCTGGGCGATCCTGGCGGCCGGTGTGGCCCAGGCGGCGCTGCTGGCCTGGGGGGTCAACAAGTCCGGGGCCAAGGTCCACTGGCGGCTTCCGCGCCTGACGCCGGAGATCAAGACCCTGCTGGCCCTGGCCGTGCCGGGCGCGATCGCCGCCAGCGCCTCGCAGGTCAATGTGTTCGTCTCGACCGTGCTGGCCAGCCATGTCAACGGGGCCCGCTCGTGGCTGGCGACGGCCGACCGCCTGTACCAGCTGCCGCTCGGCCTGGTGGGCGTGGCCATCGGCGTGGCCCTGCTGCCGCGCCTGTCCCGCGCCGTCCAGGCCAAGGACGGTGGCGAGGCCCAGGCCGCCATGGACCAGGCCATCGTCTTCGCCATGGCCCTGACCCTGCCGGCGGCCACCGCCCTGGTCGCCATGCCCGACTTCCTGATCGACGGCCTGTTCCGGCGCGGCGAGTTCAATGCCTTCGACGTCGCCTCGACGGCGGCCGTGCTGTTCTATTACGGCCTGGCGACCCCGGCCTTTGTGCTGCTGCGGGTGCTGTCGCCGGGCTTCTTTGCGCGGGGCGACACCAAGTCACCGATGCGGTTCGCCCTGATCTCGGTGGCGGTCAATATCGGCCTCGGCATCGCGCTCTTCTATGTGATGGGCGTGCCCGGCATCGCCGCCGCCACCGCCGTGGCCTCGTGGACCAATGTCGGCCAGATGATCTTCACCCTGGGCCGGCGCGGCGACTACTGGCCCAGCGCCAGGGCCTGGGGCAAGCTGATCCGGGTGACCCTGGCCAGCCTCGTGCTGGGGGCCCTGCTGGCGGCCGCACAGGCCTTCCGTCCCGCGATCGAGGGTCCGCTGGCCGGGTTCAGCCTGGCCGGGATCGGTCCCAAGGAGATCGCGGTACTGGGCACCTGCGGCCTGGCCGCCGTCGTCTATCCGCTGCTGCTGCTGGCCCTCGGCGGGGTGACCCCGGCCGAGGCGAAGGCGGCCCTGGGGCGGCGTGGCAAGGCCTGAGCCCCACCCCCGCCCGTCGCCGCACGGGGTGGGAGGCTTGCCCTCGGGCCTGCCGGGCGCTAACCAGCCCGCATGGCGACGACCGGTCCTTTCGCCGCGCGATGGCGCGGCTGCAGCTGAGTTTGACCGCCGCGTTTCGGCGCGGCCCGCGCAGCGATGCGCTCGCCCTTCCAGATCACGACTTTCAAGGCTGAAGCCATGACCGACCAAGCTCCCGTCGCCGCGAGCGACGCCTATGCGGGTCCCGCCCGCGTCCTGTCCGGCGTGCAGCCCTCCGGGGCCCTGCACCTGGGCAACTATCTGGGTGCGCTGGTAAAATTCGCCCGCCTGCAGCACGAGATGGACACCTTCATCTTCGTGGCCGACCTGCATGCCATCACCGTCTGGCAGGACCCCGCCCTGCTGGCCCAGCAGACCCGCGAGATCGCCGCCGCCTATCTGGCCGCCGGGCTCGATCCCGCCAAGGCCACCATCTTCCCGCAGTCGGCCGTGCCCGAGCATGCCGAACTGGCCTGGATCTTCCAGTGCGTCGCCCGCCTCGGCTGGCTGGACCGCATGACCCAGTTCAAGGAAAAGAGCGGCAAGAACAAGGAACGCAGCTCGGTGGGCCTCTACACCTATCCGGTGCTGCAGGCGGCCGACATCCTGATCTACAAGGCCACCCACGTGCCGGTCGGCGAGGACCAGAAGCAGCATCTGGAACTGACCCGCGACATCGCCGCCAAGT
The DNA here is from genome assembly GCF_003060965.1 of Caulobacter sp. HMWF025. GTDB lineage: Bacteria > Pseudomonadota > Alphaproteobacteria > Caulobacterales > Caulobacteraceae > Caulobacter. Next base: position 54,399 of record NZ_QAII01000104.1, on the reverse strand, counting down.
TCAACCACGACTTCGGCATTCCGGGCGGGGTGCCCAACTTCTTCCCGCAGCCCGATCCGCTGATCCAGGGCCCGGGGGCGCGGGTCATGAGCCTGCGCGACGGGTCGGCCAAGATGAGCAAGTCGGACCCGTCCGACTACAGCCGCATCAACCTGACCGACGATGCCGACGCCATCGCCACCAAGGTGAAAAAGGCCCGCACCGACCCCGAGCCCCTGCCCGAGACCCTGGACGAGCTGACGGCCCGCCCCGAGGCCGACAACCTGGTCGGCATCTTCGCGGCCCTCGACGGCCGGACCAAGGCGCAGGTGCTGGCCGACTATGCCGGCAAGGGCTTCGGCACGTTCAAGCCGGCCCTGGCCGAACTGGCGGTCGAAAAGCTGGCCCCGGTCGGCGAGACCATGCGCCGCCTGCTGGCCGATCCGGCCGAGATCGACGCCATCCTGGCCAAGGGCGCGCAGCGGGCCCGCG
>NZ_QAII01000104.1:13911-53918 GCF_003060965.1 Caulobacter sp. HMWF025 | reverse complement strand
CCCCAAAGGGGGAGGACAAGGCCGCACAAACCTCATCTTCCCCCCAAGGGGGAGGAGCGCCGAAGGCGCGGAGGGGGTGAGTGTCTGGTGCCTAGACCCGTTCCGGGATCCGCACCATCATCCGCTCATAGCCCTTCACGAAGCTGGAATAGACCCGGCTGGGTTCTTCCAGGACCTCGATCTTGGGGAAGCGCTTGAGGATCTCTTCCCAGACGATCTTCAGCTGCATCTCGGCCAGGCGGTTGCCCACGCAGCGGTGGATGCCGAAGCCGAACGACAGGTGACGGCGGGGATTTTCGCGGTCAATGATGAAGCTGTCGGCGTTCTCGATCACCGTGTCGTCGCGGTTGCCCGAGACGTACCACATGACGACCTTGTCGCCCTTCTTGATCTGCTTGCCGGCCAGCTCGACATCTTCCAGAGCCGTGCGGCGCATGTGGGCCAGCGGCGTCTGCCAGCGGATGATCTCCGACACCATCGACGGGATCAGCTCGGGATTGGCCCGCAGCTTGGCTTCCTGCTCCGGATTCTTCGACAGGGCGTAGAGGCCGCCGGTCAGGGAATTGCGGGTCGTGTCATTGCCGCCGACGATCAGCAGGATGATGTTCCCCAGATACTCCATGGGCGGCATGTTCTTGGTGGCTTCACCCTGGGCCAGCATCGAGATCAGGTCACCGCCCGGCTCCTCGGCATTGACCCGCTCGTTCCAGAGATTGGTGAAATAGGCCAGGCACTCCAGCAGTTCGGCCCGGCGGGCGTCCTCGCTCTCGATCAGGCCGCTCTCCGGCGAGGCGGTGGCGATGTCCGACCAGCGGGTCAGCTTGCGGCGCTCTTCCCACGGGAAGTCGAACAGGGTGGCCAGCATCTGGGTGGTCAGCTCGATCGAGACGCGGTCGACCCAGTCGAAGGGTTCGTTGACCGGCAGGGCGTCGAGGATCAGGTTCACCCGCTCGCGGATCAGGCCTTCCAGCTTGGCCAGATTCTGCGGCGAGACGATCGGGCTGACGGTCTTGCGCTGGATGTCGTGCTTGGGCGGGTCCATGGCGATGAACATCGGCAGGACGAAGTCCTCGTCGAAGTTCCGGATGGTGATGCCGCCCAGGTGCGCATCGGACGAGAACACCGCGTGATTGGTGTCGACAGCCATGATGTCGTTGTACTTGGTCACCGACCAGTAGGGGCCGGTCTCCTCGTCGCCCTTGGAATAGTGGACCGGGTCCTCTTTCCGCAGTCGCTCGAAATAGGGCCACATGGCGTCGGCCTTGAACAGGGCCGGATCGGCAACATGCAGGTCCTCAAGCGGAATGGACCAGGCTTTGGCGCGCGCATCGGCGCTCAGATCGATTGAGCCGTCGCTCATGAGACCCTCCCACGGATCGTTGTTTTCCGTATCACGCCAGAAAATGACGCCTGTGTCACCTTTCTTTGTGCAGCTCCGTGCATCTTGCGCGAAGCCCGGCTCGGGTCCATCTGTCGGGCATGTTCATCCAGACCGAAACCACCCCCAATCCCGAGGTGCTGAAGTTCCTGCCCGGCCGCGAGGTTCTGGGGGATGGAGCGCGCGAATTCCGGACCTCCGAGGACGGCGACGCCTCGCCGCTGGCCCGCGCCCTGTTTGACCTGGGCGACGTCACCCGGGTCTTTTTCGGGCCGGACTTTCTGACCGTGACCAAGGGCGAGGACGCCCAGTGGCCGCATCTGAAGGCTCCGATCCTGGCCGCGATCATGGACCATTTCACCAGCGGCCGGCCGCTACTGCTGGACCAGGTCCAGAGCGGACACGACGATGACGGCGTCTATGACGAGGAGACGAGCCAGATCGTCGCCGAGATCAAGGAGCTGCTGGATACGCGGATCCGACCGGCCGTCGCCCAGGACGGCGGCGACATCGTCTTCAACCGGTTCGAACCCGCCACCGGCGTGGTCTGGCTGCACATGCGCGGGGCCTGCTCGGGCTGTCCGTCCTCTTCGGCGACCCTGAAGTCCGGCGTCGAGAACATGCTCAAGCACTATGTGCCCGAGGTTACCCGGGTCGAGCAGACCCTCTAGAAATTTCCGGGCCGTACCTTGCGCGGCTTTTGGCTCGACTTATATTGTAACTACCAAAGTTGCTGATACCCCATCAAGGACCGCTCATGGCCAAGCTCGATGCCGCCGCGCTCGCCCAACTGTTCACCGAAGCGCGGACGCGCAACGGCTGGAAGTCCGATCCGATCCCCGAGCCCGTCCTGCGCGAGCTCTATGACCTGGTGAAGTTCGGCCCCACAGCGGCCAACTCGACCCCGGCCCGCTTCGTGTTCGTGACCAGCCCCGAGGCCAAGGCCAGGCTGGCGGCCCTCTCGTCGGGCTCGAACGGCCCCAAGATCCTGGCGGCCCCGGTCACGGTGATCATCGGCTACGATCTCGACTTCCCGGAGACCCTCGACAAGCTGTTCCCTCACGCCCCCGGTGCCAAAAACTGGTTCGGCGACCCGGTCGCCAAGGAATGGGGCGCATTCCGCAACAGCTCCCTGCAGGGCGGCTACTTCATCCTGGCGGCCCGGGCTCTCGGTCTGGACGTCGGAGCCATGTCGGGTTTCGACAATGCCGGCGTCGATGCGGCCTTCTTCGAGGGCACCCACATCAAGTCCAATTTCATCGCCTCGATCGGCTACGGCACCGATGAAAACCTGTTCCCGCGCAGCCCGCGGCTCGACTTCGAGGAAGCCGCCAGCATCGTCTGACGACACAACCGGGGCAGGCTACGGCCGCCCCTGACCCTGGTGTCCGGGCCCGGCGCCTGTCGGCTCGGACAGGGTGGCGATCATGGCGCAGACGAGGCCTTCGGGCCGGTAGTCCATGGTCGCCGAGCCATTCAGTTCACCGCGCAGGCTGCGCTCGATCAGGCGTGAGCCAAAGCCGCGCCGGGTGGGTGGCGAGACCGCCGGCCCGCCGGTCTCCCGCCAGTGCAGCTGCAGGTCACGCCGCTCGGGATCATAGGTCCAGTTCAGGGCCACGTGGCCGCCGTCACAGGACAGGGCTCCGTACTTCAGGGCGTTGGTCGCCAGTTCGTGAAAAATCAGGGCCATGGTCAGCGCTCCGCCCGGGGCAAGCCAGACGGCCGCCCCACCCAGCACAATGCGGCCGGCCGCTTCGGCAAAGGGGGCCAGGGCGCGATCCGCCACGGCCCGCAGGTCCGCGCCATGCCAGCTCTCCTGGGTCAGCACATCATGGACCCGGGACAGGCCCATCAGGCGCGCCTCGAACTTGTCAAAGGCGATCAGGGGGTCGGGCTCGGTCTTCAGGGTCTGGGCCGCCATCGACTGAACCGTGGCGAGGGTGTTTTTCACCCGGTGGTTCAGCTCATTGATCAGCAGGCGCTGCTGCCCCTGATAGTGACGCTGCTCGTACTCGGCCGCCTTGCGGTCGCCGATGTCGGATATTATCAGCAGCAGATAGGGCGGATCATCGCCGGTCTGGATCGGCGAGACCGTCAGGTGGATCCAGATCAACTCCCCCGTATCGCCCGCCAGGATCTGTCGCTCGGCGACAAAACTGTCCCGCTCGCCCGCAAGAAGCGCCCGGGCCGCCGAAATGGTGTCGTCTCGCTCGCTCTCCGGGACCAGATCGCGGAACTGGCCGGCCTGCAAGGCTTCACGGCTGCGCTGCACGATGGCGCAGAACTGGTCGTTCATCTCGAGAAAGCGGCCTTCAGCCGCCACGCGGGCCACACCCATGGCCGCCTGGGTGAAGACCGCGCGATAGCGGGCTTCAGCCGCCTGCAGCTGCCGCCGGGCCTCAACCGCTTCGGTCACCACCTCGGTGTAGAGCACCAGCCCGGCCACGCTTCCGCCGTCGGTCCGCCAGGGGGCCATGGACCAGCGGATCCACTGCACCTTGCCGTTGCGGTCGACGTAGCGGTCACCCTCGCCACTGCGCAGCTCAATACCTTCGGCCAGCACCCGGGCATGCAGGTCACGCCAGACCTGGGGGATTTCCGGAAAGACCTCGTAGTGCCGGCGGCCGATCAGCAGCGTGTCCGCCGGCAGGTCCTGGTCGGTCAGGAACTGGTGCGACGCCGCCAGATAGCGCATGTCCCGGTCAAAGATCGCAATGCCCAGTGGCGCATGTCTCAGGGCCGTGGCGACACTGGGAGACACCGCCGGAGGGGCGACATCGTCAGTCATCCTGGCCCATCCTGAGCGCCCCTTCGACAGCACGTGACAACGCGTTCCCGATCCTGCGGATGTCGCAGCAAGCCCCGGATGCTCCTGTCAGGCTACGCTTCACAAAAGGCAGAGTCACCGGAATTGACCCGGCAGGAGATCACGTCAGCGTGCCGGGGATAGGCCCGGTTAAAGCCCGCGGGCCACGAACCAGCCGTTGCGGAAGCCCTGGTCGGCCTTGCCGTAGAGAAAGGCTCCGCCGTCCGGCATCGTGAAGCGCCCCCCGGCAGCCACCAGAATGGCATGGCCGGCGGCGGTGTCCCATTCCATGGTCGGCCCATGGCGGGGATAGATGTCGGCTGAACCCTCGGCGATGCGGCACATCTTGATCGAGGAATCCATCGGTGTCCGGAGGTCAAAGCCGTACTCGGCAGCCAGTTCGGCGGCGCGCTCTTCCTTCATGGTGTGGCTGACCAGCGCCACAGCCTGTCCGGTCGGCCAGGGCCGCACCGTAACCGGCAGTTCCGGAGCCTCCGGCGACAGGCGCTTGAGTACACCTTCGGCCGCCGTGAACCACACCTCGCCCGTCGCCGGGGCGCAGATCGCGCCGGCTACCGGCACACCGTTCTCGATCAGACCGATATTGACGGTGAAGTTGGGATCGCCGCGGACGAAGGCCTTGGTGCCGTCGACCGGATCGACCAGGAAGAACCGCGGGCCGATGTCCTCGGGGGCCCCGAACTCGCTGGCATATTCCTCGGAGACGGTCGGCACGCCGGGGAACTGTTCGGCCAGCCGCTGAAGGATCAGGCGCTCGCCGGCACGGTCCGCCTCGGTCACGGGACTGGAGTCAGCCTTCTGGCTGACGTCCAGCTCTGTCCGCCAGAACGGCAGGATGACCGTCGCCGCTTCCTCGGTGATGGCCGCCAGCGCGCGCCCCCAGTCGGCGAGGGGCAGGGCAGCGAGGGGAAGGTCGGAGACGCTCATCAGATCCTCATGTCACGATCCCCGGGGATCGTCCCCGACAAAGACCAGGGTCACGCGCTGGGCGTCGATGGTCTGCTTGCCGGCATCTTCAAAATTGACGGTGATGCGATGGCCGATCACGGACTGGACCTGGCCCAGGCCCCAGTCGGGCTGGTCGGGGTGGCTCACAAGCACGCCGGGTTCGAGAAACGGATCCATTGCCCGCCCCTGATAGGCGCACCGCCCGGTTTGCCAAAGCCTCAAATCACGGCAGACTCGCCGGCATGACCGACACTGCCGCACCCGAGACCGCCGCCCCCGCCCCTGCACCCGCCGCTGTGGATGTGAACGGGCCCGACTTCGCGGCCATGCTGGCGGCGCGCCTGTGCCACGACTTCATCAGCCCGGCCAGCGCGATCGTGTCCGGCCTGGACCTGCTGGAGGATCCGGGTGCCCAGGACATGCGCGAAGACGCCATGAGCCTGATTGCCTCGTCGGCGCGAAAACTGGCCGACCTGCTGCAGTTCTGTCGCGTCGCGTTCGGGGCTTCGGCCTCGGCCGAGGCGTTCGACTCGCGTGAACTGGAAAAGCTCGCCGGCGGCGTATTCGAGCACGTTCGGCCGAGCATGGTCTGGGCGATCGAGCCCCAGGCGATGAACAAGCCGTCGGCCCGCGCCATCCTGAACATCGCCCAGCTGGCGGCCAGCGCCCTTCCGGCCGGTGGTGTCGCCACCTTGCGGGGCCTGGCGGTAGAGGGTCGCTACTGCATCACGGCCGACGCCGTGGGCCCGCGGGCCCGCCTGCGGCCGGAAGTGCTGGCCGGCCTGCGGGGCGAAGCCCTGGTGGAAGGTCTCGGCGGCCCCTGGGTCCAGGCGGCCTATCTGCATGCCCTGGTCCGCGCGGCCGGAGGGCAGGTCGGGGTCGAGATCGGCGAAGAACGCGTCAGCCTTGCGGCCTGGGTGCCGGTCTGAGCCAAACCGGGCTGAAAAGCACCGTTTCGCACGACGGTGTCACTGCTCCTTAACCTGGCTGCCCGACGATGGGGGTCTGGATGGGAGCTTAACGTGAAGACCTGCCTCGTGGTCGATGACAGCCGGGTGATCCGCAAGGTCGCACGCCGTGTCCTCGAAGACATCGGGTTCGAGATCGCTGAAGCCGGTGACGGCATGGAAGCGCTCGCCTGGTGTCGCGCCGCCATGCCTGACGCCGTCCTGCTCGACTGGAACATGCCGGTGATGAATGGCATCGAGTTCCTGCGCCAGCTGCGCACGGAACCGGGCGGCGGTGAGCCCGTGGTCGTATTCTGCACCGTCGAGAATGACGTTGAGCACATCCGTATGGCCCTGGATGCCGGAGCCAACGAATACATCATGAAGCCGTTCGACGGCGAGATCATCGCGGCGAAGTTCGCCGAAGCAGGCCTGCTATGACGCCTGAGGACATGGATCTGCTGGCGGCGCTCGCCCGGGCCCGCGCCGGGCTTCGGGTGGATGTCGACCGCGTCTATCTGGTCGAAAGCCGTCTGGGGCCCCTGGCCCGCCGTGAAGGCTTCGACTCGATCGAGGCCATGCTGGCGATCCTGCGCGAGAAGCGTGAGGACCGGCTCATCTGGGCCGTTGTCGAAGCCCTGACCTTCAGCGAGACCAGCTTTTTCCGGGATCGTACGGTCTTCGCCCACCTGCGGGATGATGTCCTGCCGACCCTGTCGCGACGCCGTCGGGACCAGCCGGTCAGGATCTGGAGTGCGGCCTGCTCCACCGGCCAGGAAGTCTACTCCCTGGCCATGGCCGCCGCCGAAGCCAGCGACCTTGAACCTGGAACCCGGTTCGAATTCTTCGGGTCGGACCTCTCCGAGCGCTGCCTGGAGAAGGCCCAGAGCGGCCTCTACACCCAGTTCGAGGTCCAGCGCGGCCTGCCCATCCGCCTGCTGGTCAAGCACTTCACCAACCAGGATGAGACCTGGGAGATTTCGCCGCGCATTCGCCAGGCCGTCCGCTGGAAGCGGATCAACCTGCTCAGCGACCTGTCATCGCTCGGGCAGTTCGACATGATCCTGCTGCGACATGCCCTGGACGATCTGGACCCTGCCCTTCACGGCAGAATTCTCGACAACCTGGCCTCGCGCCTGACCCACGACGGCGTTCTGGTGCTCAGCCCGCATGATCGCGCCGACACCCTGACCGGGTCTCTGGTTGCGGTCGCCGGTCAGCCCGGCCTGTTTGCCCAGGGCCCCGAGCACCAACGCGCGGTCGCCTGAAGCCGGGCCTCCCCGGCCCCCCCGAAATCGACCAGAAGCGCGTCCGCGCGGATCCGGCGCAGAAAGAAGCCCGCCGACAGAAGCCGGCGGGCTGCGAGTTTTTGGTCGGGAGGAAGACGAAAGGCGCAGACGCTGACCCGGCAGGGTCAGTCGGGGCGCGCCCGGAGAATGCTCTAGTTCTTGGCGTCCTTGGCCGTGTCCGTGACGGCCTTGCCGGCCGAGGTCACGTCCTTGCCGGCCCCTTCAATGGTGTTGCAGGCAGCGACGGACAGGGTGGCGGCCAGAACGGCGAAAATCATCAACTTGCGCATGGGGTGGCTCCAAGACTTTGCCCGGATGGGCGTGAGGCGGCTCGCCTCAACAACGCCCCCGGCGAAGCTAGGTTCCCGGAACCTCGGGCGTCGGAAACACCAGGCGGACCAGCAGGCCGCGCCCGCTCGGCTGGCCCTCGAAGGTGAGCGTCCCCCGCAACTGGCGGGCAAAGGCGTTCATCAGGGTTCGCCCGACCCCTTCCCCGGGGCCCTCCGGCGCGCCGCCGCCGTCGTCGCCAATGGACAGTTCGGCCTCATCCCCGCGGACCACGAAACTGACGGAGAGCACGCCACCCCGGGCGTGGAAGGCATGCTTCTGGGCATTGGTGATCGCCTCAACCGCAAAAAGGGCGATGGGGGCCAGCCGGTCCGGATCGATCACCAGCGGATCGGCATGGACCTCGGTTCGCACGACCCCGGAGCCCGAAATATCGCCGACGAGCAGCTGGGCCGTGAGCTCCTCCAGGAAGGGCCGCAGGTCCACCCGCTTGAGGTCCGGGCCCTGGTAGAGGGCGCGATAGATCTGGGCCAGGGCCGTGATCCGCTGGCGGGTATCGTTCATCGCGGCCTTGGCCACCGGATCGGTCAGGCCCCGCTGCTGCATGTTCAGCAGCGAGGTGATGATCTGCAGGTTGTTCTTCACCCGGTGGTGGATCTCGCGCATCAGCGCGTCCTTTTCCGCCAGCGACTCCATCAGCGAGGCATCACGGGCGACGATCGCTCCGGCCATGTCATCCAGGGTGGCGGCCAGTTCGCGGATCTCCGGTGGAGCCCGTTCAGCCTGCAGGGGCCGGACCGTAAAGCGTCCGCGCGCATAGATGGCGGCGACGCGCTGCAGATAGACGATCCAGCGCACCACCGCTCGCTCGGCGGCATAGAGAACCGCGCCCAGCGCCAAGCCGAAGGCCAGAAGCGGCAGGACCACGCGGGAGATCGGGTTGATCCACGCCCACGAGACCAGGCCCGGTGACGGGGCCGAAAGGATCAGAAAGACGCTCTCATCGACAAGAGGCGCGGCCGAATAGGTTCGCTTGTGACCGGCGAGATCGCCGGCGGACCAGAGCAAGGTGCCGCGCGCCATCACCCGGGCGCGCCAGCCTGCGGGCGGAGCGGAAAAGGCTGCGCGGTCGGTTGCGGCGAAGATCTTGCCATGGGAGTCGGCCAGGGCGATTTCAGCCCCTTCGGGCATGAAACGGTTTGCGGTTTCGAGGCGCAGGCTGCGCAAGGTCAGGACCGCGACCATCGCGCCGGTGAAGCGCTGGTCGGGTCCTTCAGCCCGCACGGCCGCGAGCACCGCAGGCTCGCGGGCATAGGCCACGCCCGGCGCACTGGCGACGACCAGGTGCTGACCGCCGGCAAGGGCCCGAAACCAGGCCCGCCCGGCGCGGCCCGCATCCGGCGGCGTCGTGGCCGCTGCACACGAAACCCGGCCCCGCGCGTCAAAGCGAATGAGATTGGCATAGCCCGGCAGGCGCGCCTGGACATCATTGAGCCGGCGGGTGCATTCCAGGCCGACCGACCCGGGACCCAGGGTCTGAAGCAGGACGCCGGCGGCTTCGATCCGGGCCCGGGCAATCGCTGCACTTCGTCCCACGGCCAGTTCCAGACTCTGCCGGCGGGAATCGGCTTCGGCCCGGAACGCGAAGACCGATTGCAGGCCCCCCAGCACCAGCACCGGCAGGAGCGCAACACAGAGCGCGGCCGCGAGGCGAACCCGGATGGAATTGGCAACCGACGCGTTCCGGCCTGAAAAGGACCTCACCGCAACGCGCTCAGGCGCTCCGCATCGGCCAGGATCGCCCCCATGGCGTCGCCGGCGGATCTCCCGTCACGGTCATAGGCCCCCGCGTCGAGAATGGCCTGCAGCGCGCGCCGCGCGCGGCTGACCCGGCTCTTCACCGTACCGACCGCACAGCCGCAGATCTCGGCGGCTTCCTCATAGGCAAAGCCGCCCGCACCGACGAGGATCAGGGCTTCCCGCTGTTCCGCGGGCAACATGCAGAGGCCAAGGCGAAGCTCGTCGAGGGCGACGGGGGCTTCCGGGTTGTCGACGGCCACCAGGGTTCGCTCGGCGGCTTCCTGGTCCAGCTGGCTCTGGCGCCACGACTTGCGCTTTTCGGAATAGAACTGGTTGCGCAGGATCATGAAGGTCCAGGCCTTCATGTTGGTACCGAGCTGAAAACTGGCCCGCGCGTCCCAGGCCTTCATCATCGCGTCCTGGGCCAGGTCGTCGGCGGCGGTGGGATCTCCGGTCAGGGTGCGGGCAAACGCCCGCAGATGCGGGATCAGCGTGACCAGTTCCGTCTTGAAAACCCGGTCGCGCGGGGGATCGACAGGCGACCGTCCGACCTGGATCTCCGTCTCCGCCATGCTCACTGGCCACTCGCCGGCGCGTCGGCCTTCCTGAGGATATCCAGGAACTCGTCCGGAACCGGCTCGTTGACGACCTCGTCGAACATCTGGCGCAGCTTCACGCCGATGGCCTGCTGCCGAAGCCGCGCTTCATCAAGGGCGGCGGCGCTTTTGCGGTGGTCATCCATGGGTGCGTGTTCGATCATGTCCTCGACGCCGGTATAACGCGACGCCCGCCCCCTTTGGCCGGATGAGTGTCTGCCAGAGGTCAACGCCGTTTTCCGTATCCGGTTCCCGAAGCTTGGGCACAGGATTGCAAAATTTCGCACCGGGCGGAACCAGCTTCATCCGGAAGGCGTTTAGATGACTGAGTGAACGGTCTAGCTTGGCCGTCGTTTCGTATTCGAAGACACCGCATCGGGAGGGGTCATGAGTCTTCTTGCCCGGCTGGCGCCGCATCTGCCCTATATTCGCCGCTACGCCCGCGCCCTCACCGGGGATCAGAAAACCGGGGACCACTACGTACGGGTCGCCCTCGAAGCCCTGGCCGGTGGTGAGCGGTCCCTGGACGCCGGCCTGTCCCCGCGCGTTGCGCTCTACCGGGTCTTTCATGCCATCTGGCTTTCATCCGGTGCCCAGCTCGAAGCCCGCAACGAGGACACGACGTCACCGGCCGATGACGCGGCCCACCGGCTGATGCGTATCGCGCCCCGTTCCCGTCAGGCGTTCCTGCTGACGGCCCTGGAGGGCTTCACGCCCACCGAGGCCGCCCAGATCCTCGGCTGCGCGTTCGGCGACGTCGAGAGACTGATCGCCGAAGCCCAGACCGAGATCGACGCCGAGCTGGCGACCGAAGTGCTGATCATCGAGGACGAGCCGGTGATTGCCGCCGACATCGAGGCGCTGGTGCGGGAACTCGGCCACGAGGTCACCGAAATCGCCGCAACGCGTGGTGAAGCAATCGAGGCCGTGGCTCGCCGGACGCCGGGACTGGTGCTGGCCGACATCCAGCTGGCTGACGGATCTTCGGGCATCGACGCGGTCAAGGACATCCTGGCCCGACTGGACGTGCCGGTGATCTTCATCACGGCCTTCCCGGAACGCCTGCTGACCGGCGAGCGTCCCGAACCGACCTTCCTGATCACCAAGCCGTTCCAGCCGGAAACGGTAAAGGCGGCCATCGGACAGGCGCTGTTTTTCCACCCGCGCCGCAGCCAGAAGGCCGCTTAGGCCTCAAGGCCCGAAAGGAAAGGCCGCCCCGGTCAGGGCGGCCTTTTCCCGTTATGCACCTGGTCCGAACCCGATCAGCCGGCCGGCGGCGCGGTCTGGCGGGCCGGGCTTTGCCGGGTATCGAAGCGCTCGGCCTCCGCCGGCGTCTTGACACCATTATTGTGCTCCACCGACGCCAGATCACCGGAACGGAAGCCCCAGGCCCCGAACAGGGCCATGGCCGCCAGGACCGTCGATACGACCAGGATCCAGAAGATGTGCCGCCCCCATCGCCCCTGCCGGGCCCGTGTGGCGCTGATGCTTTGAGCGGGCCGGGAAAGGTCTGTGGACATGATGGTCTCCTTGCGCACTTCCCGAGGCCGGTCTGGTGCCCGGGACCTGCCCGGCCCCTGGTGGCCATGGGGCGTCAGGCCGTCAGATTTTGTCCCCGTGAAAACAACGTCCCCCACCCTCCGACGTTCCGGCCGCAGTCGGCCTCAAGCGACGCGAAAAAAGTTCGCAGAAGCGGGAACCCGCTTCGCCCGAATGCATTTTGAAGGGTGCGGAGGCGGCGACGCCCCCCCGACTTGAGGCTGGTGCAAACCAGCCTGCCGCCTCCGCACCCCCCCTTTGATCATGATGCGCTGAAGCCCGCAGGGGCCGCCCGAACCCTGGAGCCCTGGCGCGCTGCTTCACCGGCCGCGGCGCGCCAGAGCGCAGGGTTCCCCGACGGCTGTGCAGGGAACCGGCGGCAAGCTTGGCCGTTTGCGCTGCCGGGACCCTGCTGAAGGAGCTGTCGGTGCGCCGCGTCGAGATCATTGCCAATATCGCCTCGGGCTCGGTCCAGACGGACGCGCGCCAGGTGGCTGAACGCCTTCTGGCCGAACACGGCATCACGGGAACGGTGCATACGCCGGAGGGCGGTACCCTGATCGAGGTGCTTCGTCGGGCCATCGACACCGCGCCCGATGCCGTGTTCATCATCGCCGGCGACGGAACCGCGCGGGCTGCGGCGGAAATGTCCGGCCCGGATGGACCGCCCATCGCGCCCCTGCCCGGTGGGACCATGAACATGCTGCCCCATGCCCTGTATGGCGATCGGACCTGGCCCGTCGCCATGGCCGAGTGCCTGGAACGGGGCGTCCCGAAAATGGTTTCAGGCGGTGAGATCTCGGGCCACCTGTTCTTCGTCGCGGCGATCCTCGGCAGCCCCGCCCTGTGGGCGGATGCCCGCGAGGCCGCCAGGGCCGGGCAGTTTCGGCTTATGACCCTGCGGGCCCAGCGCGCCCTGAAGCGGGCCTTTTCCGGGCGGCTGCGGTTCTCCCTGGACGGGCGGCCGCGACAGAAGACCGAGGCCCTGACCCTCACCTGTCCACTCGTCTCCGATGAGCTGGACAATGACGCCCGCGCGCTCGAGGCCGCCGCTCTTGACCCGGCCTCGGCGGTCGATGTCCTGCGGCTGGGCCTCAGCGCCCTCGCGGGCACCTGGCGTGAGGACCCCTCGGTCAGTATGGGCCGTTGCCGGACCGGTCGGGTCTGGGCTCGCGGACACATTCCCGCGCTGCTCGACGGAGAACCTGTCAGACTGGGACCCAGCGTCCAGATCCGCTTCCGGCCCAAAGCTTTCCGGGCCCTGGCGCTGCCGGAGTGAGTGTGTCTCTCAGGGTCATCCAGGTTTCAGACATCCACTTCGGCGGCGAGAACCGTATCGCAACCGAAGCCGCGCTTGTGCAGTTCGCAGCCCTTGAGCCCGACCTTCTGATCGTCGCCGGCGATCTGACGCGGGACGGCGCAACACCCGAATTCGAGGCTGCGCAGGCCTGGCTTGAGCGCGTCCAGCGACCCCAACTGATCGTGCCCGGCAACCACGACACCCCCTATCTCGGGCCGGGTGAGATCCTTGAGCGACTGCTTCATCCCTGGCGGCGCTACAGACATCGCTTCGGGACTGAAGACGACGCCGCCTGGACAGGGGCGGATGCCGCCGCCTTCACGCTCAACACCGCACGCGGAGCCCAGCTGCGCTGGAACTGGTCCAAGGGCGCGGTCTCCGGGGCGCAGGTCTTCCGCCTCCGGCAAAGGCTGGGGTCCGTGGCCGACACGGCGGTCCGCATCGTCGTCTGCCATCACCCCCTGATCGAGATCACCGGGGGCCCGATGACGGCCAGGGTCCGGGGCGGGACACTGGCGGCCGAAACCCTGGTCCAGGCCCGGGCGGACCTCGTCCTGTCCGGCCATATCCACACCCCCTTCGTCGCCGCCTATCCGTTCGGCGACGGCAAGACCGTGGCGGTGGGATCAGGAACCCTCTCCGTCCGCGAGCGCGGCGCACCCCCCAGCTTCAACCTCATTGAAGTCGAGGGTGCCGATATCCGGGTCACGGCCTTCGCCCTCGAACGCACAAGGTTCCAGGTCTGGAGAAGCTGGGCCTTCGAGCGCAGGCGGAGTACCGGGATCTGACACGAAAAACGGCGCGGCAACCGCCGCGCCGTTTCCGGTTTCAGTCCCGAACCTGGCCTGAGCGTCAGGCCGGCAGCGGGTAAGCCCAGGTCTCGCCGGTGCCCGTCGACGCCGCAAACTGGGCATCGGCCAGCGACCAGTTGGCCAGGGTGTCAAACCAGGCCTCAAGGAAGCCCTTCCGGTTGTTCTGGTGATCCAGATAATAGGCGTGCTCCCAGACATCGCAGACCAGCAGCGGGGTGACGCCGTCCTGGGTCACCGTGGTGGCCGCATCGTGGGTCGAGATGACCTTCAGGGCACCGCCCTCGACTACCAGCCAGACCCAGCCCGAGGCGAAGTGACCGACGCCTTCGGTCACGAAGGCCGCGCGGAGTCCGGCAAGGTCGCCGAACGCTGCGGTGATCGCGGCCGCGAGCGCGTCGCCCGGCGCGGTGCGGGTCGGGCTCATGGCGTCCCAGAAAAAGGCGTGGTTCCAGGCCTGGGCGGCGTTGTTGAACACCTTGCCGGGGGCGGCGGCCTTGATGACCGCTTCCAGCGAGCCCTGATCGTCACCGTTCAGGAGCCCGTTGAGGGCCGTGACATAGGCGGCATGGTGCTTGTCGTGATGGAAATGCAGGGTGTTGGCCGACACCGTCGGCTCAAGCGCGTCATAGGCATAGGGAAGCGCGGGAAGCGAATACATGATGACTCCACGGGATGGCGTTCCCCAAAGGGGGAGGAGCGGGAACGCAGCAACAAACGGGATTTAGCGGGGCGGGCGCCGCGTTTCCATAAAGGCCTTGGCGACAGCGGCCGTCAGGGTCGGATTTTTCAGGACAAACACCCCGGCGGCGACGGCCGCACCCAGGGACAGCAGCGGACGGTCGCGAACAATGCCGACCATCTTCTCGGCCAGGCCGTAGGCATCAGGTTGGGCCGCCGCGCTGGGCGGCTGCCGGCTTTCCGCACGGCGCGCCGCAAGCAGTCCGGCGATCGCCACGATCAGGGCGGCAACCCCCGCGACCGCAGCCGCCGCGCCTGCGGCGCCGATCCTGGTCTCAAGAACGGCGTACAGGGCAAAGGCCGCTGCAAAGACGCTCACGGCGGCAGCGGCGGCAATCGCCGCTGCAGCCGCCAGCGTCATCAGGGTTTTTTCGAAGATCACCGGTTGTTGTTGCGGCTGCCGGCGATCAGCAGGCCCAGCAGTACGCCGACGCCGAGGCCGGCCAGGGTCGCTGCAATGGGACGTTCGCGAACACGTTCGGAAACATAGCGCTGGGCTTCGTCCAGCTGCTGTCCGGCCGTGTCGGTATAGGTACGGCTTTGGGCCTGGAGCGTCTCAAGGCCTTCAGACACCGACTTCTCGACGCGACGGGCGGCCTCGGCGAGCGAGACCTTCGCGGCGGCAGCAGCTTCGGCAAAGCTGTGCTCGGCATGATTAACGGCGGTCTCTGCGGCGGCCTTCACCTTTTCGGCGTCCTTGGCAGCGGTCTTAAGAACGTTCGCAGTCATCGTCATCTCCGGTTCGCGGCGCAGCCAACAAGGCGAGTTGGCGGTCAGGACTAGGCCTCGTCAACGCGATGCCCTGACGCCGGGTTCCATAATAGACTGCCGCAAACGCCTTCACCACAGCCGAATCATCATCGACACTCGCGTCAGGCGCGAAGCGAGTCTATGGTCTGCGACATGGAGCATTCTCGTCCCGCGCTCGACGCCGACAGGGAGGCCACCCGGGTGCGCGCGGTGAGTGCGTTCAGGGGCCTGCGGCGTCCGGTGGACGATCCAAAAATAGCGCGACTGCTGCATCTCGCCGTGCGGCTGTTCGACGCCCGGCAGGCCGAACTGCTGCTCATAGATCATGATGGCCTGACAGGCCTGGCCTGCCTCGGTCCAGCCTCCCGCCACAGCCCCGCGTTCGAACGCCTGGCAGGGTTGATCGTGACCGGCGGCAAGCCGCTGATCGAGGATGAGGGCCCGGCGCAGGCTTCGACGCGCCCGAACGGCTCGGATGGCCATGGCCGGTTGGCCGCAGCGCCCCTGATCGATCCGGCCGGTCACGTGGTCGGCATGCTGCGGGTTGAGGGCCTGAACCTGGCCCGCGCCGTGGACCCGCTGGATCTTGACGCGCTTGCGGATCTTGCGGCCACGGCCATGGCCAGTCTGTTGAAAGCCGCAGGCCATGAGCGGCGGCGGGATCAGAGCCGCAATCTGGAGAGCGAGCGCCTGGCCCTGGCCATCGGCGCAGCCAGCCTCGGCGAGTTCGAATGGGACATTGCCGGCGACCGGTTCCGGATCAGCCCCCGCATGGCCAAGATCGCCGGCGTCCCGGAGGGCGAGATCCCCTCCGAAGGCGGCATGGCGCTGTTTGCCTTCGTTCATCCCGAGGACCGGGAAAGTACCAATGCCTCAGTTGCCGACCAGCTGGAAAAGCGTGGCCGCTACGAGGTCGAGTGTCGCCGGGTACCCGATGCCGATGGCCGAACCCACTGGACCCGCGCGGCCGGCGTCATGGTGCATGATGAGGCGGGGAGCCCGTCCCGCCTGATCGGCGTCGTTCAGGACATTACCGGTCGCCGGCTGCAGGACGAACAGCGCGAAAGCCTGCTGGCCGAACTCGACCACCGCATCAAGAACCTGCTGGCGGTCGTCCAGTCCGTGGCGGCTCAGTCAGCGCGAAAATCCTCGTCGCTCGATGCCTTCCTCAAGACCTTCGCCGCGCGCCTGAAGTCGATGAGTTCGGCCCACGACCTGCTGAGTGCCGCGCGCTGGCGGGGCGCGACCCTGGCCCGGATCGCCGCTGCGGAACTTGGCGGTCTGGCCCCGACCCAGACCCGCTGGGACGGTCCGGAACTGTTCCTGACCCCGCGGGCGGCCTCGGCCCTGTCCCTGACCCTGCACGAACTGGCCGTGAACGCGGTCAAGTACGGGTCCCTGTCGGTCGAGAACGGCAAGGTCGAGGTCGTATGGCGTCGCAGCGCCAGCGGCGGGTTCTCGCTGGAATGGCTGGAAACGGGGGGCCCCCCGGCTTCGCCGCCGACCCGGCGCGGGTTCGGCGCGACCCTGATCGAGGACGTGGTCGGTCGGGAGCTGGGTGGAACCGCCAGCATGGACTATCGCCGGAGCGGCCTGTGCGCCCTGATCCAGGCGGCCGCTGACGCCCTGGCTGAGGGCCCGCCGCCGGAACCGGCACCCAGTGCCACGCCCGAACGGATCGTCGAGACCCTGATTGCCGCCGACGAGACCATCCGGCCCGGCGCGATCGCCGGCCTGAAGGTGCTGATCGTCGAGGACAGCCTGCTCCTGGCTCTCGAGCTGGAAGCGGGTCTGGAAGATGCCGGCGTCGAGGTCGTGGGCTGCGCGGCCGAGCTGGGCGAAGCCCTTTCGATGCTGGGCCTGACCTTCGACGTCGCCGTGCTGGACGCCGACCTCAACGGCCAGTCGGTTGCCCCCGTCGCGGAGATGCTGCGCCGGGAAGGTCGGCCGTTCGTGTTTGCCACCGGCTATGCCGACAAGGCCGCACCCATGGGCTTTGACGCCCCGATCGTGCGCAAGCCCTACAATGTGCACCAGATCGCCCGGGCCATCGCTGACGTCACCGGGCGCAGCTAGATCACCTTGCGGGCCCGCAGGCCGGCGATGGTCTCGTCCGAATAGCCGGCGACCGCGCTCAGGACCGCGTCAGTGTGCTCCCCCAGGGTCGGAGCCGTCCAGCGCACCCCGCCGGGCGTTTCTGACAGGCGCGGGAAGGCGTTCTGCATCTTGACCTGGCCGAACACCGGATGCGGCACCGTGACGATCGACTCCCGGGCGATGTAATGCGGATCGGTCAGCATGTCGGGGGCCCGGTAGATCCGTCCCGTGGCAATACCGGCGTCTTCGAGCATCGGCAGCAGGGCCTCGATCTCATGGTCGGCGGTCCAGGCGGCGATGCGAGCGTCCAGTTCGGCCTGGTGGGCACCACGGGCCGCATGGTCGCGATAGCGGACATCGTCAGCCAGGTCAGGCCGGCCCATCAGGTCGCAAAGGCGCCGGAACAGCGTGTCCTGGTTGGCCCCGATCAGGATCAGCTCGCCGCTGCGGGTCGGATAGACGTTCGACGGCGCGATGCCCGGCAGCACCGCCCCCGACCGCTCGCGGACATAGCCGGTCAGGTCATATTCGGTGACCAGGTTCTCCATCACCGTCAGGACGCTTTCATAGATGGCCGTATCGATCACCTGGCCACGGCCGGTGGTCTGGCGGGCATGCAGGGCCATCATCACCCCGAGTGCCGCGTTCAGGCCCGACAGGCTGTCGCCGATCGAGATCCCCGCCCGGGCGGGATTGCGGTCAGGCTCGCCGGTAATGTGCCGCAGCCCGCCCATGGCCTCGCCGACCAGGGCATAGCCCGCCCGGTGCGAATAGGGTCCCGTCTGGCCAAAGCCCGAGACCCTGGCCATCACCAGACCCGGATTGTCGGCCGACAGGGCCTCATAGCCCATGCCCCACTTTTCCAGCGTGCCGGGGCGGAAATTCTCGACCACCACATCGGCCTTTGCGATCAGGCTGCGGGCCAGGGTCCGGCCCTCGTCGGTGCGCAGATCGACCGTGACGGATTTCTTGTTTCGGCCGATCACCGGCCACCAGGGTGACAGCCCCTGCGGCTTGGAGCGCCCCCACTGTCGCATCGGGTCGCCGGTCCCCGGGTCCTCCAGCTTGATGACCTCGGCCCCGAAGTCGCCCAGCACCTGACCGCAGAAGGGCCCGGCGATCAGCGAGCCCATTTCGATCACCCGCAGTCCGGCGAGGGGTCCGGTCGTCATCTGCCTATTCTCCCTGTAGCGCGGAACCGATCACAGCGCCGTGATGTTCTTTCCTGCACGACGGCGAACCGCGGCGCCGGAGCTTTACCCACCCCTACAGAAAAACATCCAGGGAAAGACAGCCATGACCCGTCAGATCCTTATCGTCAGCGCCGCGATCGCCGCGCTGAGCCTCGCCGCATGCGGCCAGAAGGTCGAAACCAAAGGGGCCGCCACCCCCAACGAACAGGCGATGACGCCCGACGCCAACCCTGCCGCCACCGTGCCCACCCCGGCCGACGAAACCAGGGCCGACGTCTTCGCCCTGAAGGCGGCCGACATGGACCTGTTCGAGATCGAGGCCGCCAAGCTGGTTGCTACCCGCTCGACCAATGTCCAGGTCAAGGCCTTCGCCAAGACCATGGAGGCGGCACACACCAAGAGCACGGCCGGCCTGACCGCCGCCATCACCGCCTCCGGCCTGCCGCTCACCCTGCCGACGACCCTCTCCAAGGACATGCAGGACAAGCTCGACGACCTCAGCAAGGCCAGCAATGAGGACTTTGACAAGAAGTATGCCGACGGCCAGGTCGATGCCCATCAGGCGGGCCTGAACCTGATGCAGCGCTATGCCCAGGACGGCGACTCGGCCGAAATCAAGACCTTCGCCGCGGCGACGGCGCCGACGATCCAGAAGCACCTGAACATGGCCGAAGGTCTCAAGAAGGGCTTCGTGAACTAGTCACGCTGTTCTAGGTCGGGCGACTTTCGCCCGACCCGTTGGCGTCAGGGAATGGCGTAGGCGACCGTGGCCTTGGCCGCGGCCCGTTCGCGCCCTTCCGTCCACATCAGGACATCGGCCGTCGCGATGCGGCGGCCGAGCTTGAGCAGGGTGGCCTCGGCATAGAGGTCGCCCGGCTTGCAGCCGCGCAGGAAATGGATCGTCAGCGAGGTGGTCACCGCCAGCGGCACTTCGCCAATATGGGTCAGGATCACCGCATAGGCCGCCGTATCGGCCAGGGCCATCAGGGTCGGCCCCGAGATCACCCCGCCGGGCCGCAGCTGCCGGGTCGCAAAGGGCTGGCGCATCAGCACCCGCCCCTCGGCCACCTCGATCACGGTCGGGAAGGCGTCCGCCTCACCCTCGGGGAAAGCCCCGCGCAGGAAGGCGTTGAACGCCGCCGCGTCGAGCTTCACCCCGTCCCCGCTCATCCGCCGACCTTGACCGTGTTGTCGTCGCCATTGCGGTCGATGACGGTGTTGTAGGAGTCGACACCGGCAAAACGCGGGGCCTTGTCCACCGTAAAGGTCAGGGTCTGGACACCGCTGCGGATCGGGCGACGCTCATACAGCAGCACGTTGTCGGCCTTGAAACCCTTCTTGCCGGGCTCGGCTGTGAACAGCCCGATCTCCAGGGCCTCGTTCATCGGGGCTTCGGTCTCCTTGCCCTTGCCATCGGCATAGAGCTTCTTGGCCTCGATCGTCAGGGTCACGTCGAACCGGCCGTCGGCGCGCTTCTTGACCGTCGCGGCCTTGGTCTTGAGGTCATAGAGCGTGATCTTCTCGAACAGGTCGGTGATCAGGGCCTGCTTGTCGGCCGGGGCCTCGGCGCGGATCGCGGCCATGAAATCAAGGGTGGTCGCATAGGGTGCGCCCTTGAAGGCATAGGTCTTGATCAGCTTGCGCAGGGCCCGGTTTACCGCCGCCTCGCCGATCTCGTTCTGCAGCCGGTACATGACCAGCGAGCCCTTGCGATAATAGACGTAGGGCTGGCTCTCGACCTTGTAGAGCGGCTGCTCGTCCAGGACATCGCCGCCCCGGGCCCGCAGATAGCTGTCGAGCTCGAACTTCAGGAACTTCCGGATCTGGCTCTCGCCATACATCCGCTTCATGACCATCAGGGCCGAGTACTGGGCGAGGGTTTCGCTCAGCATGGCACCGCCCTGCTGATTGGCCCCGACTACCTGGTGGGCCCACCACTGGTGGCCGATCTCGTGCGCCCCGACATAGGTGACCATGTCGATCTTTTCGGGGTCCTTGTAGTTGGCGATGAACACCAGCCCCTCGGACCACGGCATGGTCCCGGCATAGGCCTGGGCAAACTGGGCGTAGTCGGGGAATTCCAGGAAGCGCAGGTGGCGGAACTGGTAAGGGCTGAACTCGGCCTGATAGTAGTCGAGCGAGGCCTTCATCGCCCCCTTCATCCGGTCAACGTTCCAGGGATGCTGGGCATCGTAGTAGACCGCCAGATCAATGCCCTTGTAGGTCTCGCGCGAGATCGCATAGCGGGCCGACTGGATCGAGACGAAGTTCTCGATCGGGGCATCGGTCACAAAGCGCGCCACCCGGCGATTGCCCACAACCTTGTCCGAAACCTTGTTGCCCGGCGCGATCGGCGTCTGGTCAGCCACCGTGGTGACGGTGATGTCGGACGACACCCAGTCGGAGTCCTTGCGCAGAATATTGAACTGCCGCGACGCAACATCGCCCAGCGGAGCCATGCGGCGCTCGGCCGGCAGGCCGTACTTGCGGCGCTTGGCCCGGTCGACCAGCAGGCCGTCCCGTGACATGCCGAGGATCGGCGTGATCTCGAGATTGTTGATGAAGGTGCCGTTGTCGACCACGCGCGACTCGGCGCCGCTGTTGGGGAAGCCCTGCTGGGCCCGCTCGGTGATGAAGCTCATCTTGCGGCGCTCGCCCGGGGCCATCGGCGTGTCGAATGCGAAGATCCGGTAGTTGAACCGGTCATAGGTCATTTTCGACCGGCCACCCTCGATGGACAGGCCCCGAACCTCCAGATCACGATCGAACCGGGCGTGAATCTCGCGCAGGGGCTGACCCGTGCGGTTCTCCAGAACATATGACCCCTTGGTCGTCACCCGCGGGGCGTGGGGATCAAGGTCGACGTCGAGGACCATCGAGACGATCTTGGGCTGGGGCGTGTTTTCAAACGGCAGCAGGGTCTTTTCGTAGTCGGCCTGCCATTTCTCGCCGTCGATACTGGTCCGGTAGTCGTTCCAGATATTGGTGTTGACGTAGATGAACGCCCCCGAGGCGACAAACACCGTCAGGGCCACCGCCAGGGTCGCGCCGGCCTTGCCGGTCATGCGATGGGGCAACCGCCGCAGGCGCGGCCACAGCCGGGTTTCGGTCCCGCGCCGCCATAGGCCGTAGGCGAGCAGCACCAGAACACCGGCAAAGGCGCTCCAGTAAAGACGCAGCCACCAGGCCCCGATCCAGAACTTTCCCTGGCCGTTCATGTCGGAGAACGGCGTGTCGGTCACGGCCCCGTAGTTGTAGAGCCGGTGTTCGAAGCCGAGGCTCGACAGCGTGATGGTGGTGACCAGATAGATCACCATCAGGCCCCAGCCGATGAACTTGTGCGGGCTGATGGCCTGCAGGAACACGGCGAGCACGGCCAGCAGGGTCCAGTCGACGGCCTGCGGGAGCACATACCACAGCAGGTACTTGCCCAGTTCGAGGTGGGTGTAGCCGTGGGCCAGCTGGCTGATGATGGCGGCAAAGACGCTGACGAGCAGGGTCGAGATCAGCACCAGTGCGATGGCCAGGGTCTTGGGGGCGACAAAGGCCCAGTCCGGTACCGGCGTGGCATCGATGATCTCGTGCGTCTTGCGCTCGCGTTCGCGCCAGACGAGCTCGCCGGAATAGTAAATGGCGATGATCATCGGGATCAGGCCGAACGACCCCATCAGGGGCATCAGGAGGACCCGGGTGACGGGATAGATCACCCCGCCATAGCCGCCCGCTTCGGTCGCGAACCAAAGCGCGCCCCCGGCATTGAACAGGCCCAGGGCCAGCAGCACGAAATAGGCCGGGCTCTTGAAGACCTGTCCCATGTCGAGGCGGGTCCGGGCGACCAGCTGGGCCCAAGCGGCCTGACCGTCATAGCGCGGCACAGGGAGGGGTCCCGTCAGGACGGGCGGCGGGTCAGACTCGGCCGCACTGCCTTTCAGGGCCTTGGCCTTCTTGTTTCCGGCCAGTTCTGCCGATTGGCGTTCAAACAGCCAGTAGGCGGCCGCCAGGAACAGGGCCGCCAGCGCCAGACAGAAGATCCGATTGAACAGCAGGACGCCGGCCAGGGGCGGGGTCAGGGCATTGCGCTCGCTCGCCGTCCAGTACTTGGTGATCAGGCGATAGGCCGACTGGCCGAGGGGGTCCCAGAGCGCCGTCGCCGTCGCAAACTCCGGCCGGTCCAGGGCGATGCGCGAGATGATCCAGATGACCAGGAAGGCGATGACGCCCACATAGGTCCACATCATCGAACGCGTGACGGTCGCCAGGGCAAAGAAGATCGCCGAGGTCAGGAAGATCGCCGGCAGGGCCAGGGCGAAATACGAGAAGAGATAGGCCTGGAGGATGTTCGGGCCGAGCCGCTCAGGGTCGAGCCAGGGCATGTACGATCCAATGAAGATCGCCAGCGGAACCACCAGGAACGAGATCGACGCCGCCAGGAAGGCCCCGACGAACCGCCCGTAGAGATAGTCAAACTTGCGGATCCGGGTCGATCTCAGGATCGGGCCAAACCCGGTTTCGTCGTCACGGACCACGACATTGGCGACAAAGGCCGTGGTCACGAACATGTAGAAGATCGACAGGATCAGATGGGTCTGGGCGATGGCAAAGGGGGCGTTCCGGTGGATCGAGCCGCCTCCGCCGATGCTGATCTGGTCGATCGTGGCCGCCCCGAAGGTCAGCAGGAAGAACACCACGGCCACCACCCAGAAGACGGGTGACTTCAGCTGGTAGCGGAGCTCGAAGCCCGCGATCTTGCCAAACATCGACTGTCCTCCTACGCCGCGCGGCGGGTGGTGGACAGGGTCGAGAAATAGACGTCCTCAAGGCCGCCCTCGACGGCGGCAAAGCCGTCGCCCGGGTCCTGGTCGCTGAGGATGTGGATCACGGTACGGCCCCCGAGCAGCCGGGTGGAGATGACCTGGTACTGTGTCTTGGCGGCATCCAGCTCAGACTTGTCGATGGTCTTGCGCCAGATCCGGCCGGCCAGGCGGGTGACGAGATCCGTAGGGGCGCCTTCCTTGACGATGCGGCCGTCGCAAATGATGGCCATGGCCGGGCAAAGGTCAGAGACGTCCTCGACGATGTGGGTCGAGAGGATGACCACCACGTTCTCGCCGATCTCGGCCAGCAGGTTCAGGAAGCGGTTGCGCTCTTCGGGATCGAGGCCGGCGGTCGGCTCGTCGACGATGATCAGGCGGGGGTCACCGATCAGGGCCTGGGCGATGCCGAAGCGCTGGCGCATGCCGCCCGAGAAGCCGGCGATGGCCTTTTTGCGGACGCTCCACAGATTGACCTGGTTCAGCAGGCTTTCGACGGTTTCCTTGCGCTCCTTGGCCCCGGCGATCCCCTTCAGGACGGCCATGTGGTCGAGCATGTCGTAGGCCGAGACGCGCGGATAGACGCCGAAATCCTGCGGCAGGTAGCCCAGGGTCCGACGCAGCAGTTCCGGGGTCTTGAGAACGTCGATGTCACCGAAGCGGATGTGGCCCGAGGTCGGGGCCTGCAGGGTGGCCAGCGTGCGCATCAGAGTCGACTTGCCCGCCCCGTTGGGGCCCAGCAGACCGTACATGCCGCGGGGAATGGTCAGATTGACCTCGTCAAGGGCGCGCACGCCGTTGCCGTACACATGGGTCAGGTTTTCGATGATCAACATTCGCGCGCTCACAGCCCCCGCTTGGAAAGACGCCCAAAAAAATCCACATTCCTCATGACCCGGTGCCGAGGCCCTGGGCAAGTGAAAGAACGTTAAGGACGGCGCTGGCGTCCCCGAATGTGCAACGCGCGATATTGCGTGCGGAGTGCTTTTGATGTCGGCGATTTGGCGCTAGTCAGTCTGCATGACCTCGTTCGCCGTGCCCCCGCCCGCCCTTCCCACGGTTCCGGTTGAGGGGACGTCCGCCGTCTTTCCGGTTCGACGCATCCTCTGTGTCGGCCGCAACTATGCCGCCCATGCCCGCGAGATGGGCGCCGACCTGCGCGATCAACCGTTCTTCTTCTCCAAGCCGGCCGATGCGATCGTACCGCCCGGCGCGCCGGTCCCCTTTCCGCCTGCCACGACCGAGCTGCACTACGAGATCGAGCTGGTGGCGGCGCTCAAGGGCGGTGGTCGCGACCTGACGCCCGAAGAAGCGATCGACCTGGTCTTCGGCTATGCCGTCGGCGTGGATCTGACCCGTCGTGACCTGCAGAACGCCGCCAAGGCCAAGGGACAGCCCTGGGAAGCCGGCAAGGCCTTTGACGCCAGCGCCCCGATCAGTGCCATCCGGCCGATGACGGGTCTGCCGCCGGAGGGTGCGGTCACCCTCGCGGTCAACGGCGTGGAAAAGCAGCGCGGCGAGATCGCCGACATGATCTGGAACGTCGCCGAAGTGATCGCCAAGGCCAGTCAGCTGTGGACGCTGGAGGCCGGCGATCTGATCTTCACCGGCACGCCGGAAGGCGTGGGTCCGATCGTCCGGGGCGACCATGTCGCGGGCGAGGTCGAAGGGGTCGGCAAACTGGCCTTCACCCTGGTCTGAGGAACGGCAGCATGAACCTGATCCTGCACAGCGCCTGGCGGGCCAGCGCGCCCTATCGGGTTCGCATCGGCCTCAATCTCAAGGGGCTGGACTACACCATCCAGCCCGTCGACCTGGTCAGCAGCCAGCACCAGGGCGAGGCCTACCGCGCCCTGAACGGCCAGGCCCTGGTCCCGACCCTGGAAGTCGACGGTCGCCCGCTGACCCAGAGTCTCGCCATCCTGGAATGGCTCGACGAGACCTTCCCCACGCCGCACCTGCTGCCGGAAGACCCGTTCCAGCGCGCCACGGTGCGCGCCATGGCCGAGATCGTCGCCTGCGACATCCACCCGGTGAACAACCTGCGCATCCTGCGGGCCCTGACCGCCCTGGGGGTCGATCAGGACGGTCGGGACGCCTGGGCCCAGAGATGGATTTCAGACGGCTTCACCGCTCTGGAGCCGATGGTGGCCGCCCACGGCCGGGGCTTTGCGTTTGGCGACGCGCCAGGCCTGGTGGATTGCTGTCTGGTGCCGCAGGTCTATAACGCCACGCGATTCCATGTCGACATGGGCCCGTTCCCGGCGATCCGCGACGCTGTCGCCCGGGCGCTGGAACACCCGGCCATCGCCAGGGCTCATCCCAATCTGCAGCCCGACGCCCAGGTCGCTTGAGGACATTTGATGCTTGAAGACCTCAAGAACAACAACGCCGCCTGGTCACGGGGCAAGACCGAGGTCGATCCGGACTTCTTCAAGCGTCTCGAGAACCAGCAGAGCCCGGAATATCTCTGGATCGGCTGCAGCGACAGCCGGGTGCCCGCCAACGAGATCGTCGGCCTGGATCCGGGCGAACTGTTCGTGCACCGCAACGTCGCCAACCTGGCTCCGCCCCAGGACGCCAACTATCTGAGCGTGCTGCAGTTCGCGGTCGATGTGATCAAGGTCAAGCACGTGATGGTCGTCGGCCACTATGGCTGCGGCGGGGTGGCGGCGGCCATTGACGGCAAGCGTCGGGGTCTGGTCGACCACTGGCTGCACCCGATCCGCGAGGTCCATGCCGAGCATCGCCACGAGCTGGACGCCCTGCCCGGCAAGAAAGAAAAGCTCAACCGCCTGTGCGAGCTGAACGTCATCCGCCAGGTCCGTAACGTCGCCGCGGATGTGTTCGTCCAGGACGCCTGGGCGCGCGGTCAGCCGCTGGCCGTACACGGCTGGGTCTATTCGCTGGCCAACGGCCTGGTGAACGACCTCAATGTCGGCATTTCCAGCCTTGAGGACTATGAGCGGGTGGCCGGCGGGGCGGTCTGACGAGCGCTAGCCGCCCTTGATCCGCACCCGTGCCGACGCCTTGCGCCCCTGCCCATCCACCACGGACAATCGGTAAAACCCCGGTGCGGCGGGTTTCCAGACCACGCGACCGCTGACCGGATCGGCCGTCAGCGGCGTTCCGGCGACGTACCAGACCAGGTCCTCGCCGCCGGCCGCCAGGACAAGGCCGCGCGACCCCGCACCAAGGGCTTCGACCTGCACGGTCGCGCCGTCCGGCGGGAAGATCAGACGCGGGCCTTCGGTTTCCGCCCGCAGGGTCTGCAGGGCCTGGGGCGCGGCCTTGGGTGCGATGGGCCGCGGGGCCACGGCCGGCGTCCCGACCGCATCGGCGACATCGAACAGCAGGGGCAGGGCCGCGTCCCGACCGGTCAGTCCGCCGCGCGCGCCGCCGTCGGCCCGGCCTGTCCAGACGATGATCGCATAGCCGCCGACCACCCCGGCCGCCACGGCGTCGCGAAAGCCGTAGGAGGTGCCGGTCTTGAAGGCCATGGCCGGGCCGCCCAGGGTCAGGGCCGAAGGCACCCGGCCGCGCGGCGCCGGGGCTTCCCGCAGGATATCGAGGACCTGGCTCGCAGCCTCAGGCCGCACGAGCCGGGTGCCGGCCGAGCGCGCCCGGACCGCCGCATCAGCCTCCGTCCAGGCCAGGGGCCTGGCGATGCCGCCGTCGCCGAGCGCGGCGTAGAGCAGGGCCAGATCGCGCAGGGTGATGCCCTCGCCGCCCAGGGCCAGGGCCAGACCGGCCCCCTTCAGCTGCGACTTGGGCCGCGCCAGATGGGCTCCTGCCGCCTCGATCCGTCCGGCAAACGCCTCGGGCCCCAGCCGCTCCAGGGTCGCCACGGCCGGCACGTTCAGGGAGTGGGACAGGGCCTCGCGGACCGTGACCTTGTCGTGAAACACCCGGTCGAAGTTCTCGGGCTGATAGTCGGCAAAGCGGGTGGCCGAGTCGGTCAACTGGGTGTCGGCCGCGACGAGGCCGTCGTCCATGGCCATGGCATAGATGAAGGGCTTGAGGGCCGAGCCCGGCGAGCGCAGGGCCCGGGTCATGTCCACCCATCCGCCCGCCCGATCGCGTCCGGCCGAGCCGACGGCCGCGCGCACCGCCCGACCCTTGATCTCCACCACGAGGATCGCGGCGGTGGCATCGGCCCCCTGGGCGGCGGCGACCGCTGCGGCCATCGGCTCGAGCCGGGCCTGCAGCCCGGCATCGAGCGTGGTCACGACACTGGCCTGGCGAACCGGGGCCGCCCGGGCCAGCTCGCCGGCCGCATGCCAGGCCAGACCCGGAAAGGCTGCGCGCGGCGGCAGGGCTTCAGACTCCGCCTCGAGCGCCGCCGCCTCCGTCAGGGTCCCGGTCCGGACCAGCTTGTCCAGCACCCCCCGTCGGGCCAGCCGGGCCGCTTCCGGCCGACGGTCAGGACGCCGCGCCTCCGGCGACTGCGGCAGGGCGATCAGCAGCGCCTGCTCGCCGTCGGTCAGGCTGCTCGGCTCATGGCCGAAATAGGCGAGACTGGCGGCCCGCACCCCCTCCAGATTGCCGCCATAGGGGGCCAGGGTCAGGTAGAGGGCCAGGAGCTCGTCCTTGGTCAGTCGCGATTCCAGCTGCACCGCGCGGACCATCTCGACCAGCTTTGAGCCCAGGGTGCGGGGACGCGGCTCGAGCAGTCTTGCGGTCTGCATGGTCAGGGTCGAGGCCCCCGAGGTGGCCCGGCCATGCACCATCGCCGAGCCGACGGCCCGGACCACGGCCAGGGGATCGACCCCCAGATGGCGGCGGAACCGGCCGTCCTCGACGGCGATCAGGCGTTGCTGGAAGGTCGCGTCGGTGCGCTGCAGGTCGGCGCGGATCCGCCAGCGGCCGTCCTCGACCGGCAGAGCCCGCAGCCACGCTCCGCGCCGGTCCAGCGCCACCGGCGAGGACTGCCTGGCGCGGGTCATGTCGGGCGGGAGCAGGGCGCTGAGGGTGAAGAGGACGATCTGGACGGTGAGGAAGCCGACGAGCGCCTTGGTCAACGGAGCGACCATCTTCCCCCTCCGGGGGAGGAGGATGCGCAGCATCCGGAGGGGGCCAGCGGCGGAGGTGCCCTCTGACTCAACAGCCATCATTCCGCGACCGGCCTCGCGTCACTTGCCCCCTCCGCGCTTTCAGCGCTCCTCCCCCGGAGGGGGAAGACGAACCGGCGCATCACCCTCACGGCCCCGGCGCGATGACCGTACGCCCGGACTCCGACCGGGCCTGGATGGCCGGCCGGTACATGTCCTTGGCCACCGCGCCCGGCAGGAAGAACTCGCCCGGCGTCACGGCCCGCGCCACATAGGCCAGGGCGAAGGGCTTGTTGCCCTCCAGGTCCAGGGCCGCGATGAAGCGGTCGTCGCGGCTTTCCTGGACGTCCGCTCCGGTCAGCTCGCCGAGGAACCTGTAGGGCCCGCCCTGGGCGTCGTCGGCCCCGAGCGTGGTCTCGATCTCGAACCCGGCCGGCAGGGCATCGTCGACCACCAGGGCCGTCGAACGCGCCTGCATCGACCGGCCGGAGACCAGGATGATCACCCGGTCGCCCTGGCGGATCGTCGCCGGATCAATCGCCCCGCCACTCATCGACAGCAGCCGCTTGCTGACGAACAGCCCGTTGGCTGCTGCGCCCGGGGCCGAGGTCGGCGTGCCGCGCACGCTGACGGTCCGCCACAGGACGCCCTTGCCGGTATTGGTGAAGCGGCTGTCGGCCAGCTTGCCGACCGCCCAGCGGGGGGCCCCGCCGGCCGGCGGCAGGGCCGTGGCTCCTTTGGCCTCGATCGAGATCGGTCCGGCCGCCTTCAACAGGGCATAGGCCGCGTGCAGGACGGCCGCCTGTTCCTGGGTGTTGAGGGCGTCAGGGTCCTTGACCACATTTTCCAGCCGACCTTGCAGCTGGCGGGCGATGTCGGCCTGACCGGATTCGACGGCCAGGGCGGTCAGGCCCGCCACGTCACGCAGCGGGCTCTGGTACCAGTCCTGGTCATCACGATAGCCGAGCGATTTCACCGCCTGGCGCATGGCCGAGCGGGCCCGGGCCTGGTCGCCCATCCGGGCCAGACCGGCCGCGACATAGGCCTTGGCCATCGGCTGGTCCTCGTCCTTCATCTGGACATCGTGCCACCAGCGCAGGCGGGCGAGGTCACCCTTGCCGCCCTTGGCCATCACATAGAGGGCATAGGCGCTGGCCCGCCGGCGCATGCGCTGGGTGGCCTTGGTCGACAGCTCGGGCGTCTGGGCCCACCACTGCGGATACTCCATGCGATAGGCCACCGAGGCCCAGCCGTCGGGGCGGCTGACCTGGCGCATGGCGCTCATCGCCTTGTCGATCGCCGCGTCCGGCACCGGGATGCCCTGGGCCCGGGCTTCCAGCAGGAAGTCGGTGGCATAGGCCCCGAGCCACGGATCAGCCTCGCCGTCACCGACCCGCCACAGGCCGAAAGCTCCGTCGAGAGTCTGGCGGTCCAGCAGCTTGCCCACCGCCCCGGCCAGGGCCGCCGGCGTGCGCTTCAGCTTGGGATCGCTGGACAGGCTCTGGGCGTAGAGCAGCGGATAGGCCGTCGAGACCAGCTGCTCGGTGCAGCCGTAAGGATAGCGCTGTAGCGCCACCGCGATCGCCGCCGGGTCGAAACCCTTGAACGGCGAATAGCTGACCTGCAGGGTCACGTCCCCGGCCGCCAGTCCCGACATCAGGGTATAGGACGGGGTGTAGCCCTGCCCCGGGGCCTGCGGTTCGGTGGTGGTGCGGACCACGTCGCCCCAGCCCAGCCGGGTCTGGATCGGATAGTCCTTGGCTGTCGCAAAGCCCGGGCCGGCCACCTTGAAGCCGATCTTGCCGATGCCGGTGACGTCCGGCGCCAGGAAGGGGATCTTCTCGGCAATGCGCTGGCCCAGGATCAGCTGGAACACCTTGCGGAAAGTCACCTTGAGGCCATTGGTCGAGAAGGCCTCAGCGGAATAGGCGCCAGGCTTGCCCTCGACATTGTGCAGTTCGAGCGTCGCCATGGCCTTGTCGCCAGGTGCCAGGAAGCGCGGCAGGTTCAGGTCCGCCACGACCGGCTGACGGACAGTCAGGGGCTTGGAGCCCGAGCCGACGGCCGTATCGGTCCAGGCCACGGCCATCAGGCGCAGCTCGCCGTTGAAGTCAGCGGCCGGCAGCTTGACCACCGCCTTGCCGTCGAGCCCGGTCTCCACCACGCCCGACCACAGGGCCACGGTCTTGATCGGCGTCACCGTCAGGCCTTCGCCGCCGACCTCGTCGCCGCCGAAATTGACATTGGCAGGCGCGCCCAGATTGGGATCGAGCAGGCGGCCATAGTCATCGCGATAGTCGACGCCGAGGGCACGCTTGCCGAAGTACCACTTCACGGGATCGGGGCTGTCCTGACGGGTCAGGCGCAGGATCCCTTCATCTACCGCGGCGATCGTCACCCGGGCCCGCTGGCCAAAGCCGAGGCCCTTGACCGCCACCGGGATCTCGACCGGGGCCTTGGAGTCGATCTTGACGGGCGTGCCCAGATCGACCGTCAGCTTGCGGTCCTTGGGATCCAGCGGGACATAGACCAGACCGAGGGCCCGGCGCGGCTTGGGCGAGGCCACCGGGTCGCGCGGCTGGATGACGCTGACCATTACATAGGCCCCGCCGCCCCAGGCGGCCGAGGTCTTCAGGCGAATGGTCGTGCCCTTCTCGCCGACCGTGACGGTCTTCAGGTCGATCAGCCGGTCGGTGGCCACGGCCACCTGGGCCTGTCCGGCATAGGGCGGCTTCAGGGTGATCTCGACGGTATCACCCTGCTGATAGGCCCTGGTCCCGGCGCTGACCCGGACAAAGTCCGGCGCTTCGGCGTCCTTGGCGGGCGAGCCCCAGCCGGCGGCGAAGCGGGTGACGGTCTTTGAGCCGTCGGCCCCCTCGACCAGCAGACGATAGTCGCCCCAGCCCAGACGACGGGTGAACCGGGCGGGCAAGGAGCCGCCGATGTTCACCGTGGCCTTGGCCACCACCGCATCGCGGCTGGTGCGACGCCACTGCCAGCGGCCATCCTGCTGGAACCAGTCATAGTTCCAGTTCTCGCTGATCAGGGTGTAGGTCGCCGTGGCTCCGACCCGCTTGCCGGCCGCATCGACCGCAATCATCTCGAGGCTGACCGGCGGATCGCCCTTGGCCGAGTCGCCCTGGTCGATCTTGACCCCGAAATAGAGCGGCTTGGCGCGGATCTTCAGGTCGAGGCCTTCGCGCACCGGCCGGCCACCCGGCTCGAACACCGAGGTGGTCACGGCCGCGATCAGCGGCTGGGCCGTGTCACCGGCCAGTTCGCTGCTCACCGACAGCACGGCCCGGCCCTCGCCGTCGGTCACCGTCGTGCCGAGATCGAGGAACTTTTCGTCGAACGGCGCATCGGCGTCGCCCCAGCGATAGTCCTTGTAGGCGGGGAAGGGATCATTGTCGGCCCGCAGCCGGGCCTCGCCCTGGGTCTGCAGGCCCGAGCCCGGCGCGCCATAGAGGAAGCGGGCCGAGACATCGACCTTGCGGGTCTCGCCGACCCCGAGCGGCACCGAGTCCTGGCCTGTCGCCGTGACCGCCAGCCTTTGCGGCGCGAAGTCCTCGACGCTGAAGCCCAGGCTGCCGGCGGCGGCCTCGATGCCCTCGATCTTCAGCTCCGCCGACCAGCGACCGCGCGGGGCCGAGCGCGGCAGGGCGATCTCGGCCAGCACGGCCCCGGCATCGGCACGGCTGAACGGATAGCGCCGGAACTCGACGCCCGACGGGCGTCGGACCACGATCTCGCCCTTGCGGTCATTGACCGCCTTGGCCATCCGGTCGCGGACCATGGCCGTCAGGTGCACGGTCTCGCCCGGGCGATAGATGCCGCGATCGGCATAGAGATAGCCGTCGATGTCGGTGCGGGCCGCGCGTCCGGCTGTCGCGTCCTCGCGGCCGCCGACGCCCTGTTTGGAGAGGTCGACCGGCGAGCGGTCCAGATCCAGCACGGCCAGGTCGCCCTGGGGACCATAGGCCATGACCATCTTGGCCCGTTCTGAGCCCTGGCCCTCGAGCAGCGGCCGCAGGAAGCGGACACGGCCTTCGGCATCGCTTTTCGCCTCGGCCAGGTCTTCGCCATCGCGGGCGACCAGGGCCACACGCACCCCCGACAGGGTCCTGGCCGTCTTCAGGGACCGGACCACGACATCGAGGGATTCCGAGCCGTCATAGGCCAGCATGGCCATGTCGGTGAATACGATCCAGCGCCGCGCCTGGGCCGGCGGGGTGTCGCCGTCCTCGTCGGGATCGCGGCCGCCCGAGGCGTCGCGCGCCTTGATCAGATAGCCGCCGGCCTTCATGTCCTTCAGAACGGCACCCAGCGGAAACACGGTGGTGGCCTTCTGGCCGCTGGTCCCGGTAACCGGGACCGTGCCCTTCCAGACCCGGCGTCCGTCCTCGCCGGCGCTGTCCTCGCCATAGTCGCCGGCCCAGTCGCCCTCGCCGGTCGGGTCGGGGGCGCTGATCGACTTGCGGACCAGATTGCGGTCCGAAACCCGCCAGACCTCGACGGCCAGGGTCTGGACATTGATCGTCTCGATGGCCACGCCGTCGGCGTCCTCGCGCGGCAGGATCACGCCGTCGCCGGCAAAGCCGACATAGGGCGGTTTTTCCCCGAAGGTGAAGTCGACATCGGCATTGGCGGCCAGCGTCTCGCCGCCCTTGGCGGGCAGACCCTTGAGCAGGGTGACGCGGTGGTCGGTAAAGCCGACGCCGCCGACGCAGATCTCGTCGCCCTTGACCCGGATGGCCGGCTGGCGACCGAGATCGGGCGAGAGCAGCACATAGTCCGCATAGGGCTTCGACGGATCGAGCGCCCGGCTCATCTGGACGCAGGCCATCGGGTCGGGGCCGCTGCTGTCGATCCGGCTTTGCCAGACCGCGAAACCCTCGGGCTTGGGAATCCCGCGCCGGGGGGCCTTGGCCGACCGGGGCTTGCCGAACAGGGACCAGGCCTCGCCCTTGGCCGGGGCCGCGGCGGTCGCCGTCGATGCGCCACCCAGCTGGATCACGTCCGAGACCTTGCCGGCCAGGACCCCGCCGCCGAAACCGACGACCAGGGCCCCTACGGCGACCGCGATCAGGCGTGAACGGGGATCCTGCGGCAGCCGCTCGCGCAAGCGCTCAAGCCACGGGAAGCGTGCGGTCCAATGATCCGCGCTGCCGTCCGGCTGCGTCCCGTCCGTGGACATGCCGCGTCCCTTCCCACTCGACCCCAAGGTGATCGATGTGAGCCGATGCGGGGTCTCCGGTCAACGGCGAGACCATGAAGGTTTTCAAAGTTCTGCGGCGACGGTTTGAGGCGATGGCCGGCCGGGCCTCAGCCCATGAACTCAACCTGCCCCGTCTGCAGGCTGTAGACGGCCGAAACCACCTTGAGCCGGCCGGCGGCGATGCGGCTGCTGAACGCCTCATCGGCGGTCTTCAGGCGTTCGGCGATGTTGATGGCGTTGCGGCGGATCGAAGCGTCCTGCAGGTCGGCCGGCTGGCTTTCCTCGGCTTCAAGCACCGCCGGGAGGATCGGCAGGGCCATGTCGAACAGGGCCCCGTGCAGGTGGGCATGCTTGGTGGCGACGTCGACGGCCGCGCCGACCGCGCCGCACTTGGTGTGACCCAGAACCACGACCAGCGGTGCCCCGAGATGTTCGACGGCATAGAGGATCGAGCCCAGGCCCTCGCGGCTGACGGTCGAGCCGGCGGTCCGGACGACGAACAGCTCGCCCAGGCTACAGTCGAAGACCAGTTCCGGCGGTACCCGGCTGTCTGAGCAGCCGACGATGATCGCAAAGGGCTTCTGGCCGGCGGCCAGCTCATTGATCCGGGCCCAGCTGGGCAGGGCCATGCTGGCGCCGCCGCGAGCGAAGATCGCATTGCCGTGCTTCAGGCGGCCCAGGGCTTCGTCCGGATTGACGAAGACCTCCTCGGGCTCGGTCTGCATCGGCTTGGGATACTCGTTGACGGTCGAGCGGACCGGAGCGGGTGCCGGTGCAGCGGCGGCCGGGGCGCGGGGCCTGGGCGCGGCAGGCTTGCGCGGCGCGGGCGCATGGTGGTCATCGCCCTCGGCGAGGGCGACCAGCGGCGAGCCCGCTAGGCCCGTGGCCAGAACCCCCAGAAGCAGTCGTCTCGAAACCATTTCGTCCCCCGATACGGCGCGTTTTGACCGGGGCACGCTAGAGAGCCAAGGTTAACCGATAGTAGGCAATGCGGCCTGGCTACAGCGGCAATTCAGCGCGCTTGACCACGGTACGCATGGCGATGCTGGAGCTCACCCGAACGACGCCGGGGATGCGGGTCAGCTCCTGGGCATGCACCCGCTCAAGATCATCGACATCCCGCACCACCAGCCGCAGCAGATAGTCGGACCCCCCGGTCATCAGATAGCACTCGGCCACCTCGCGGACATTGGCCACCGCCTTCTCGAAGGCGCTGAGCGTCGCCTCGGCCTGGGACGACAGGGTGACGGTGACAAAGACGCTGAGCGGCAGGCCGGCGATGCGCTCGTCGATGACGGCGGCGTAGCGGGCAATGACGCCGGTTTCCTCCAGGGCCCGGACCCGTCTCAGGCAGGCCGACTCCGAAAGGTTCACGGCCTGGGCCAGCTCGACATAGCTGGACCGACCCCGCCTTTGCAGCAGGTTGAGAAGCTTCCGGTCGAAGCTGTCGAGCTGGACGACGGGTTTCTTCACAGATTGATCTCCAGACGCAGGGATCCTGCATAACACGGTTCCCTACACATGAAATAGCCCGGGAACTTGCGAAAGGAGAGGCGCAGACTGGCGTCAAAATCACCTTGGAGGAAATCATCATGCGCGTCGGCGTCCCTTCAGAGATCAAACCGGGCGAACACCGGGTCGGCCTGACCCCCACGGCCGTCCGCGAATATGTCGGACACGGTCACAGCGTTCTGGTCCAGACCGGGGCTGGCCTCGGGGCCGGCTATGCGGATGAGGCCTATGTCCGGGCCGGTGCGACCATCGCCCCCGACGCCGCCGCCGTCTTCGCCGGGTCCGACATGATCATCAAGGTCAAGGAACCCCAGAAGATCGAGTGGGAGAAGCTTGAGTCGCGCCACATCCTCTTCACCTATCTGCACCTGGCCCCCGATCCGGCCCAGACCGAAGGCCTGCTGAACAGCGGCTGCGCGGCCATCGCCTATGAGACCGTTACCGACGCCCGTGGCGGCCTGCCGCTGCTGGCCCCGATGTCGGAAGTGGCCGGCCGGATCGCCGTGTTCTCGGCGGCCGAGACCCTGCTGAAGCACAATGGCGGCATGGGCCTGCTGCTCTGCGGCGTGCCCGGCGTGCCCCCGGCCCGCGTGGTCGTGCTGGGCGGCGGCGTCGTCGGCTCCAATGCCGCCCGCATGGCCGCCGGCCTCGGGGCCGAGGTCGTGGTGCTGGAACGCTCGATCCCGCGCATGCGCGAACTGGACGACCTCTATCAGGGCCGCATCCTGACCCGTTACTCGACCTTCGCGGCCGTGGAAGAAGAGATCCTGAAAGCCGACGTGATCATCGGGGCCGTGCTGACGGCCGGGGCTGCGGCTCCCAAGCTGGTGCGCCGCGAACACCTGTCGCAGATGAAGCCGGGCTCGGTGCTGGTCGATGTGTCTATCGACCAGGGCGGCTGTTTCGAAACCAGCAAGCCGACCACCCATGCCGAGCCGACCTATACGGTCGACGGCGTCGTGCACTATTGCGTGGCCAACATGCCGGGGGCCGCGCCGCGCACCTCGTCGGAAGCGCTCGGCAATGCCACCCTGCCGTTCGGCCTGGCCCTGGCCGACCACGGCCTCGACGCCCTGAAGACCAATGTCCACCTGGCCCGCGGCCTCAATGTCCTGCACGGCCAGCTGACCCATCCGGCCGTCGCCCAGGCCCTGGGCAAGACCTCGGACGACCCCTACGGAGCCTGGAACTAGCTGAAACACCGATCCGCGCTGGCTGGCCTCGGTCGGTCGGCGCGGGCTTCGGTCAGGCCGCGAAGCGGGCGAGGTCCTGGCGGTTTTCGACCATGTCCAGGACGTCATTCATGCTGAAGGCCGGATCGGCCGGATACAGGGCGTCATAGACCGAGCGGGCAAAGGCCAGGTCGGCGGCGGTCTTGACCCGCCAGTCCAGCCGCGACCAGTCGCGCGCCGCCGTCAGATTGGCCTGCGGAAACCGGACAGGATCATGGCGGATGGCGGCCGTCGGCGAGACCCGGCCCATCGGATCGCGCGGATCATCGGCGGCCAGTCGCAGGGCATTGGCGGTGATCACCTCGACCTCCAGCCCGGCCGGGTAGGTTCGGGGCGTGCGGTTGGAGGTGTAGGCGGCCCCGCTGACCTGGGCTAGGCGGATGGCCTCGTCGACGATGGCGGCGTCGACAAACGGCGCATCGCCCTTCAGCCGGACCACATGACTGACCGCACTGATGCCTTCGGCGCAGCGGGCGATACGATCCAGAATGTCGGAGCCGGCCCCGCGATGCACGGCCTGACCGCGCGAGACCAGAAAACCGGCCAGGGCGTCGTCCGAGGCGTCGGTGCTGGTGGCGACGATGATCTTGCCCACCCGCCGGGACGCGCGCAGGCGCTCCAGCTGGCGCAGGATCATCGGCTCGCCGCGCAGGGTCGCCATGGCCTTGCCGGGAAGGCGGCCGGCGGCCATTCGGGCCTGCAGGACGGCGAGGATCATGGCGGTCTTCCCTTGGCTCTATCGTTCCAGACAGCCTAGCCGGGATTCATAAAAGTCGGATGAATCAAAAACTTATGGCGCGTAAACCATAGACGCGAACCCGCGGACGCAGGGTCGCGCTTATGGACCGTCACCAGTGTCGGGCTTGATTCGGGCCGAGGCCTAGGCGACCCAACGTCGCGGATCGAGCGCCACCGGATCGTCGATGGCCATCTCGTCCCAGTCGAGGTCCGGCGGCGGGCTCGAGGCGGCGGCGACCACGGCCGACAGTTCGGCGGCCGAGGCCACCCCGACCAGAACGGCGCTGGCCTCGGGACGCGACAGGGCAAAACCGAGCGCGGCCTGCAGGGGATCAGAGCGCCCCTCGGCGATCATCCGGCGCACCCGCGACAGGCGCCCGGAGGCCCCTTTCAGCTGGGCGGGGACGCGGTCGGGCGGCAGGAACAGCAGGCCGTTCAGGAAGATCGAGCGCAGTTGCACCTCGACCCCCAGGCCGGCGATGCGGGCCAGGGATCCGTCGGCCAGCAGGCGCTGGTCCAGAAGGCTGGCCGGAGCCTGCAGAATGTCGGGCTTGAAGCGGCGGGCCACGCCGACCGGATCGTCACTGGCATGGGCCGAAACGCCGATCTTGGCGAACAGGCCCTCATCGCGCAGCCGGGCCAGGCGGTCCCAGAGGGCCGCGCCATGCGGGCCGAACAGTTCCGACGGCGACTGCACGATGATCGCATCCGCGCGCTCGAGGCCCAGCCGCCGCAGGGAGGCACGCGCCTCCGACTCGACGAAATCGGCCCCCCGGTCAGCCCGGGCCGACGACAGGGTCACCCGAAAGGACACCGGACGCGGAATCAGGTCGCCCAGAACCGACTCGGCCCGGCCATAGACGCCGGAGGCATCCAGAACCGACAGGCTGGAACGGGCGGCAATATTGAGGATGTCACGGGCTTCAGCTTCAGGCGAGCGGCCGCGCGGCGCGGACGTCATGCCGTCGAGGCCGAACTGGGCGGCCGACAGACCAAGCTTTGAAACCGAAATAGGCATGGGCATCCGTGCCGATTGAACATCAACTGGGGACGACCCTACGCCCCAAGGTTTGAAGAAGGCGTTTCTGGAACCTTACGGAGGGGTTAAAGTCAGCCTTAATGAACAGTGCACGCCCGGACCCCGACTGGCCCCTCTTCGGCATGGTCGACGACGCCCGACCGGCCCTGCAGGCCGCGCTGGCCGAGGGCCCGGCCGCCCTCGCGACGATCATTGCCCTGGGCGGCGGTGGTCCCCGCCCGGTCGGCACCCAGATGGTGTTCGGCGCACACGGGATATCGGGGTTCCTGTCCGGCGGCTGCATCGAGGCCGATGTCGAGGGCCACGCCCGGCGCTGTCTGGACGACGGCCGGCCCCGGCGCCTCGTTTATGGCGAGGGCAGTCCCTGGCCGGACATCCGGCTGCTGTGCGGGGCGCGGATTGAAATCCTGGTCGAACGGATCCTGCCCGATGACCCGGCGGCGACCACACTTCTGGCCCTGACCCGGGCCCGGACCCCGGCGGTCTGGACCAGCGATGGTGAGACCCGCGTCTGTGCGGAAACGCCCCCGCAATCCTGGCCGGGGGCCGTCACCCGGGCCTTCGCCCCCCTGCCCCGGCTGGTGGTGCTGGGCGGCGACCCCACGGCCCTGGCCATTGCCGGCCTGGGGGCCCAGTCCGGCTTTGAAACCACCCTTGTCAGGCCCAAGGGCCCGGCCGCCCCGCCCCCCCTGCACGGCGTCGGCTACAGCCGCGAGGCCGTCGGCCCGGCCCTGGCGGCGATCGGCCTCGATGCCTGGACCGCCGTGGCGATCTGCGGTCACGACCTCGAGCTGGACCATGCCGCCCTGATGGCCGCCCTGCCCTCACCGGCCCCCTATGTCGGCCTGCTGGGGGCCCGGCGACGCCTGGGCGAACGGCTCGACCGCCTTAAAGCCGCCGGCCTGACCGACGCGCACCTGGCCCGCCTGCGCGCCCCGATCGGCCTCGACCTCGGCGGCAAGGCCCCGTTCGAGGTGGCCGTCGCCGTGATCGGCGAGATCATGGCGACACGGCACGGTCATCCGGCCCTGGCGCGGCGAGCCGTGGATTGACATCGGCGATCCGGGGTCCCTAGGGGTCGCCGTGAACCGCGATGTCAGGGAAATGGTCGAGGCTGGGGCCAGTCGACAGCGCGCTTTGGCATTGCCGTCGCACCGAACGGTGCATTTTCTCCAGCGCCTGATTGAGCCTCGCGGCGCGCTTTTCCGCACTCAGACCCGCGATTTCGTCACGCCACCAGGAGCTCTGCTCGCCCACTGTCGGGCACACGCCTGCACGGACCGAAAGAAACAACTGGCTATCGCCCGTATTGATTTCGAGCCGCCAGCCAGGGGTCAGTTTCACGGCTTCACAGTTTGACGCGAACTCATCCTTGCCCGCGATGCACGTCAAGCTCCACTCGCCCGTTCCGGGTTGTGGTGAAGCTGCGAACGAGCTGCTCAAGGGCTGCAGGACCAAGGCAACACTGAGAATGAAAGCTTTCCGGAGCTTGGCCATGCACGAGCGTAGCCAGAGGTCGAGCGTCCGCAAGACGAAAGTTCCCTCGAGGAGGCCTTCTGAAGCCGGACCGCCCTGCGTTCGGGCGGATCCCCAAGTCCACGCAGGCCAGCAGGCCAGCAGGCCGCCGACCGTGAAGCCGCCAAATAGGTCCCGTGGACAAGCCACGGGATGACGGTGTGAGATGCGATCCCAAGATCCTCCCCCTTCAGGGGGAGGTGTCGCCTTTGGCGACGGAGAGGAGGGGAGTCAGGGAAAGCCCGGCCAGCGCCGCAATCCCCCTCCTGACCGGCTGACGCCGGTCGTCCTCCCCCTTGCAGGGGGAAGATGAAACGCGCTGACCTCATCTTCCCCCTCCGGGGGAAGACGGTCGCGAAGCGACCCGTAGGGGGCAAGTAGGGGATCAG
>NZ_QAII01000104.1:10122-13901 GCF_003060965.1 Caulobacter sp. HMWF025 | reverse complement strand
AGCGCGATCCGGGACCCAGGGGGTGACGCAGTGCGGTGGCCCCTGGGTCCCGGCGCTCCCGCCCTCGCGGGCGTCCGGCCGGGATGACAGGGATTTTGAGCTTGAGAGCGGGGATCCAGCGACACCAATCCCCATTGTCGCGCAACCATAACTGATCAAATTCAACCCCTTACAAAAATCCTGATCGCGCCAATCAGACGCGTTCAAAACCCCCCGCATAATCACCTCACCGGACAGCACGGGAAGGGCGCAGGGCCAGCGACCGTTGCGGCTGGCCGGGGTGGTCGAGCGGGAAGCTCAATCGATGGCGGGAGGATTGCTTTGCGGTCCGGGCCGCCAACCCTGTCGTGTCTGGCGGCGGTCGGCCGTGGATCACAGAAACGACGTCACGCCAGGGATCGGGCGAGCAGCAGGTGGGCCTGGAAGGGTTCACAGTCCGGGCCGGGGTCGCACCCCGGTCCGCCCGCCGGAGGCTTCAGGGCGGCGAGGCTCTAATAGAGCTCGAGCGCCGCACGCGTCCGACAGAACGATCACGCGGAGCGTCTGAACTTCGTCGAAACGGTATTCAAATCTCTTTCTCCGGACGCGGTCCGGACGCTCCGCAGCCCTTCCCGTCCCTTCAGCGGCCAGACCGCGTGAGGTGGAAAAGCCGTGCCTGGACCGTCAGACCGCCGCATGATCCTTCAGGACCCCCAGCGGCACGATGGCCAGCATTTCCTCGTGGCTGGCTTCCAGGATCACGGCGGGGGCCATGCCGGCGTCGAGGGCTTCCTTCCAGCGCCCGGCGCACAGGCACCAGCGGTCGCCGGCCTTGAGACCCGGAAAGGCAAATTCCGGCCGGGGGGTCGAGAGGTCGTTGCCCGTGGCCTTCGAGAAGGCCAGGAAATCGTCAGTCATCACCGCACAGACGGTGTGCAGGCCCAGGTCATGCGGCCCGGTCTCGCAGCAGCCATTGCGGTAGAAGCCGGTGACAGGGTCCAGCGAGCAGGGTTTCAGTTCACCGCCCAGCACATTGCGGGCCTTGTCATCGTAGCGTGTGGTCATGGCGCGATCCTAACCCGTTTCGGGCCGTCCCGGACCAACAATCCGTCACCGGCGTCGTCGTGGCTTTTGCTGCGGCGCGGCGATGCTAAAGAAGAAGCCAGAGACGATAAAAGATCGCAGGGGAGTTTTGATGTCGAAGATCGCCAGGCCGCGCCGCAGCGCCCTCTACATGCCCGCCTCCAATGCCAAGGCGGTGGACAAGGCGCGCACCCTGGACGCCGACGTGATCATTCTCGATCTCGAGGATGCCGTGGCCCCGGAGATGAAGGTGGCGGCCCGCGAGGCGGCCGTGGCGGCGGTCAGGGCCGGCGGCTTTGGCCCGCGCGAGATCGTCATCCGCACCAATGGCCTCGACACCCCCTGGGGGGCCGACGACCTGGCCGCCGCCGCGGCGGCCGGGCCGGACGCCGTGCTGGTCCCCAAGGTCAATGACGCCGCCGATGTCCACGCCTATGACGCGGCCCTGGCCGGGGCTCCGGCCGAGACCCGGCTGTGGACCATGATCGAGACCGCCAAGGCCGCCTTCCACCTGTGGGAGATCGCCGGGGCCAGCCAGACCACCCGGCTGTCGACCTGGGTC
Source organism: Caulobacter sp. HMWF025 (assembly GCF_003060965.1). Classification (GTDB taxonomy): domain Bacteria; phylum Pseudomonadota; class Alphaproteobacteria; order Caulobacterales; family Caulobacteraceae; genus Caulobacter. Next base: position 12,277 of record NZ_QAII01000104.1, on the reverse strand, counting down.
ATGGGCGTCAATGACTTCGCCAAGGAGATGCGGGCCCGCCAGACGCCGGACCGCGCCCCGTTCCTGCCGCTGCTGACCCTGTCGGTCGCCGCCGCCCGGACCCATGGCCTGACCGTTCTCGACGGCGTCCATAACGACATCGAAAACCTCGAGGCGCTTGAAGCGGTTTGCGTCCAGGGCGTTGATTTCGGCTTCGACGGCAAGACCCTGATCCACCCCAAGCATCTGGAGATCTGCAACCGGGTGTTCTCGCCCTCGGCCGACGAAATCGCCTGGAGCCAGGCGGTGATCGCCGCCTTCGCCGATCCTGAAAATGCCGGCAAGGGCGCGCTGCGGGTCGAGGGCAAGATGGCCGAGCGGCTGCATCTGGCCCAGGCCGAACGGCTGGTCGCCGTGGCCGCCGCCATCGCCGCCCGGGCGGCCTAGGGACATCTCGATGCGGGCCACGGCTTACCTCGTCTGTCTGAGCTTCGTCGCCGGCCCGGTCCTGGGCCAGCCGGCGCAGGGGCCCGCTGCGCCCGCCTCCACCCCGGTTCCGGCTCCGCAGCCCGAACCGGCAACCCCGCCGGGCCCGGTCGCAGCCCCGGCTGCGACGCCGGCGGCCCCGGCCCCGACCCCGACGGTCCCGCCGGAAAGCGTCGATCCGCTCGGCGACCTGATCGACCAGAGCGGCCCCCTGACCACCGATGAGGAAGACGCGGTCCCGACCGCGCCCGCCGCGCCTCACAAGCCGACCCTGCTGCCGATCCCTGCGCCCGAGCCGGCCCCGGCCGCCGGGTCTCCGGCCACCGCCTCGGGCTCCGCACCGATGCCGGCCGAGCAGGTCTACGAGCTGCGCATCAAGGCCTCGGTCGCCGCCGCCCAGGGCCTGCAGGGCCCGCTGGACGGCGGCTGGACGGTCCGCGATCCGGAAGGCCGCGCGCTCTACACGCTGCAACTGGTCGATCCGGCCAGCGGAAATGGTCCGGTCGAAGGAGCCTGGCGCGACGTACGACGGCCCGGTTCGGTGGGCTCGACCGGCCTGATCGATACGGTCGAGCGGTCCGGTGAGGCCGTGGTCGTCCGGTTCACGCCCCTGGCGGGGCAGTCGGCGGCCCTGACCGTCAATCCGGTCGACGAGACGCGCTGGAGCGGCACCCTGGTTGAAAACGGGGTCGGCCACGCGGTGGTTGCCGAACAGCAGCCGCCGCCCAGCCTGCCGCCCGGCTATGTGGTTCGCACCCGCGGGCCGGTCGTCTGGCCGCCCCGGGTCGCCGCCAGCCGTCCCGCGACCGTCCCGACCTGTTCGACCAAGGGCAAGAAGGGCAAGGCCCTGAAGGCCGCCAGGGCCCGCTGCGCGGCGCTCGCCAAGAAGAGCGGCAAGGGCAAGGCGGTGGCCAAGGGCAAGAAGGGCGCAAAGGCCAAGGCGACGGCCGCCCGCAAGAAGGCGGCGGTGAAGAAGAAGGCGTCCTAGAGCCGCAGGGCCGCCCGGGCGGTCGTGATCGCACCCTGCAGGGCGCCGGCTTCGAACGGCGCGCCCGGGCTGTGCCCCCAGACCGGCCCCGGCCAGGCCGGATCGCCGGCCCGGCGACCCAGCACATGGACGTGAAGCTGCGGCGTGACATTGCCCAGGGCCCCGACGTTCAGCTTGTCGACGGAGAGGCCCAGCGCCTCTGCCACGGCCCGCACCGCCGACCCGGCCCGCACCGTCTCCTCGATCAGGGCGATGCGGTCTGCCGCCGACAGGTCCTCGATCTCACGCAGGCCGGCCTGGCGAGGGATCAGCACGAGCCACGGATAGCGGGCGTCCAGCTGCAGCCGGATGTGGCAGAGGGCCAGATCGCCCACGGCCGCCGAGGTCGTGATGAAGGCCGGGTCGGGCGTGAACTCAGCCACGCTTGGGAACCGCGGCCCAGTAGTCGAAGTCGAGGATCACGCCGTCCGCATAGGCTCCGGCCTCGTCCTTGCCGGGGAAGTCGCCGCAGGGACGGTCGACCGTGGCCACCAGCCGCAGGCGCAGGGCCCCGACCGAGCCGAGGTCGGCCTTGTCCAGCACCTCGCTCCAGGCAAACACGGTGCCGCCGGCGAAATAGGGGCTCACATGCCGACCACCGTTGATCGCCAGGATCAGGCCGGCGTTCTGCAGGCCGTTGAACGACAGGGCCTTGGCGGTCGA
>NZ_QAII01000104.1:0-10098 GCF_003060965.1 Caulobacter sp. HMWF025 | reverse complement strand
CCCCGCCATAGACGAGGCGTCGGCCCGACGGGTCTTTGGCCCGCTCGAACTGGTTGAAGTGGACCTTGGCGGTGTTCTGCCACAGGCGGGTGGCCATGGCGTGCTCGGCCTCCTCGATGGCCATGCCGTCGACATGGTCAATCTTCTCGCCGATCGCATAGTCCTCGAAGGCGTGGGGCGCGCCGGCCAGGGCATAGTCATAGGCCGAAAAGTCCAGACCGGCCGGGACGATCAACTGATCAGGCGCAACGGCTTCTTCCAATGCCGGGACAAACTGTTCGCTGATCTCGACGTTCTGATCCCGCTTTCGCACCATCACCCAGCGCACGTAGCTCAGAACGGTCTCACCGAACTCATCCATTCCCGTCGTGCGGACATAGACGACGCCGGTCTTGCGGTTGGAGTTTTCCTTCAGTCCAATCACTTCCGACTTGGCGCTCAAGGTCATGCCGTCGGTGAGCAACTTATGGAAACGCCCCTCTGCGTAGCCAAGGTTCGCGACCGCGTTGAGGCTGATGTCGGGCACTGTCTTGCCAAAGACGATGTGGAAAGCGATCAGCGGGTCGACCGCCGCGTGCGGAAAGCCGCAGTCTTTCGCGAAAGCCTCGGACGAAAAAAGTGCAAAACGCGTTCCGTAAAGCGCCGTATAGAGCGCCACATCCCCCGCCGTGACGGTGCGCGGCGTGGCGTGGACCAGCACCTGGCCCAGCCTGAAGTCCTCGAAATAGTTCCCCGGATCGGTCTTGCTCATCCCTGCGTGTCCTTATTCTCGTTGGCCCCTGTTTTGCCGCACTGCAGCGAAACGGGAAAGAGGGCTTGAGGCTTGAGCGTCACGGGTCTAGACGGCGACTGAAACCACATTCACTCACAGGTTTGACGGAGACTCCATGGCTCGCGCGAAGATCGCCCTTATCGGCGCCGGCATGATCGGCGGCACTCTGGCCCACATCGCCGCTCGCGAAGAGCTGGGCGACATCGTCCTGTTCGACATCAGCGAAGGCACCCCCCAGGGCAAGGCCCTCGACATCGCCGAAGCCTCGGCCGTGTTCGGCAAGGATGTCGCCCTGAAGGGCGCCAATGACTATGCCGACATCGCCGGTGCCGACGTCTGCATCGTCACCGCCGGTGTGCCGCGCAAGCCGGGCATGAGCCGCGACGACCTGCTGGGCATCAATCTGAAGGTCATGAAGGCCGTCGGCGAAGGCATCAAGGCCCATGCGCCCAACGCCTTCGTCATCTGCATCACCAACCCGCTCGACGCGATGGTCTGGGCCCTGCAGCAGTTCTCGGGCCTGCCCAAGGAGAAGGTCATCGGCATGGCCGGCGTCCTCGACTCGGCCCGCTTCGCCTACTTCCTGGCGGAAGCCACCGGGGTGTCGGTCGAAGACATCCACGCCTGGACCCTGGGCGGCCACGGCGACGACATGGTTCCCATGGTCCGTCACTCGACGGTCGGCGGTCTGCCGCTGCCGGAACTGGTCAAGCAGGGCTGGCTGTCGCAGGACAAGCTGGACGCCATCGTCGATCGCACCCGCAAGGGCGGCGGCGAGATTGTCGCCCTGCTGAAGACCGGTTCGGCCTTCTACGCCCCGGCTGAAAGCGCCATCGCCATGGCCACCAGCTATCTGAAGGACAAGAAGCGCGTCCTGCCGTGCGCCACCTTCCTGACCGGCCAGTACGGCCTGGACGGCCTCTATGTCGGCGTGCCGGTCGTCATCGGCGCCGGCGGCGCGGAAAAGATCGTCGAGTTCGAAACCAACGACGCGGAAAAGGCGATGTTCGCCAAGTCCGTCGAGTCGGTGAAGGGCCTGATGGAAGCCTGCAAGGCCATCGACAACTCGCTGGTCTAAAGACTGGCGACAGTCTGAAATGATGAAGGGCGGCTCCTCGCGGGGCCGCCCTTTTTCGTTGCGGCTTGCCGGGCGCTTCCCGTCGGGCCTCCGCCGCCCTATCTGTTCGCCACACGTTCAAACGGAGCTTCCATGACCCTTTCCATGCACCAGGCCAGTGTCCCCGTCTTCGTCCAGGGCCTGAAGGGTCTGAAGGGCGTGCTGACCAAGGCGGCCGCCCAGGCCGAGGCCAAGGGCTGGGACGCCGACGCCCTGCTGAAGGCGCGGCTCTATCCCGACATGTTCCCGCTGCTGCGCCAGGTGCAGATCTCGACCGACTTCGCCAAGGGCTGCTGCGCGCGCCTGGCCGGCCAGGAGGTTCCGGCCTGGGATGACGTCGAGACCAGCTTTGCCGAGCTGATCGCCCGCATCGACCGCGCCATCGGCTATGTCGAGGGCCTGGACCCGGCCGCCTTTGCCGGGGCCGAAGACCGTGACATCACCCTGACCCGTCGCGGCGAGACCAGCGTGGTCAAGGGCCTGGCCTATTTCCAGACCCAGGCCCAGCCGAACTTCTTCTTCCACCTGACCACCGCCTACGCGATCCTGCGCCACAACGGCGTCGAGGTCGGCAAGCGCGACTATCTGGGCACGGCCTGAATTCCCGCCAGGGCGGCCGGATTCACGGTCGCCCTTTGACTCTTGCGGTCTTTCTGTGCATAAGCGCCCCCTTCCGGCGCTTTATCAGCAGCGCCTCCACCGTCACGACCCCGGCCTGCTAGCGCAGGATCCATCCGGACGAGGACGGCGAGGACCCCCGTCGACGTGATCGTCCACGGGGGCTGATTGCGTTTGGTCTGTTGTTTTAACCAGGGCTACCCATGTTCGACGGCCTTACAGAGCGGCTCTCAAGCGTCTTCGACCGCCTCGGCGGTCGCGGCGTGCTGTCCGAAAAGGATATCGACGAGGCCCTGCGCGAGGTCCGCGTCGCCCTGCTGGAAGCCGACGTCGCCCTGCCGGTGGTCAAGGACTTCATCAGCAAGGCCAAGGAGCTGGCGTCGGGCGAGGCGGTCATCCGCTCGGTCAAGCCGGCCGACCAGGTGGTCAAGATCGTCTATGACGGACTGGTCGACATGCTGGGTGGCGAGACGCCGACCGGCCTGAACCTGGCCCTGAACCCGCCGTCGGTGATCCTGATGGCCGGCCTGCAGGGCTCGGGCAAGACGACCACCACGGGCAAGCTGGCCCTGCGCCTGACCAAGATCGAGCGCAAGAAGGTGCTGGTCGCCTCGCTCGACACCCGCCGCCCGGCCGCCATGGAACAGCTGGCCATGCTGGCCCAGCAGGTCGGGGCCGAAAGCCTGCCGATCGTCGCCGGCCAGAGCGCCCAGGACATCGCCAAGCGGGCGATGAGCGCGGCGAAGCTCGGCGGCTATGACGTCCTGATCCTCGACACCGCCGGCCGCACCACGCTGGATGAGGCGATGATGAGCGAGGCGGCTGATATCGCCCGCATCGCCTCCCCGACCGAAACGCTGCTGGTCGCCGACAGCCTGACCGGTCAGGACGCCGTCCGGACCGCCAAGGCCTTCCACGAGCGTCTGCCGCTGACCGGCCTGATCCTGACCCGCGCCGACGGCGACGGCCGGGGCGGCGCGGCGCTGTCGATGCGCCATGTCACCGGCCTTCCGATCAAGTTCCTCGGGGCCGGCGAAAAGGTCGACGCGCTTGACGTGTTCGATGCCCGCCGGGTCGCCGGCCGGATCCTGGGTCAGGGCGATGTCGTCGCCCTGGTCGAGAAGGCTTCCCAGGAGCTGGACCAGGCCGAAGCCGAGCGCATGGCCAAGAAGCTGGCCAAGGGCCAGTTCGACCTGAACGATCTCTCCGCCCAGCTGTCCCAGATGCAGAAGATGGGCGGCATGGAAGGCATTATGGGCCTCCTGCCGGGCGTCCAGAAGGTCAAGAAGCAGATCGCCGAAAGCGGCATCGACGACAGCATCTTCCGCCGTCAGCAGGCGATCATCAGCTCGATGACCAAGCTGGAGCGCAAGAAGCCCGACATCCTGGCCGCCTCGCGCAAGCGCCGGATCGCGGCCGGCGCAGGGGTGGATGTGGCCGAGGTCAACCGGCTGCTCAAACAGCACCGCCAGATGGCCGATATGTTCAAGGCCATGTCCAAGGACGGCGGCAAGGGCCTGGCCCGCATGGCCGGCATGATGGGCGGCGGCGACATGTCCCGCCTGAAGGCCCTGGGCGGCGGCAAGCTGGCCCAGCCCGAACAACAGAATTCCGCGGGAGGCCTGCCGGGTCTTCCCGGTCTCGGCGGTGGCGGCGACGCCAAGCCGAACCTCCTTTCCGGCCTGGGCGGCGGCCTGCCGCCCGGTTTCAATCCGTTCAAGAAATAGAACTTCGAACCAAGGACTACGACAATGCTGAAGATCCGTCTCGCCCGTGGCGGCGCCAAGAAGCGCCCGTACTACTCGATCGTCGTCGCTGACAGCCACTCGCCCCGCGATGGCCGTTTCATCGAGAAGGTCGGCGCCTACAACCCGCTCCTCAAGAAGGACGACCCGGCGCGCGTGACCCTGAAGGTCGAGTCGATCCAGGCCTGGATCGCCAAGGGCGCCCAGCCGACCGATCGCGTCGCCCGCTTCCTGGCCGCCCAGGGCATCGGTGCCTGGACCCATGGCAACAACCCGACCAAGGGTGCTCCGGGCAAGAAGGCCCAGGAGCGCAGCGCCGAGCGCGCCCAGCGCGAAGAAGACCGCAAGGCCGCTGAAGCCAAGGCGATCGAAGACGCCAAGGCCGCTGCCGAAGCCGAAAAGGCCGCTGCCGCTGAAGCCGCCGCTGCTGCGGCTGCCGCGCCGGCCGTGGAAGAGGCTCCGGCCGCTGAAGCTGTTGCTGAAGAAGCGCCCGCTTCGGAAGAGACCACCGAAGCCTAAGGCTTCTGTGATGCCGCTCCGGTCCCCTGGGCCGGGGCGGCATCGCTTCCCGTGTGATGACCGTCCCGTCCCCCGCCAACCTGATCCTCGTCGGCCGTGTGTCCGGCGGCTTTGGCGTGCGTGGCGACGTGCGGATTGCGACCTATACCGAAGACCCGATGAGCCTGGCCGGTTTCAAGGCGCTGCTGCGCCAGGACGGCTCGCCGGCCCTGACCATCACCTCGGCCCGTGTGGCCAAGGAAGGCCTCGTCACCCGCTGCAAGGGGATCGAGACCAAGGAGGCGGCCGACGCTCTGCGCGGCCTTCGCCTCTACGTTCCTCGCGAGGCCCTGCCCGAGCCCGACGAGGACGAGTTCTATCTGACCGATCTGGTCGGCCTGCCCGTGCGCCATGTGGAGGGCAACGCCCTTCTGGGCTCGGTCAAGAGCGTGCAGAACTTCGGGGCCGGTGACCTGCTCGAGATCCAGCCCGCCCTCGGCGGCCAGACCTGGTACCTGCCCTTCACCCGCGCCGCCGTACCCGAGGTGAAGATCGCCGAGCGGCTGATCCTGGCCGATCCGCCGGCCCTGGTGGGTGAACCCGAGGGGCCGGCACAGAACGACCCCGCCGGGGACGACGAGGCGGGCTGAGGCCCTATTTCTTGATCCGCATCAGGCATTCCTGGGCCACCGAGGCCAGCAGGGTGCCGTCCTGGCTGAACATCTGGCCGCGCACCATGCCGCGTCCCTGTGAGGCGCTGGGGCTGTCCTGGGCAAACAGGGTCCAGTCATTGAAGTTGAACGGCCGGTGGAACCACATGGCGTGGTCGAGGCTGGCCGACTGCAGGCCGGGCGTCGTCCAGATCAGGCCGTGCGGCCGCAGGGCACTTTCCATGAAGGCCATGTCGGAGGCATAGGCCAGAGCGGCCTGCTGCATCTTGACGTCCTCGCCGAGCGGCGCGCGGGCCCGCATCCAGACCTCCTTGGTGCCGGACTTCTTCTCGGGCTTGACCGGATTTTGCGGATCGACCCAGCGGATGTCGATCGGCCGCGGCTTGTCGAGGAAGCGCAGCATCTTGGGATGGATCTGGTCGCCGAGGCTGCGCAGGAACTCGCCTTCCGTCCGCACCTCTTCGGGCGGCGGGGCCGACGGCATCGGCAACTGGTGCTCGAAGCCCTCTTCGGGCGTCTGGAACGAGCAGGCGAGGTTGAAGATCTGTTCGCCGTTCTGGATCGCCGCCACGCGCCGGGTCGTGAAGGTGCCGCCGTCCCGGGCCCGCTCCACCTCGTAGAGGACGGGGATGTTCACATCGCCCGGCCGGATGAAATAGGCGTGCAGCGAATGGCAGATCCGGTCCGGCACGGTCTTGTAGGCTGCCAGCAGGGCCTGGGCGATGACCAGCCCGCCGAAGATGCGCGGAAAGCCGTCATTGGGGCTGATCCCCCGGAAGAGGTTCACCTCGATGGCTTCGAGGTCGAGGATGTCGGCGAGGTTCTCGGGCGTCTGCATGAGCGTGGGTTATTCTCCCTGCGTCCCCGGGGCAAGACGCAACCTTGCGTCAAGCTGTCGCCGACCCCATCGTCGTTTCATGTTGCCTCCAATCGTCCACCACCCGGCCTATCGTGCTGAAATGCCCGAGGGGCACCGGTTCCCGATGGACAAGTTCTCGCAGCTGGCGGCCCTGCTCGAGGCCGAGGGCCTGGCGGGGCCGGACGGATTTCAGGTTCCCGAGCCGGTTGATGCCGAAACCCTGCGCCTGGCCCACAGTGCGGACTATGTGGAGGGGGTTCTCGACCTGACCCTGCCGGCCGAGGTCACGCGAAGGATCGGCCTGCCCAACAGCCGCTCGGTTGCCGACCGGGCCTGCGCGGCGACGGGCGGCACCCTGCTGACCGCCCGTCTGGCCCTGCAGCACGGGGTCGCCTGCAATACGGCCGGCGGCAGCCATCATGCCCTGGCCGACAGCGGGGCCGGCTTCTGCGTGTTCAACGATGTGGCGGTGGCGGCCCGGCGACTGCTGGCCGAGGGCCTGATCGGTCAGGCCCTGGTCGTCGATCTCGACGTGCACCAGGGCGACGGCACGGCGCGGATTTTTGAAGGCGACCCTTCGGTCTTCACCTTCTCGATGCATGCGGCGAAGAATTTCCCGGCCCGCAAGGCCGTCAGCGATCTCGATATCGAGCTGCCGGACGGCACCGGCGACGAGGCCTATCTGGCCGTGTTGGCGGAGTGGCTGCCGGTGCTGATCGGGCGGGTGGCCCCTGATATCGTGTTCTTCAACGCCGGGGTGGACCCGCATGCCGGCGACAAGCTGGGGCGCCTGTCGCTTTCGGATGCCGGGCTGAGACGGCGCGAGGCCTATGTTCTGGAAACCTGCCGGGCCCGGGACCTGCCTTTGGCGGGTGTGATCGGGGGCGGCTATGACGCCGATATCGGGCGTCTGGCGGATCGTCACGCCATCCTGCACCGGACGGCGGCGTCGCTCTGAAAGACGAGGCGTCAGGCTTCGCCGGGGCGGTCCGGAGGCGCTCAGGCCATCCGGACAGGCGCCCGGCGAAACGATGCGACCGTCACTTAGAAGCTCGGAGCGAGCGAGCCGACGATCACGACGAGCGGCAGAACCGCGAGAACGAGGGTAGCGAAGCCGCCGAAGCTGTTGGACTTGATGGTCATGGTCTTGATCCCTTTTTTGTGGCCGGGCGCGACGTCCGCGTCCGGTGAACAGGGATATAGGAGCCTCGACCCAGGAAAACACGTTACTCTTGCTTCATGACGCCATTTTAAGGAACGTTGACGCGTTCAATTCGCATTACACTGGTGTAATTTTCTGTGATCGGCAGCGATCCGAGCAATATTTCACTTCGTCCCAGACCTTTTCCCACTTCCGCCGCCAGGTGAAGGGCCGGCCACAGGCCAGGCACGGGCGTGAGGGCAGGTCGCCCTTGCGCACGGCCTTGCCGCTGCCGCCCCGGCCGGTGCGCGGCACGGGCCCTAGTCCTCGGTCGGGGCGACCAGGAAGATCCCCCGCAGGGTGGCGATCGGCGCGCTGCGGGTCTCCTGCCAGGCCTCGACATGGACATTGGCGACCCGGCGACCCAGCTTCTTGATGCTGGCCCGCGCATAGGTGGTCAGGGGCCGTCCCGAGCGCAGATATTCGATCGAGACATCGACGGTGCGCGGCTGCCGCTTCAGGGTGGCGGCCACCGACAGCTGGGCGACGGCGGTCATCTCCATGAAGGCCCCCAGCACGCCGCCGTGAATGGCCGGCAGCATCGGATTGCCGACGATATGGTCGGCAAACGGCAGGATGGCCGTCATCTCGTCGCCGGCCAGTTCGGCGGTGATCCCGAGAAAGCGGGCATAGGGGATCGAGCCGAGGACGGCGACGAGGCGGTTGTCGGCGTCGCTCATGCGGCGTCTCCCCCGGTCCGGGCCGGTCCGGTTGCGGCGGTCCGCGGCGGCTTGAAATTGGCCCCGGCCTTCTTGCCGGCGCTGCTGTCGAGCATGAAGGTGGCCTGGGCGGTCGCCACGGGATCTTCCGGGTCGTCCTCATAGGCCACGGCCCGCACGAAGGCGACCGAGCGGGTGATCTTGTAGCAGTGGGCCCGGGCCAGCACATCGCGGCCCGGTATGGCCGGCCGCATATAGTCGATCCGCAGGTCCAGGGTGGCGATCGAGGTCCAGGTCGCCAGGGCCGCATGCACGGCCTGGCCGCTGGCATGGTCGAGAAGCGTCGTCATGACCCCGCCGGCGATCACGCCGGTCTCGGGATCGCCGACGATCTCCGGACGGTAGGGCACTTTCAGCAGGGCCACTGCGTCGCCGATCTGAAGGGTGGAAAAGCCCAGGGCGCGGGCCTGCGGGCTGCCCTCGTTCATCGCCGTGGCGATCAGCCGGCTCTGTTCGTGTGTTTCGCTCATTGGCAATGATTAGCAGTCTGCGCATTGTCTTATCCAGCCGTGATCAAGCCCGAAGACCTTCTCTGCCCCCGACCGGACGGGCTCTATTGTCCCCCAGGGGACTTCTATGTCGATCCGGTCCGACCCGTGGACCGGGCGGTGATCACCCATGGCCATGCCGACCATGCCCGGGCCGGTCACGGGGTGGTCGCCGCGACGCCGGAAACCCTAGCGATCATGGCCGTCCGCTATGGCGAGGCCTTTGCGGAGCGCCGGCACGTCGCCGACTATGGCCGACCGTTCAGCCACAACGATGTCGAGGTCACCCTGGTCCCGGCCGGGCACGTGCTGGGCTCGGCCCAGGCGGTGGTGCGCTGGAAGGGCCTGACCATGGTGGTGTCGGGCGACTACAAGCGGCGCCGCGATCCGACCTGCGCCCGCTTTGAGCCGGTGCCGTGTGACGTGTTCATCACCGAGGCCACCTTCGGCCTGCCGGTCTTCCGCCATCCCGACGATGCCGGCGAGATCCGCAACCTGCTGGCCAGCGTCGCCCAGTTTCCCGAGCGCACCCATCTGGTCGGGGCCTATGCCCTGGGTAAGGCCCAGCGGGTGATCCGGCTGCTGCGCGAGGGCGGCTGGGACCAGCCGGTCTATGTCCACGGGGCGCTGGAGCGTCTGAACGGCCTCTACCAGGACCATGGCATTGATCTGGGCCCGCTGTTGCCCGCCACCACAGACCAGTCGAAGACCGCCTTCGCCGGCCAAATCGTCATCGCCCCGCCCTCGGCCATCGCCGACCGCTGGTCGCGGCGGTTCGCCGATCCTGTCGACTGTTTCGCCTCGGGCTGGATGCGCGTCCGGGCCCGGGCCCGCCAGCGCGGCGTCGAACTGCCGCTGATCCTGTCCGACCATGCCGACTGGGACGAACTGACGGCGACCCTGGCCGAACTGCGCCCCGGCGAAGTGTGGATCACCCATGGCCGCGAGGAGGCGCTGTTGCGTTGGTGCGAACTCGAAGGCCTGCCGGCCCGGGCCCTGCGGCTGGTCGGCTATGACGAGGACGAGGGCGAATAGGGGCATTGAGCTCCTTTCCTTCCTTCCCCCCTTGGGTGGGGTCAGGGTGAGGACACGGGGTCTCCGCCTCACGCGGTGGTGGCCGCTGAAGGGACGGGAAGGGCTGCGGAGCGTCCGGACCGCGTCCGGAGAAAGAGATTTGAATACCGTTTCGACGAAGTTCAGACGCTCCGCGTGATCGTTCTGTCGGAAGCGTGCGGCGCTCGAGCCCTGTTAGAGCCTCGCCGCCCTGAAGCCTCCTGCGGGCGGACCGGGGCGCGACCCCGGTCCGGACCGTGAACCCTTCCAGGCCCACCTGCTGCTCGCCCGACCCCTGCCGTGACGTCGTTTCTGTGATCCACGGCCGACCGCCGCCAGACACGACAGGGTTGGCGG
>NZ_QAII01000013.1:34457-48962 GCF_003060965.1 Caulobacter sp. HMWF025 | reverse complement strand
TCGCCGGGACGGCCCCCCCCCTCTCTCAAAGAGAGAGGGACTTGGTCAGGGCGTCCGTTCCCAGCACACTCCAGAGCCCGCCAATCCCGTTCTCCGACGGGGATAACCACCCCGCTTCTCCCGCAAATTCAACGTCCTGGTGCCGTCACCCGGCAGGCCGCCTTCAGGGCTTCAGGACGACTTCTTCGACAAAGCTGATGAAGCGCTCGGCGAAGCGATCGGGATCTTCCAGGAAGGGGCTGTGGCCGCCCCGGAAGTGCTCAAACCGGGCCCCGGAGCGCAGGACGGCGGCGGCGCTTCTCTGCCAGCTGACGATCTGGTCGTCCCGGGCCCAGGCAAAGAAGATCGGGCCCTTCAGTCGGTAGAGCACCTCCCGGATGTCGGCGTCCGGCTCGGCGAAGCTGGCCCAGGCCTGCGCGAGCACTCCGGCCGTCTCGCGGGCCGAGGCGATGATCCGGTGGCGCTGGGCCCGAGCCGGACGGCGCGGCAGGACGAGCCGGTAGTAGAGGCTGAACAGGGCCGGGTACCATGCTGCGCCTCGCGCGCCGGCGGCGAAGGTTCCGGAGAAGGCGCGGCAAATGCTTTGGACAAGGCCGTCAACGGCGGCCAGCCCGCCCGGATTGCAGAGCACAAGGGCACGGACCCGCTCGGGCCGGCGGTCTGCGGCCAGGATGGCCGCCGCGCCGCCGATGGAGTTGCCGAGCAGGACCGGCGGTTGGCCCGGCTCGAACAGGACCTCCAGCAGGGCGACCAGAATTTCGGCGTAGCGGGCGGCCGTGGCCGGGGCGCCGGTGGCGTCGTCCGGGCTGCGGCCCTGGCCGGGCCAGTCGATACAGACCAAGTCAAACCCCCGGCCCGACAGGCGGGCTGCTAAGGCTTCGAAGTCCCTGCCGCCGTGGCCGATGGCGTGCAGGCACAGCACCGGCAGGCCGCTGCCCTGCCGGCTGACGGCGATCGGGGTGCCGCTGGCTATCACGAGGCAGAAGGGCTCGACAACGCCGGACTGATATCGGAGTGTGGGGGCTGTGATATCCATATCACCAAGTGATACGCATATCACCTGATGGTCAAGCTGCTTCTGGAATGCCGGTGATGACGCAAGCCCCGAACCCGACCCGAGAGGCCCTGATCCTGGCGGCGGCGGAGGAGATCGATACGGCTGGTTTTGACGGGACCAACACCAATGCGATTGCCCGCCGGGCCGGCTTCGCCCCCCAGACCTTCTACCGCCACTTCAAGGACAAGCTGGCGATCTTCATCGCGGTCTATGAGCGCTGGACGGACAATGAGCTGGGCGTGATCACCGGGGCCGGGTCGGCCGAAGCGCTGGTCAGAACGACCCTGGCGCACCATGCCGCGACCCGCCAGTTCCGGCGTGCCTTGCGAAGCCTCACGGTCAGCGATCCGGAGGTGGCCGCCGCCCGCGCCGCGTCGCGCAGCCGTCAGCTCGAGGCCGTCCGCCAGAGGGTCCCGGCCTTTGCCGCCCGCTCGCCAGCGGCCCAGATTGCCGTGCTCTTCACCTTCGAGCGACTCTGCGATGCGGTGGTTGAGGGCGAGTTCGAGCGGCTCGGCGTCGAGGCGGAGGCGGTGGTCCAGGAACTCGTCGCCCTGGCGGAAGGCTTCGGCGGCGACCAGGAGGCAACCCTCTAACCCTCGGCGAAAAAATCCCGTATGACGAAGCAAACCAACGAGGAAACCGGTGTCATGGCGAAGATCACGGTGCTGGGCGAGTGCATGGTCGAGCTGTCGCCGGACGGGGCGGCCGAGGACGGGGCCCCGCGCTACCGGATGGGCTTCGCCGGCGACACCTTCAATACCGCCGTCTATTTGGCCCGGCTGGGCGATGCGGTGGCCTATTGCACGGCGCTGGGGCAGGGCGATCCGTTCAGCGAGGGCGTGCTGGCGGCCATGCGCCGCGAGGGGCTGGATACCCGCCTGGTGCGCGAGGCCCAGAACCGCCTGCCGGGCCTCTATGCCATCGTGCTGGACGACAGCGGCGAGCGCCGCTTCCACTACTGGCGCGAACGCGCCCCGATCCGTGACCTGTTTTCCGAACACACTGCCGACCAGCTGATCGAGGCGGCCAAGGCCAGTGACCTCGTCTACCTGTCCGGCGTCACCCTGGCGGTGATCGGCGATATCGGCCGGGCGCGGCTGAAGGACATCCTGGCATATGTCCATTCGCTGGGCGTGGCCGTGGCGCTCGACTTCAACTATCGCCCAGCCCTGTGGGCCGGACCCGAGGCGGCGCGGGCCGCGCTGGACGGCATCGTGCCGGCCTGCCGCTATGTCTCGCTCAGCAGCGAGGACTCCCGGCCGCTCTACGGGCGCGAGGCCGCAGAGCTGGCCGCCGAATGGGCCGCGCTCGGGGCCGAGGTGGTGGCGCGCGACGAGAGCCATGCGGTCACCGTCTATCGGCCTGAAGGGCCGACGGTCACGCCGCCGCCGGCGCGGGTGAAGGCCCTGGACACCACCGGGGCCGGCGACAGTTTCAACGCCGCCTATCTGTCGGCCCGGCTGGCGGGGATGCCGGTCGAGACCGCCGTCGCCCGGGCCCATGCCCTGGCCGCCGCCGTCGTCTCCTGCCGGGGTGCCATCGTGCCCCTGGCCTCAATGCCCGTTCTCGAACGGGGATAAGTCAGTTTCGGTCGTAGGTTTTTCAACGGCTTATTTTCCTACTTGTGCGTGACGATAGGAAAATTATCCTCGGTTGTGGAAATCAACCTAATGTCGAGTCAAGGCCGTCGCTTGCGGCTCGATGAGAGGATGCCATGTTGGTTCAAGCTCTTGAGGACCTGTGGGCGATCTCGCCCGATCCCCGTCGCGATCGGCTGACTGTCGCGTTCGTCACCCATCTGGTGGCCCTGGCCACCGATGTCTCGCCAAGTGACATCGCCGCCCACAAGCGGGTGTCGTCGGCGGCGGCGCGGGCCCGGCAGATCGCGATCTACCTGACCCACATCACCTTCCACTGGCCGCTGGCCCGGGTGGCCTTCGCCTTCGGGCGCGATCGCACCACCTGTGCCCATGCCTGCCACCGGGTTGAGGACCTGCGCGAGAACCCGGACTTCGATGCCCGGCTGGGCGCGCTGGAAGACTGCCTGCGCCAGGCTCCGCGCAAGTCCGAGGAGCCCCTGCTGTGAGTGCCGACGCGGAACTCGCAGCCGGGCACCTGGCGAGGCGGGCCGCTCGCCTGCTGGCCCGGCCGGGCGCGGTGATCGAGGCCGAGCCGCTGGGCTATGCGGTCCGGCTGGGTCCCAACCGTCGCCGACGGCCGATGCTGCTGATCGACGAGGCTGGATTCCGGGCCCTGGTGCGGCTGGTGGATCTCTCGCCCCGGGCCCAGGGGGGCTGGGTCATGGCGTTCGGGGCGAGGGCGGCGGAGGCATCGTCGCTGCCGCCGGCCCCGCCGCCCGGCTGCCCCGGCCTGATCGAGGGCGAGCGGGTGATCGAGGAGCCGGGCCTCGGCCCCACGACCTTCCGGGCCAATCTGGGCGAGTCGCCGCTGGCCTGGCTGGCGCGGCGGCGCGATCCGCAGGGCCGGCCCTGGCTGAGCCCGGTCGAGGCCGCAGCCGGCGAGCGGCTGCGCGAAGAGTTCCAGCGGGCGGGCTCGGTCGGCCGGTTGACGATGGACTGGGACAGCGCCGTGCGGGTCGACGGCGGCAGCGGGCGCAGGCTTGAGCCGGCCGAGCGGGCGCGGGCCGCCAAGGACCGCATCGCCGCCGCCCTCGATGCGGCCGGGCCGGGCCTGCGGGAGATCCTCGAACATGTCTGTCTGGCGGGCTCGGCCCTTGAGGCGGCCGAGCGGGCCCTGGGATTGCCGCGCCGGGCCGGCAAGACCATCCTGAAACTGGCTCTGCAGCGGCTGGCGGTTCACTACCGCATGGCCTGACGCGAAAAGGGCGGGACCTTTCGATCCCGCCCCATGCTGCAAGCCGGGGCCTGAAGCTAGTGCTTCAGGGCGTGCTTGATGTCGCGCATCTGGTCGTGGCCGGCCTTGACCGAGATCCAGGCCTTTTCGATCACCGCGTGGGTGTGCATCTCGACATCGCTGTCGCCCAGGGCCTTCTCGTAGCGGGCCTTGATGTGATCCTCGCCGGCCTCGACTTCGTTGATCACGGCCTCGTCCCCCTTGATCAGGCTGTCCTTGAGGTTGTTGAAGACCCGCTGGGCGGCCGCCAGCACGGTGCCGTCATCCTTGGGTTCGCCGCCGAGGCGGCGGACTTCGTTCTGCAGGTCCGAGACAATCGTCCGGCGCTCCTGGGCCCGGCGCTGGAAGAGGTCCTGGAAGCGCTGGCCGTCGGCGTGCTCGGAGGCCTGTGCATAGCCGTCGGCACTGTCGATGGTGGTCTCGACCAGGCCGTTGACGAGCTTGATGTGGTCTTCGTTGGAGTGGGGCATGAAAGCCTCCCTGTTGCGCGAACAGGGCTAACGCGGGGCACCGGCAGGGGTTCGAAGCGGGACCGTGGAATTGTCCGGCCAGGGGTCAGTCGGTCGTCGGATCGTCCCGCAGATCGTGGGTTGGCGTGAGCGCCGCGCCGACATGCTCGATGCCCAGTTCGCGGGCCCGGGCGACCTGGCGGTGGCGTTCGGCATAGCGGGCCTTGCTGGCCGCGTCGCGCTGGTCGTGGCAGGCCGGGCAGGTGACGCCCTCGACAAAGAGCGGTGAGGTGCGATCCTGCAGGCTCACCGGTCGTCGGCAGCCCCGGCAGAGGCTATGGGTGCCCGGGCTCAGGCCATGGCCGACGGCGACGCGTTCGTCGAACACGAAACACTCCCCGCGCCACAGGCTTTCGGGTTCGGGTACGGCTTCCAGATAGTCGAGGATGCCGCCCTTGAGATGGAAGACCTGTTCGATGCCTTCCGACTTCAGGAAGGCCGTCGACTTCTCGCAGCGGATGCCGCCGGTGCAGTACATGGCCACCTTCAGCGGCGGCGCGTCGGGGCCGCGCTGCTGCTCGAGGTCGGCGCGATAGCTGCGGAACCAGTCGGGAAAGGCCGAGAAGCTTTCGGTTTTCGGATCGACGGCGCGTTCGAAGGCCCCGATGGCGACCTCGTAGTCGTTGCGGGTGTCGATCACCACGACGTCGGGGTCGGCGATCAGGGCGTTCCAGTCTGTCGGCGCCACATAGGTGCCGACGTCGGCGACCGGGTCGAGGTCCAGCAGGCCCAGGGTGACGATCTCCTTCTTCAGCCGCACCTTCATGCGGTGGAAGGGCAGGGTTTCGGCCCAGGCGGTCTTGGGGGTCAGGTCGGCGCAGCCGGGCAGGCTGCGGATATGGGCCAGGACGGTCTCGATCGCCACATCGGTCCCGGCGATGGTGCCGTTGATCCCCTCGCGAGCCAGCAGCAGGGTGCCCTTGACCCCCTGGGCGCAGCACAGGGCTGCCAGCGGACCCTGCAGGGCGGCCGGATCATCGAAGCGCGTGAACCGGTAGAGGGCGGCCACGCGGAAGCTCTGGGGTTTCGTCGTCACGGGCGAGGCCATAGGCCCTTCATCTGCACCGCTCAAGAGCGCCGGAACCAAAAGCCTGTGCTGACGGTTACCCCGCCATGAGCATCCTGATCGTCATCCTTATCGCCCTCGTCCTTCTCGGACTTGCCCTCTACATCGTTCAGAGGTCGCCGATCCCGTCACCGGTCAACTGGATGGTCCAGCTGGTCCTGGTGGTCATCGCGATCCTGTTCATCGGCAATCGCGCGGGCTTCTTCTAGGGGCTTTCCGGTCAGTTGAGGGCGGCGACCGCGTCCGTCTGGATGCGGTTGACCATCGCCTTCAGCCCGTTCGAGCGTTGCGAGGACAGAGCTTCTGACAGGCCCAGCCGGTCCAGCGCCGCCTTGGCGTCGAAGGTCGCGATATCGGCCGCCGGCCGGCCTGAATAGAGCCGCAGCACGATGGCGATGAGCCCGCTGACGATATGGGCGTCGCTGTCGCCGCGGAAGACGATCGAGCCATCGGTCTGGGGCTCGGTGACCAGCCAAACCTGGCTGGCGCAGCCGCGGACCTTGTTGGCCTCCGAGCGCTCGGCCTCGGCCAGCGGGGCCAGGGTCCGGCCCAGCTCGATCACATAGCGATAGCGCTCTTCCCAGTCTCCGAGCAGTTCGAACTCGTCGGCCAGTTCATTGAGGGCGGCGTCGATGGGGCGGGTCATGGCGCGCCCTTTAGGCGGCGCTCCGCCGCGTGGCAAGCGTTCAGGCGCGGGGCAGGGACAGGTGGGCCGCCAGGCCTGCGCCGGGCCGCGAGCTGAGCCGCAGGGCTCCGTTCATGGCGCGCGCCAGCAGGTCGACGATCGGCAGGCCCAGTCCGACGCCGTGGCCGGACCGGTTCAGGACATCGCCGCCCTGTTCGAACGGGCGCAGCAGCCGGGCCAGTTCGGTCTGGGCCACGCCCGGGCCCTGGTCGACGATCAGGACCTCGACCGCGCCCCCGGCGGTGGGCTGGGCCGCGATGAACACCTGGGCCCCGTCCGGTGAGTGGGTCACCGCGTTCTGCAACAGGTTTGCGAGCATGGTCCGCAGGCCCCGGCGATCGGCCATGACACAGGGCAGCACCCCCAGATCGGCAATCCGGGCAGTGATGCCGCGCGCGGCCATCTCCGGCTTGAGGGGCTCGAGGGCCTCGGCGATCGCCTCGTCGAGCGGTTCCGGGCAGAGGTTGAGGTCCGTCACCTGACCTTCCAGGCGGGCCAGTTCGACGATCTGGTTGACCAGTTTCAGCAGCTTCAGACCGCTGTCATGCACGATGGCCGCATACTCGCGATACTGCGGCGCGCCGAGCGGGCCATAGAGTTCCTGGCTGAGGATTTCGGAAAAGCCGATCACGGCATTGAGCGGCGTGCGAAGCTCGTGACTGACCATGCGCAGGAACGACCGCTTGCGGTTGTCCATCGCGGCCCGCCGGCGTTCATGAGCCTGTGCGCGTCGCGCCGCCGAACTGCCCGGAGGAAACGCCGCGCCGAGAGACGCCGGTTCAGTCATCGTGTAAGCTCCCGGACGTTCTGTCCGCATTTACGACGTTCACTGTCGTTGCAGCCGCTTACGATTCCGTTTCCATCCACAGCCCATTCACGGGAAAGATCGCTCGACGATTGAGTGGTCTGGAGGGAACCGGCCCGGCGCACTAAGCTTTGATGTTGTCGCTTTGGCCTGCCGTTGCACGAGGAAGCCGTCAGATCTTGGACGTTCTGCCGCACGCCCGGAATTCACGTTCGCCTGCGCGATCCGCGCGGGACGACGAGGCCGCGCGTCTGTGGCGCCTGGGATGGCTGGTCTCCGTGTGTCTGGCGGCCGGCGCCGTAGCCCTGCTGCCCATACGGGTGGACTGGTCGATCTGGGCGGCCCTGGCGGCCGGGGGGCTGCCGGCCCTGCTGTCGCTCTATCTTTCGGACGGAACCCTGCGGGACAATGAGCGGGTCCAGTCCCTGCTGCTGGTCACCTGGGCTGTCGGCGGCACTCTGGCCATGGTTCTGACCGGCGGGGTTTCCGGAGCCATGAGCGCCTGGTGCCTGGCCCCTGTCGCGGCGGCGGCCACGGTTTCTCCGGCCCGTCGACTGGCCGAGGGCGCGGCTCTGGCGCTGATCGGGGGCTGTGTCGCGGCCCTGACCCAGCTGTCGGGCCTCGGCCCGGCCGCTCCGACCGGGACCCTGGCCTTCATTCTCGGCTTTCTGGCCCTGACCTCGACCGGCCTCGGCCTGGCGTCGGGCCTGCTGATCGGTCATCGCCGGGCCGGAGACCGTGACAGCCGCGCCGCGGCCGGCCTGCAGGTTCTGGACGGTCTTCTGGACGGCCTGCCGCATCTGGCGATCAGCCTGAACCCCAGTGGCCGGGTCGAGAGCGTCCGGGGCACCCCGCCGGCGGGGATCATGCTCGAGGCCCTGAGCCGCGACGGACTTGTGGCGGTGGCTGCGCCGGGGGACCGGCAACGCCTGTCCAGCGCCGTGGCCCAGGCCTTCCGCGACGGCCAGGCCAGCCTGGTCTTCGCACCGGTGCTGGGTGTGGAGCGGCTGCTGGCCCTGGACCTGCAACGCACGACACCCCGGCTGCTGGTCGGGCTTCTGCGGGACGTGACCATCGAGCGCAACCGTGAAGCGGCTCTGGACCGCGCGCGCTCCGATGCCGAGGCGCTGGCCGCCGGCCGGGCCCGTTTCCTGGCCAATATGAGCCATGAGTTGCGCACGCCGCTGAATGCGATCATGGGCTTCTCCGACATCATGCGCACGCGGATGTTCGGCCCCCTGACCGACCGCTACGGCGAATATGCCGAACTGATCCACGAGAGCGGCGGCCACCTGCTGGACCTGATCAACGACGTGCTCGACATGTCGAAGATCGAGGCCGAGCGCTTCGAACTGTCGCGCGGTGTGTTCGATGCCCGCGAGGCCGTCCAGGCGGCGATGCGCCTGCTGCGCGTCCAGGCCGATGGTGCGGGCGTGCAGTTGCGCGGGGTTCTGCCGCCGGGTGATCTCGAGGTGGATGCCGACCGGCGCGCCCTCAAGCAGATTGTCCTGAACCTGATCTCCAACGCCCTGAAATTCACCCCGCGCGGCGGTCAGGTGACGGTGACGGCCGACGGCTATGACGGCGTGCTGGAAATCGTCGTCGCCGATACGGGCGTCGGTATCAGCCCCGAGGATCTCGAGCGGCTGGGCCGTCCCTACGAGCAGGCCGGCGGTGTCGACCAGCGCGCGCGTGGCACGGGGCTGGGCCTGTCGCTGGTCCGGGCGTTTGCGAAGCTGCACGGCGGCGAAATGCATATCGAGAGCCGGCTGGGGGCGGGTACCAGTGTCTCGGTGCGTCTGCCGGTTCTGCTGACCCCGGCGCGGGGCCCGGTCCCGGTGGTCGAGCCCGAGCCTGTGGCGAAAGACCCGCCGGCTCCGCCGCCACCGCCGCCGACCAGCCTGGGCGACAATGTGATCGCCTTCGCGCCGCGCTGAGGCGGCTTTTCGGTCCTACCGCAGGAAGGCCCGTCCGGCCGCGAAATCGCCGACCTCGACATAGGCCTTGCGCACCACCTCGCCGTCGCGACCCGAGAAGGTGAACTCGATCGTCACCGCCTCACGCGGATCCAGCAGGCTGATCGCCTCGGCGGCGGCAGCCGGGAAACGGAAGGCAAGGCCGGACTTGGCCCCGTTCGGCAGGAGGGTCAGCGGCGACTCCTCGCGGGCTTCGGCGGTAAAGACGAGGCTGGCCGAGCGCGGGGCAACCCGGGCGGCGAGGTTCCGGCCGCCGCGCGGATCGATATAGGGGCCCTGGGTCCGGACCGTATCGCGCAGCACCAGTCTGGCACCGTAGGGGCGCACGCCGTTTTCAAAGGTGGCGACGCTGAGGACCGCTCCCCCCCGACCGGCGAGGCCGAAGATCAGGCGGTCGCTGCCGAAGCTGGCCGGCTGTGACAGGCGCCAGAGCGGGATGGTCGTCGAGCTGGTCCGTTCGGCCTGCCAGGTGGCGATGTCGCCCGGATAGGTCATGCGCTGCAGGCCGCTATAAGCCTCGAAGGCCTTGCGAACCCGCGTGGCGGCGGTGGTCAGGTCTGCCGAGTTGCACGCCGTGGCAGCGGCCTTGGCCCGAGCCCTTTGCTCAAGGGCCTCGACCTGGCCCTGAGAGGCCCCTGAGCGCAGGGTCGCGCCGCGTGCCTGGGCCCGCGCGGCGTCTAGGGCCGAGCCGACCGGCGTTGCAAACAGCCGGCAGCGCGCATCGGCGGCCGTCATCAGGGTCCGTTCGTACAGTTGATCGGCGGCATTGGCCGCCAGCCCCTGGCCCGGGATCAGCAGGGCGGCCGCCAGGAGCAGGGCGCGGGCCGGCCGGACCGCAAACGCCCGGGATCGCGGGGCAGAAGCCTCGTCTGGGGCGGCCATGGCGCGGTAACTCCCGGGGCAGGATCGGCCGCTCGAAAAGAAGGGGCCGTTGGACAGGATATCTCGTAGGGTGCGAGACTTCAGGGCAGCCTAGCGGCCCAGGGTTGCGGTTCGGTTAGCATGCTTCTTTCGACAGACATCTGGGTCGGGGCGCTCATTCGCCGCGCGGAACTGGGCGGGGCCTTCGCCACCGTGGTGCGCAAGGGCGATCCCCGGGCCGGGGCGGTTCTGGTCAAGGCCGTCGACCGGCGCGAGAACAGGGCCCGGCTCTATGCTGAGGCTACGCGCGGCGATGGCGAGCGGTTCTGGATGCAGCCGACCAGGTCGGACTTCGAGCCGGATCTCGATGCCTATGCCGAGCGGGCGGCGCGCATCGATCCGGATATCTGGGTGGTCGAGATTGAAGACCGCGACGGGCGTCACTTCCTGACCGAGGCGGTCGAGGTCTAGCTGTTCTCAGTCGGGAAGCTGTGGAAAACGGGCCGCGTGCGGGGCGTTAACCGCAAACCTAAACCGGACTGAAAGCCGTCCGGGTTCATAGGGGAGGGGTATCGGAAACCTCTTAAGCCCCAGTCCTGAACCCATGCTCTTCCTGATGAACGATGTGGTCTTGAGTCTTGAAGTGACTCAGCTGACGCCGCCGGTCAGCAGTGACCGGTTTGCCAAGCTCTCGCTGACCTATGTCGGCGAGCTGGCCAAGGAGCTCTTCGCCGAAGAGCCGCTACTGCACCGCAAGGATCCCGAGCGCGCGATGCGGATCGCGGCCCTGATCGTCTCCAAGGCCCCGGAGGTCAATTCCGCCCTGATCATCGCGCCGGCGCGGGGCTGCCGGGTCGAGCAGGTTGCGGTGCGCTACGCCCAGATCGGCGTGGATGTAATGGCCGCGCTGATGCAGACTCAGAAGGTCGGCCTGCTGACCAATGTCGAGGCCGACCGAATGGTGTGGCACCGCCTGGCCGCCTGACCTTCCGCCTCTAGAAGAGAACGGTCAGCAGCCATTTCAGCGCCACGGCCGCGGCAATCAGGCCACCGATCGTGACAGTCATGCACAGGGCACTGGCCTCGGCGCGCGGCGGCTGCGAGCCATGCGGCTCGTCCCAAAGGGCCATGGTCTGTTTCCTCCTCAGGCCGGGCGCTCTCAAGGGCACCGCGTACCGGATAAGATGAGGATGACTCTTTCCGTGAGCCTTGAACAGGGGGCGTCGCCGGGCTTGATCGTCGCGGTCTAATCTGCACCACTGGGCCCGGCGTGCAATTTCGGGTTGTGAGGCGGACTGTGGCGGGACGACGGTGGGGTGCGGGACTGGCGGTCATGGCGCTGGCCCTGATGGCAGGGATGGGTGCGCCCGCACCGGCCCGGGCGGAGTGGCTCAAGGCCGAGAGCCGCCATTTCGTGGTCTACAGCGACGGTGGTGAAAGCGGTCTGCGCGCCTATGTGACCATGCTGGAAGACTTTGACGGCCTGCTACGCCTCTATCACGGCCGGGCGGCCGGGGCCGAAGAAGCCGATCGCAAGCTCGATGTCTATCTGGTGCGCACCAGCGACCAGCTTCGCAGGGTCTATCCGGATGCCCCCAAGACGGTCGCCGGCTTCTATTCCGCCAGCATGGCCGACATCTTCGCCGTGGCCATCCGCAAGAGCGACGGGCTCAGCGAAGACACCGTGCTGCATGAGTATGTCCACCACTTCATGCTGCAGCACTATCCCGGTGCCTATCCGGCCTGGCTGGTCGAGGGCTATGCCGAGTACTTCATGACGGCCGAGATCGAGGACCGGAAGATCCTCGTCGGCTCGCCGAACGGGGCGCGGGTCAGCACTCTGCTGCAGGGCGGCTGGATCCCGGCCCGCGACCTGCTCACCAAGCGCAGCGGCCAGCTGTCGAGCACCCTGGTGGGCGAGTACTACGCCCAGTCGTGGCTGCTGACCCACTACATGATCTCCGAGCCCGAGCGGCGCAAACAGCTTTCGGCCTATCTGTCGGCCCTCGGGTCCGGCGAGGACGCCCTCGCGGCGTGGACGCGGGTTGTGGGCTATGGGCCCGACGAGCTGGATCGGCGACTGAAGGTCTATCTGCGCAGCGCCATCCCGACCAAGACCCTGCCCCGGGCGGCCCGGCCGGACTTTCCGATGACCGTCTCGGCCCTGCCGCCCTCGGCGACGGACCTGCTGCTTGAAAACCAGCAGACCAAGCGGATTGCCGACAAGGCGCAGGGCGAGCGTTTGCTGGCCCAGATCCGGGCCGATGCCAAACCCTATCCGAACGACCGTCTGGCCGTCCTGACCCTGGCGCGGGCCGAAGCGGCCGCCGGCGACGCCAAGACGGCAGACACCCTGCTGGAGGCCTGGCTCAGGGACCATCCGGACGATGCCGAAGCCCTGCGGCTGGCCGGGGAGCGCAGTCTCGACCAGGCCCGGGATGACCCGCAGGCCCGTGCGGCCCTGCTGGCCCAGGCCGCGCGCTATTTCGGCCGCGCCAACAAGGCCGAGCCCGACAGCTATCAGACCCTCTACGGCTTCGCCCGGACCCGGGCCGGCGAGCCGGGCTATCCCAGTGACAACACCCTCAATGTACTGGAACTGGCGGCCCAGCTGGCACCGCAGGTGAAGGAGTTGCGGCTGACGGCCGGGCAGGCCCTGATCAGCCGGGGCCGGCTCGCCGACGCCCTTCGTCTGATCGAGCCGGTGGCGGCGGACCCGCATGGCGGCAAGGCGGCCGACATCGCCGAGGGTCTGCTCAAGACCATCCGCGAGCGCATGGCCGCCCAGAAGGCCAAGGGGTGATGGTTCCCCATTGGGCACCTCTGCCGCCTGAGCACGTGTCCTCCGGTGCCGCGTCGCGATCATCAGCCTTCTGACGCTCATGGGCCGATCCTCGCCTTGAGCCGCGCCGCGAATTCGGCCAAGCTTTTTCAAGTCTTGGTTGTGGTGGCGGGGGTCATGGGGAAACGAAACTGGCTGGCAGGCGCTGTCGCGATAGCCGTGCTGGCGGGCGGAGCAGGGCCCTGTCTGGCGGCGGGCGCGGCGGCCCAGGCCACCGAGGTCGACAAGGTGCTGGTGTCGCCGGCCCAGGCCGGGCGCTGGATGAAGGCCGAGAGCCCGCGCTTCACGGTCTATAGCGACGGCGACGAGCGGCTGCTGCGCGACTATGTCGTCAAGCTGGAACGCTTCGACACCCTGCTGCGACACCTGCACAACATGCCGCTGGACGGCGTGCCGCCGCGCAAGCTGTCGATCTTCCTGATCCGTGACCGCGCCCAGTTCGAGGTGGTGTGGCCGGGCATGCCCAGCGGCGTGGCGGGGTTCTATACCTCCAGCGTCGGGGACATCTTCGCCATGGCCACCCGCTCGCGCGACGACAACACCGTCGTTCAGCACGAGTACGTGCACCACTTCATGCTGCAGTACTTCCCCTACGGCTATCCGGCCTGGCTGGTGGAGGGCTATGCCGAGTACTTCGGCAGCGCCGAGGTCGAGCGTGACACTATCACCATCGGCCGCAACACCGGTCGGGGCGGCAATCTGGAGGACATCGCCTGGGTGCCCATCCGCGCGGTGCTGTCCAAGCGCCCCTTCGAGCTTAAGGGCAGCGACCCGGCGATGTTCTATGCCGAGGCCTGGCTGATGACCCACTACTTCATGAGCGATCCGGCCCGCTACCAGCAGCTGACCGCCTATATGAAGGCCGTCGGCAGCGGCGATGATCCGGTCAAGGCCATGGAGGCGGCGTCAGGTCTGTCGGCTGAAGCCCTGCAGGCGAAACTGCGCGACTATATGCGGGTCAAGATCCAGGTCGTCACCCACACGCTCAAGGGGCTGCCGGCTCCGCCGATTGAGGTCACACCGCTCAGCAAGGCCTCGGATGACCTTTTGCTGGCCGACTTCTCGCTTCGCCGCCTCGGCCTCGCCAATGATGGCGAAGGCGACGAAGACGAAGACTCCGAAGGCACGCTCGAAGCCCGGGCCGAGGCCCGCAGCCAGCGGGCCAAGTGGCGGGCCGCGTTCCTGGCCGACATCCGGGCGCGGGCGGCGCGCCATCCCGGCGACCGCCTGGCCGAGCTGGTTCTGGCCCGGGCCGAACTGGCCCTCGGTGATCCGGAAAAGGGCCGGGTGCTGATCGAGACCTTCACCCAGGCCCGCCCGGATGATGCCGAGGGTCTGGAACTGGCCGGCCTGGCCCGGCTGGCGGCCGGTGACCGGAACGAGGACCATCAGGCCGCGCTCTACAAGGAGGCGGGGCAGCTGCTGGGTCAGGCCTACAAGCTCGATCCCACCCGCTACCAGACCCTCTACGGCTATGCCCGCAGCCGGTCTCTGGATCCGAAGTATCCGACCCCGAACGTCATGGCGGTGCTGGAGGAGGCGCAGGGCCTGGCCCCGCAGGTCTCGGCCATCACCCTGGACACGGCGCGGGCCATGATCCGGCGCGACCGTCAGGATGAGGCCGCCGCGCTTTTGCAGCCCGTCGCCAACAGCCCGCACGGCGGTGCCGATGCCGCCCGGGCCCGGGCCATGCTGAAGGCCCTGTCCGAAGGTTCGGGCAGCGGTCCGAAGGGCGAGGGTGACAAATAGCGCCGGGGGGGCTAGTTCGGCGCGATGAGCACTTCTCCTGCCGCCCAGGCTGCCCGTCGACGCACCTTTGCCATCATCAGC
>NZ_QAII01000013.1:0-34432 GCF_003060965.1 Caulobacter sp. HMWF025 | reverse complement strand
GGCCCGCGGCCAGACCCGCCGCACCCAGTCCGACTGGATGAAGATCGAGCGCGAGCGCGGCATTTCGGTCTCGGCCTCGGTGATGACCTTCGACCACGACGGTCTGATGTTCAACCTGCTCGACACGCCGGGCCACGAAGACTTCTCGGAAGACACCTATCGCACCCTGACCGCTGCCGATGCGGCGATCATGGTGCTGGATGCCGCCAAGGGCATCGAGCCCCAGACCCTGAAGCTGTTCGAGGTCTGCCGCCTGCGCGACATTCCGATCATCACCTTCATCAACAAGATGGACCGCGAGGCCCAGGATCCGTTCGAGCTGCTGGACGAGGTCTCGTCCAAGCTGGCCCTGGACCCCGCGCCGCTGTTCTGGCCGGCCGGGTCGGGCGGCCGCTTCAAGGGCATGCTGGACCTGCGGGCCCAGAAGTTCATTCCCTATGCCAAGAAGAGCTCGACCGACGACGAGGGCCATCCGGACCCGGTCGCCCTGAACTCCAACGCCATCAGCCGCTTCCTCGACCCCGAGGAACAGGCCGAGGTCGAGGAGGGGGCCATGCTGGTCTCCGAGGCCGCCAAGCCGTTCGACGTCCAGAGCTTCCTCGAGGGCCACATGACGCCGGTGTTCTTCGGCTCGGCCCTGCGCCATTTCGGGGTCGCCGAACTGCTGGCCGGCATCGGGGCCTATGCGCCGCCGCCCAAGCCGGCGAGGGCCCTGCGTTCGGGGGGCGAGACCCATGTCGCGCCGGGTGATCCCGAGGTCTCGGGCTTTGTCTTCAAGGTCCAGGCCAATATGGACCCCAATCACCGCGACCGGATCGCCTTCCTGCGCCTGACCAGCGGCCGCTTCACGCGCGGCATGAAGCTGAAGGCCCAGAACACCGGCAAGTCGATGAGCGTCAATGCGCCGATCATGTTCTTCGCCAGCGATCGCGAACTGGCCGAAGACGCCTTTGCCGGCGACGTGATCGGCATTCCCAACCACGGCGTGCTGCGGGTGGGCGACAGCCTGTCGGAGAGCGGCACCCTGCGCTTTGCCGGCCTGCCCAACTTCGCGCCGGAAATCCTGCGCCGCGTGCGGGTCAAGGATCCGCTGAAGGCCAAGCACCTGAAGAAGGCCCTGGAGGGGCTGGCCGAGGAGGGCGTCACCCAGCTGTTCCGCCCGATGATCGGCTCGGACTTCATCGTCGGGGCCGTCGGCCAGCTGCAGTTCGAGGTCATGGCCGACCGTCTGGCCAACGAGTACCAGCTCGACTGTATCTTCGAGGCCAGCCCCTATGCCGAGGCCCGCTGGCTGACCGGCGAGCGCGCCGATGTCGAGGACTTCGTGAACAAGCACCGCACCCAGATGGGCGAGGACATCGACAACCAGCCGGTCTTCCTGGGCAAGTCGTCCTGGGAAATCGGCTATGTCGCCGAACGGTTTGCGAAGGTGAAGTTCGAGCGGACGAAGGAACGGGGTTAGGGTTTAGCCACTACTTTGCGGACAATGAGGGAGCCATGAAGTTTCTTGCGCGGGCATTGGTCGTGCTTCTCTTGGCAGCCGCAAACACAGCTCGCGCCGAGCAGCCGCGGGTGGATGTGCCGGTTATCTCGACGGTCGAGGTGTCGGCCTACTATCCTGATCGTGCCCAGCGTATGGAGGTCAGCGGCTGGGCACGTATCCGGTGCACCATTAAGGCCGACGCGACGCTGGGAGACTGCGAGGTCGTGGGGGTAAACCCACCGGCTTTCGGTTTCGACTGGGCGGCCTTGAAGCTAGCCCCCGCACTTCGCGTGGCACTGAATGGGGCCGAACTCGAAAAGGTGGTTGGCCAGCCCATCTACAAGGCGTTCCGGTTCTCAGTCCCGGACTCGAAGGTATTTCCCGAGCCTGTCAGACCGCCAAGCCTTGCTGTTGTTGAGGCCGCTCGTCCGGCCGGGGCAGACGACATTGGAATGGCGACCTTGACTTGCGAGGCGCCCACAGTCGGCAAGGGTCTGGCACGAGACTGCGTCGTAGATGCTGAAGGTCCGATGGGGCAGGGGTTTGGAGCCGCCGCTAAGGCTTTGGCGCAGAGCGCATATCAAGTCGATATCGAGACTCTGGAGCCCAGACTTTCGTTTACCCTCAACAACGGTTCATTTTCAGAGATGAGGAAGGATCGTCTTGTAGCGCGCGCCGAGCGTTGGGTTGATCCCAAATACGGGAGCATGGCCGAGTTGCGCGCGATGGGAATGGTCCAGTATTGGGGCGATGCAGCGATATATTTGCGAGAAAAAAGCCCGCATCGGGATTTGATCGATTTTTCGCCCTCTGGCGTGAATGTCAACTGCGGCTGGACGGGCGATGGAAGTCTGAAAGACTGTAAAACAGATCTTGGTGTAGCGAGCGATCTAGGCAAGGCGGCGCTGGCTCTGGTGGACGACTTGAAACTGGTCCGAAGGGTGACCTTCAATATCAATTGGGGCCAATAGGATGCGCCAACCAGTGTCTGCTTCCCGCCCCCGTACCATCGGTCTCGTGGCCCATGATGACCGCAAGGCCGACCTCGTCGCCTGGGCCCTGGCGCACCGGGCGTTTCTGGAGGGCAATACGCTCTATGCCACCGGCACCACCGGCGGGCGGATCCTGGAGGCCATGCCGGACCTCGATTTGACCCGCTTCAAGAGCGGCCCGCTGGGCGGTGACCAGCAGTTGGGTGCCCTGATCGCCGAGGGGCGGCTGGACGTGCTGATCTTCTTCGTCGACCCGCTGTCGCCGCAGCCGCACGATGTCGACGTCAAGGCGCTGATCCGCATGGCGACCCTGGCCAACATTCCGTTTGCCTGCAATCCGGCCACCGCCGACCTGATCGCCCAAGGCTTCTGAGCCCTGGGCGCTTGATCCAGGCTGCGGAACACTCGAGTTTGCCGGAGCAAACTTGGGAGCGGGCATGCGTCGGATCGTCGTTCTGGGCCTGGCATGGGTCGCCGGCATGGGGGCATTGTCCCCGGCCTTCGCGCAGGGACCTCCACCCGGCGATACGCCGATCGAACCCTTGGGTGACAGTGCGTCCCAATTCTATCCCAGCAAGGCCCTGCGCGAGGAGGCCAATGGTTGGGCGCGGCTGCGCTGCGTTCCGAACGCGACCGGGGCCCTGACGGATTGTGTGGTCGTTGGCGAGGGGCCTGCGGGGTACGGGTTCGGCCGGGGCGCGATGAATCTGTCCCGGATCGCCCGGGTCCGTGCCGATGTCCTGCCCGCCGTGGCCGGCCGGCCGGCCCATTTCATGGTCGGGTTTGTGGTCCAGGACGGATACACCCCCGGTGATGCGGTTCTGTCGCCGGGACGTGAGGCCATTGAGGCCCATCGTCCGGCCGGGGCGGACCCGATCGCGATGGCCAGCCTGTCCTGCCTTACCCCCCTCACGGGCGGCGGGGCCCTCACCGACTGCACCGTGCAATCTGCTGGTCCACAGGGACAGGGTCTGGAGGCCGCCGCGCTGGCTCTGGCTGCCCGGGGTTACAGGGCAAAACTGCCGCCCGTGCCGCCCGAGGTGCAGTTTTCGCTCTCTGTGCAGTCGTTTCAGGTACGCGACGATAGGCCGTTCATCACACGGGTCGACAATGCCCCGGTGACTTTCGTTGTGTTGAAGGATCCGGCCTTGCCTGTGTCCACCGCCAAGCTTTCGCCCACCGGCGTAGCCCTGACCTGCCGGTGGCTGGAGGATGGACGTCTGCAGGCCTGTCTCGCCAAGCCCCGCAGCGGCGGGCCGGGAGCCACGCGTGGCCAGATCGCGGCGACCCTGGCTCTGGTGGATCGCCTGCGACTGGTGCGGCGTGTCGCCTTCAATATCAACTGGGGCCAGTAGGATCCGGGCGCATCGACTTCGATCTGCGCCTTGATCCTGCCCCCGAACCCGGTGAGGCTGTCTGATCAGCGGTAGGGGGCAAGCTATGCGAATGATCGTCGTGCTGGGCATTGCCCTGGCCCTGTCGGGATGTGCCGGTTCGGGCGGCGTACTGCGGGGCAAGGCGCTGCAGGCCAAGGTCAATATCGCGGCCCGTTCGCCGCTCGGCAGTCGCGACAACCCCGTGCGGGCTGACATGCCCGAGGGGCAGCGGGCCTATCTGGCACGGCTGCGCTGCGGCGACGGGGCTGCGCCGGCCTTCGAGCGGATGGGCAGCTATGGGCTCGGGCCGTTCGGATCGATCATCGACGGTTACCAGGTGACCTGCGCCGTTGCGGAGCTGAAGGAGCGGCAGGTCTTTATGGACATGTATCACTCCGGCCATGTCGAGCTTGCCCCCGTGCCGGGCTTTGCGATTGTTCCGCCGGCTGCCGTGAAGCCCTAAACCGGAAACTTCAGCAGGTTGGGTCGCGGGATCGCGGCCTTGAAGGCACCGCGGGTCTTGGCGGCATCGGCCCCGAAATCGGCCCAGGCCTTGACGAAGCCGGCCGCCGGGGCCGTGGCGGGCAGGGCGGCGACGCCGATGCGGCCGGCCCGGGCCTTGGACAGGGTGAGGATCTGGGCCCAGAACTCGGTCTCGTCTTCCGGCGCAAACTCCGGGTCGGCGGCCAGCAGACGGCGCAGGCCCAGCGCCGTGTCGGGGTCGGCGACGTTCAGGTGACGAGGGCCCCGGCCGGCGTCTCGGCCAGGGATTCGAGTGCTCGCACCAGACCGGTCAGGGCCATCTTCACGCCGGTGGTCCGCCGGTCGCCGCCGGCCTGGCCCACCCGCGTCTCGCCCTCGATCCGCACGAAACCATAGCCGCCATAGCCCGGGTCGGGCTGGCAGACACTGGCGATCCAGAGGGTGACTTGCGACATGGCGGGTGTCCCGGGTTGGCTCTTGAGCGTTCTAGCCTGCTTCGTTTCGGTCGGCAGCAGGCGAGCGTTCAGGGCCTTGCTGGAGAACGAAAAGTAAACGAGGTGTTAAATTTGATGGTTAACGTCATTTTTACACCTATGACCCGGATCTTAAGCGGGCTGGTTAAGGTCGGGAAGGTGCCGTCCGGCGCGGGCAAGAACTGTGCCAGAATGGGCCACAAATGCCGGAAATCGCCGGAAAAATCGCTCCGCGTTAACGAAATCCAACTATCTATGGTTAACGCCTCGTAAATACCTCTTAACCACTTGTTAAAGCGGTTGGCTCCGGCTTTGCTTCTGTCAGGCTGAACCCCACCGGACGTCTCGGTGCGGGACGGTTTGTCGGAGTACGGATCGATGTTCGAGTTCGGTCGGGATCTGAAGCGTCTGTTCGGTGTCGAGACCGGAGCGGAGTCGAAGGGCGCGTCCTACCGCGAGGGGCTGACCGGCGGGGATACCTCTCTGCTGGAGCTGCTCGACATTCGCCTGCTCACCAACGAGGCCCGCTCGGCCGATGTGGCCGCCGGCCGGATCGGCACCAAGGACCGGGGCTCGCGCCTTCTGGAAGCGGCCGTGGTCTGGCGTGAACTGGCCCGACGGTCCGGCGATGCGGCCGCCCTGCGCAAGGCCGCCTCCCACGCCGAGGCCGCCGGCAAGATCTTCGAGACCGAAAAACGGACCGACGCCCTGGCGGCGGCGCGCTGCGAGCAGGCGGTTCTCGCCATCCTGGGAGCCGACCTGTTCGGCGACGAGGGCCTGCATGCGGCGGCCGGGGCCGCCCTGACCCTGGCCCGCACCGCGCCCAGCCAGCGTTGCGGCCTGGCCATGGCCCTGATCGCCGGCCTCGACGGCCGCGCGGGCCTGGCGGAAAACAATCTCGACCGGGCCCTGGCGGCCGTGCAGGGCTTTGAAGCCCCGCTGCGGGCCCTGGCCGCGGCCAAGCGCGTCAAGGGCGGCTCGGCCCGGCTGCTGCTGGCCGAGCAGCGGGCGGCCCGCATCGAGCTGATCCTGACCTGCTCGATCCGTCTGCGCGATCGCACCCTGGCCCATCTGGCCATCAGCGAGGCGACGACTGCGGCCGCCGCCCTGGACCCCGACTTCGAGCCCCTGGCCTGGTCGCGTCTGGAAGGCCTGCGTGGCGCGGCCCTGGTCCAGCTCGGCGAGCTGGACGGCGAACTGACCAATATTGCTGACGGGGTCGAGGCCCTGACGGCGGCGCTCGAGCCCCTGTCGATGGAACACAGCCCGATGGACTGGGCCCGGTCGCAGGCAGCCCTGGGGGCCGGACTGCAGGCCGTGGGCGAGGCGACGACCAGTGAACGGGCCTTCGAACAGGCCGTGACCTGCTATGACCGGGCGACCCAGGTGCTGAAGGTGCAGCCCGCCCTGGCCCTGCGCGCCGTGGTGGCCAACAACCGCGCCCTCAGCCTGGCCCGCTGCGCCGAACTGACGGCCGACCTGGCGGTGCTGGATGCGGCCGAGATGGCCTTCAAGTCCGAACTGGCCGAGCGTCCAGGCGCGCGCGACCCGGCCGCCTGGGCCGTCGCCCAGCTGAATCTCGCCCGCCTCTATGAGGCCCGCGTCGAGATCACCGGGCGCGACGACGGCCGGCTGGACCGCGCCGCTGTCGCCCTGGCCAGCGCGTTCGATGTGTTTTCCGAGCTGGGCTTGCGCTCGCTCACCGAGCTGGCGGCACAGGGGCTGCAAAGGGTGAAAGCGACCCACACTGTCTGACCCGGATCGGGACACAGGCAGCGGGAGGGGCGCTGAACCAGAACTTTGGGACCGTCGCGGACACGACGGTTTCGACCAGGAATGACAGGACGTTATCGTGATTGCTTCGTTTGTTCTCGCCGCCATGATCTCGAACGCCGCGCCCGCCAAGGCCCCGTCGGACCTGCTGACCCCGGTGTCGCAGCCGCGTGAGGCCGTCGCCGTCCTGAACTGCCTGGTCAAGTCCGACGGTCACCTGACCTCGTGCACCGTGCTCGGCGAAAGCAATCCGGAACTCGGCGTCGGCGACGCCGCCCTGAAGATGGCCGCCCAGTTCCAGGTCGACCTGCTGGGCCCCGACGGCAAGAGCCGCGCCGGCTCGTTCATCGAAGTCCCGGTCCGCATCCGCATCCGCTAGGACCTAGTCCCGGCGGGGCCCCTGCAGGCGTGATGTTTCGGCGTCGCGCTGCGGGCGGCGAGGGCCTTCGGACAGACCTTGCAGCCCTCCGAACCCCGCCAATCCCCGTTCTCCGACGGGGATAACCACCCCGCATCCCGAGCCATTTCAACGCCCTGGCACCGCCACCCGGCGTGACGGTCGAAAACCTGTCCGCCCCCGCCAGACCGGCCGCATACTTCTCCTCGCCCCGTCGCAGGGGAGGGCGTCCGGCCGGCGACCTGATGCGCGGTGGGGGTGGTCGAGCGGGAAGCGCCCGTCGGCCGGTGTCGATGTCGTCCCCGGCGGGGACCGGTTCGAGGCGTGTAAGTCCCCCAGAGGGTCTCGCCGGGAAAAATCGGTCACCAACCCGCCGACGGAAGGCCCGGCCACGGCGACGACGCGCAGCAGGTCCGGGCTGAAATCGCCCGGACGGTCCGGAGGGGCGTCATCCCTTCCGCCCGTCGGGGGCCTCTGCCGGGAGCGGGTTAAAACCCCGCGCCCCGAAGGCTCACCGGAAAATCGGTCATGCGGAGCGCTCCGGCCCAGGCCGAAACGGTACTCCACTCCAAAAAGCTATTCCGGGCGTGGCCCGGACGCTCCGCCGCCTCCCCACCCTTCAGCGGGCCGCCCGCGTGAAGCCGAGACCCCATGTCTGGCTGAAGGCCGTCACTTGCCCCCTCCGGATGCTGCGCATCCTCCTCCCCCGGAGGGGGAAGATGAACTTATCCGCCCCCTCTGGGGGCGGACGACCTGCGCAGCAGGTCAGGTGGGGGCAGGTCTGGGGGCTACACCCAGTCCGGCACCAGATCGCGGGCCAGCATCTCGTCATAGGTCGGGCGGGCGCGGATCACGGCGAAGCGGTCGCCGTCGACCAGCACCTCGGGGACCAGCGGGCGGGTGTTGTATTCGCTGGCCATGGCCGCGCCATAGGCTCCGGCCGACATGAAGGCCACCAGATCGCCCGCCGCCAGCGGCGGCAAGGCGCGATCCCGCGTGAAGGTGTCGCCGGTCTCGCAGACTGGACCGACCACGTCATAGACCGCCTCGCCATCTCGCCTGGTCAGCGGCCGGATGTCGTGGAAGGCGTCGTACATGGCCGGGCGGACCAGGTCGTTCATGGCCGCATCGATGACCAGGAACTTGCGGCCTTCCGGGCGCGCGTGGATATGGATGACTTCCGAGACCAGCACCCCGGCATTGGCGGCGATCACCCGGCCGGGCTCGAAGGCCAGGCGGACCGGCAGGCCGGCCGTGACCTCGCCGACCATGGCCGCGAAATCGGCCGGCGAGGGCGGTTCGGGATGGTTGAAATAGGGCACGCCCAGACCGCCGCCGAGGTCCAGCCGCTCGACCGACAGGCCTTCGCCCAGCAACTGCTCGACGAGGCCCCGCATCTTGCTGAAGGCGGCCCGCATCGGGGCCAGCTCGGTGATCTGGCTGCCGATGTGGCAGGCCACCCCGACCGGCTCGAGGGCGGCGTGGTTGCTGGCATTGGCATAGAGGCGCGCGGCCTCAGCGAACGAGACGCCGAACTTGTTCTCGGCCTTGCCGGTGGCGATCTTGGCGTGGCCGCCGGCCGCGACATCCGGATTGACCCGGAAGGCCACCTTGGCCCGGACCCCCAGCTCGGCGGCGACGGCCGCGATCAGGTTCAGTTCGGGCTCGGACTCGACATTGATCTCGGCGACCCCGGCCTGCAGGGCAAATTCGATCTCGCGCCGGGCCTTGCCGACGCCCGAGAAGACGATGCGCTCGGCCGGAATGCCGGCCGCCAGGGCGCGGCGGACCTCGCCCTCCGAGACCGTATCGGCCCCGGCTCCGAGCTCGCCCAGAACCTTGAGCACCGCGACATTGGAGTTGGCCTTGACCGCATAGGCGATCAGCGGGTCGGCGACCCCGGCCAGTTCCAGGGCGTCGCGGAACACGGTGAAGTGCCGTTCAAGGGTGGCTCGGGAATAGACATAGACCGGCGTACCGACCTCGGCCGCGATCCTCGCCAGGGGCACGCCCTCGCAGGTCAGGCCCTCGGGGCCGTATTCGAAGTGGTTCACGTCAGAGCCGTCAGTTGGGCGTCGCGCCGGGGAACCCTGCCGCCGACGGACCGCCGAACGGGTTGGGGGCCGTGCCGGCCAGGGGCGCGGCGCGGACGGTGCGGTTGCTGGAGGCCGGGTCCATGATCTCCTGGGTCCCACCGGCCCGGGCGGGCTGGTTGGCCTGGGCCGAGGCGGCGCGGCGCTGGGCTTCAAAGGCGGCCTTCTTGACCGGGTCCCACATCGGGGCGGGACGCTCGAGTTCGGCCTGCTTGCCGCACGCGGCCAGGGTCAGGGCGGCGAGGGTCAGAAGGGCGAGGGGGCGCAGGGTCATGCGAGCAGTTCCTTCCAACGCGCAATCTGGGCGCGGACCTGGGCGGGGGCGGTCCCGCCATAGCTCATGCGGCTGGCCGCCGAGGCGGCCGGGGTGAGGACGGCATAGACCGCCTCGGTGATCTTGGGCTCGATCGACTGGAACTGCTCCAGCGACAGGTCCGCCAGATCAAGGCCCAGGCCTTCGGCCAGCTTCACGGCCGAGCCTGTCACGTGGTGGGCGTCGCGGAAAGGCATGTTCAGCGTCCGCACCAGCCAGTCGGCCAGATCGGTGGCAGTCGAGAAGCCGGCCCCGGCCGCCTGGGCCATCTTTTCGGTGTTGGGCGTCAGGTCGGCGACCATGCCGGCCATGGCCAGCAGCGACAGCTCGAGCGCGTCAAAGGCCTCGAAGGTCGGGACCTTGTCCTCCTGCATGTCCTTGGAATAGGCCAGCGGCAGGCCCTTCATGACCACGGTCAGGGTGGTCAGGCTGCCGAGGATGCGACCGACCTTGGCGCGGATCAGCTCGGCGGCGTCAGGGTTCTTCTTCTGCGGCATGATCGAGCTGCCGGTCGTGAAGGCGTCGGTCAGCTTGATGAAGCCGAACATCGGCGTCGTCCACAGCACGATTTCCTCGGCCAGGCGCGACAGGTGGGTCGCGGTGATCGAGGCGGCCGACAGGGCTTCCAGCGCGAAGTCGCGGGCCGAGACGCTGTCCAGCGAATTGGCGGTCGGGCGGTCAAAACCGAGGGTGGCCGCCGTGGCGTGGCGGTCGATCGGGAAGGGCGAGCCGGCCAGGGCGGCGGCCCCCAGCGGGCACTCGTTCATCCGGGCCCGGGCATCGCGGAAGCGCGAGGCATCACGGCCGAACATCTCGACATAGGCCATCAGGTGATGGCCGAAGGTCACCGGCTGGGCCGGCTGCAAGTGGGTGAAGCCCGGCATCAGGGCCTCGGCATGAGTCTCGGCCTGCGCCAGCAGGGCTTTCTGCAGGGCCTCAAGCTGGGCGGCCGAGCGGTCACAGGCCTCGCGGACCCACAGGCGGAAGTCGACGGCGACCTGGTCGTTGCGCGACCGGGCGGTGTGCAGGCGGCCGGCCACCGGGCCGATCAGCTCGCGCAGCCGCGCCTCGATGTTCATGTGGATGTCTTCGTATTCGTCGCGAAACGGGAAGGTCCCGGCCGCGATTTCGGCCTCGATGCGATCCAGGCCTGCGAGGATTTCCTCGCCGTCGCCCCTTGCAATCACCCCTTGGCTGATCAACATCCGGGCATGGGCGCGGGAGCCCGCCAGATCCTGCGCCCACAGGCGCTTGTCGAAGCTGATGCTGACATTGATCGCCTGCATCAGCTCCGCCGGTTTGGCCGAGAACCTGCCGCCCCACATGGCTTGACCCTGTCCGCCGCCGGCGGTGTCGGGTTTTTCGGAGGCGTTGTCGGTCATATGAGCGAAATCCAGTCGGAGGGTAACGGGACGGTTGCGCGCAAGCGCAGTGTTCTGAAATGGGCGATCGGCGGTGCGATGCTCATCGGCGTCGCGGCGGTTCTATACGTCATGGTCGCGGCTTCGTTCAAACCCGCAAGCGCGGCCGACCTCAATGAATTCAAGAAGGGGTCATTGGCTAAACTGATCCTGCCGGGGCAGCGGACTGATGCTTTTACCGAAGGCGACAAGCCACCGAGCCCTTTTCAGCCTGGTCCGCAGCCAACTACGGTGTTTAGCGATGAGACCGGAAAGCCGGTAACCCTTGCCGACTTCAAGGGGCAGGTGGTGGTGATGAACCTCTGGGCCACCTGGTGCGCGCCCTGCAAGAAAGAGATGCCGACCCTGGCCAGGCTGGCCGCCGCCTATGCCGTCCAGCCGCTGAAGGTGCTGCCGGTCAGTGTCGACCGGGATTCGGACCTCAACCTGGCCCAGGCTGAGATGGCCGCCAATGCGCCGCTGAAGCTCTACCGGGATCCGTCCTACAGGCTCTCCTTTGATCTGGTCCCGCGGGCTTTGGGCTATCCGACCACGGTGATCTACGACAAGCAGGGCCGCGAGCGGGCCCGACTGTCGGGCGAGGCCGACTGGTCCAGCCCCGAGGCCCGGGCCCTGGTCGAAAAGCTGCTGGCCGAGTGATCATCGACCCGGCCGTGCTTGAGCCGGTCGCTGACCGGGCCTGGCCGGCTCGCGACCAGGTCCGGCTGGGCGGCTGGCGGCTGAACGCCGCCGACGGCTGGTCGATGCGGACCAATGCCTGCTGGACCCTGGCCGATCCCGGCGGCGACCCGGAGGCTGTGCTGGATGCGGTCGAGGCCTGGTACCAAACCCGGGGCCTGCCGCCACGCTTCAAGCTGACTGATGGGGCGACCGCGCCGGCCGATCTGCCCGATCGCCTGACCCGGCGGGGCTACGCCGCGACCAAGTCGACCCTGGTCATGGTCGGGCCGGCCGAGGGGCGGGCTGATCCGGACGTGCAGCTGTCGCGGCAGCCCGATGCCCGCTTCGAGGCCGTGTTCACCGCCTCGGCCGGCGGCAATCGGGCCGATGCCCGCGAGCGGCTGGAGACCCTGGCCCGTATTCCGGCCCCGGCCCGGTTCGGCGGCCTGCTGATCGACGGCGAGACCGCTGCCCTGGGGGCCTGCGCCGTTGAAGGTGACTGGGTCGGGCTGTTCGGCATGCGGACCCTGGCCGATCACCGCCGCATGGGTCTGGCCCGGCGGATCCTTGGGGCCCTGCTGGCCGAGGCCACGGGGCTCGGGGCCCGGCAGGCCTATCTGCAGGTCGAGGCCGACAACGCCTCGGCCATCGCCCTCTATCAGGCCGCAGGCTTTCAGACGGCCTATCGTTATCACTACTGGGTCAGCGCCAGCCCCAGCTCGGCCTGAAGCGAGGCGGGGGTCAGGCCGGCGGCCCGGAGTTCCCGCAGGGTCTGGGCCCGGTCACGCTTGGCGTAGCGCTTGCCGTCCGGACCGAGCAGCAGACGGTGGTGGCGATAGACCGGCGTCGGCAGGTCCAGCAGGGCCTGCAGCAGGCGCTGGATGTGGGTGGCCTCGAACAGGTCCTCGCCCCGGATCACATGGCTCACGCCCTGCAGCGCGTCATCCAGCACGACGGCCAGATGGTAGGCCACCCCGACATCCTTGCGGGCCAGGACGATGTCTCCGGCGAGGTCTGGTCTTGCGGTTATGGTGCCGCTCTGGCCCTCGGGACCGGCGCCTTCCTCGACAAAGCTGAGGGTCTCGAAACCGTTCAGCGCCTGCTTCGCGGCCGCCAGGGAAAGGCGCCAGGCGAAGGCCTCGCCCCGGGCCAGCCGCTCGGCCTGTTCGGCTTCCGGCAGCGGCGCCCCCTCGAAGGCGGCCTGCGGTCCGTGCGGGGCCCGACCGATGTCGAGCTCCTTGCGGGTCCGGAAGCAGCGATAGATCAGGCCGCGTGCCCGAAGGCCGTCAAGGGCGCTGTGATAGTGGGCGAGGTGCTCTGATTGCCGCCGGACCGGGGTTTCCCAGCTCAGGCCCAGCCAGGCGAGATCCTCCAGCAGGGCCGCCTCGTAGTCCGGGCGGCAGCGGGTGGCGTCGATGTCCTCAATGCGCAGCAGGAACCGGCCGCCGACCGCCTGTGCAGCCTGGAAGGCTGTCAGGGCCGAGAACGCGTGGCCGCGATGCAGAAATCCCGTCGGCGAGGGCGCGAACCGGGTCGTAAAAGGCAAGGGGCTCAGCCCTTGTCGAACTTCGCGAACATACCCAGATGTTCGAACACGGCGCGGAGGAACGCGTCTTCGCCGCCGAGCAGGTCCTTGAGAGGCGCAAACTGCTTGAAGCTGATCATCTCGGCCAGGCCATGGCCTGCGCACCAGGCGGCGATGGTCGACAGTTCGAGGTCAATGTCGCTGAACCCGCCTTCGGCCTGTTCGGCGATGGTGTTGCGCACCTGACAGTAAGCGCCTTCCTCCTTCATCTGGTCGGGGAGGGCGTCCTTGTCGCGCGAGCAGTCATACATGACCCGGTAGAGGGCCGGATTGTCCCGCGCGAACTGCACATAGGCGACGCCGATGCTGGTCATCCGGTCCCGGGCATTCTGCGCGAGGGCGCGCGAGGCCATCAGGAAGCTGTCCAGGGCGACCCAGCCCTCATGGGCGACCGCTTCGAGCAGTTCGCCCTTGTCCTTGAAGTGGTGATAGGGCGCCGCCGGGCTGACACCCGCCTCGCGCGCCACCGCGCGCAGGGACAGGGCCGCCGGACCATCCTTTTCCAGGATGCGACGCGCGGCGTCGACGAGGGCGCGGCTGAGATCGCCGTGGTGGTAGGGGCGGGATTCGGTGGCTGCGATGGTCATTGATCTCACTCTAGCCCTTCCTTTCTAAAATTTCATCCAAACGCTGTAAAGATCATCTTGACGCCGTTCAGATCGATGCTATCTAAACACCGTCCAGATCGGACAGGCCTTCACCCCGGATGGGAGGGCTCAACCTGATAGCCAGAGAGATTGATCCATGCTCCGTTCGCTCACCGCCTTCGAAACCGCCTTTGACCGTATGGCCGGCGGCTACTTCCTGGTTCTGGCCATCGCCCTGGCGGGTGCCGTTGCCGGCGTGACCCTCTAGTTTCTGCCTGTGTCCGCGTACGGCAGGCGAGGCCGCTTCGGCCCGGCCTGCCGCCGCGATCTTCAGCGATCCAAACCACTTGCGCTTGAAGCGATCCTTGCCCGGGGCTAGCAAGGTCGGCCGTTGCGCCAGGAATTTCCGAGGCCTGCACCGGGAACAACCCGTCAGTCTCCGGATTTCCAGTCCATGTCCCATTCCGTCCAGTCCGTTTCCAGATGAGCGTTGCCTTCACCAAGGAAGGCGATAGCGAAGCCTTCGCCGCCGATCTGCTGGACCGGCCGATTTCGTCCAATCCCAATCTCGTGACGGCCCGTGGCCTGGCCCAACTTGAGGCCTGGCTGGCCGAGGCCCGTGCGGCCTACAGCGCCGCCCAGGCCCAGGGCGACGTGGCCGAAGACCGGACGGCCATGGCCCGGGCGACGCGGGACCTCCGCTACTATTCTGCCCGCCGGGCCAGTGCCCAGCTGACCGAACCCAACGGACCGGAGGGCGTGCTTCACTTTGGACAGGCCGTGACCTTCGACCGGGAAGACGGTCGTCGGCAGACCTTCCGCATCGTCGGCGAGGACGAGGCCAATCCGGCCGAGGGCTCGGTGTCCTATGTTTCGCCGCTGGCCCGGGCCCTGCTGGGCAAGGGGATCGGCGATACCGCCGTGGTCGGCGGGGGCGAGGTCGAGATCGTCGCCATCGGCTAGGCCGGCCGCAAGCTTCGGGTTGCGGGACCTCCGCCGGACTGCAAAGCTTGGCCGGTGCACACCCGAACCGGCCTGTCCCCTGAAGAGATCCGCTCCGCGCGGGACGCCCTCGTGCGGCTTGATCCCGCCCTGGCGCGGATTGAGGCCGTTACGCCGGATTTTGACTGGCGGGTCAGGGAGCCTGGCTTTGCCGGTCTCCTGAAGCTGATGGTGGAACAGCAGGTGTCCCTGGCCTCGGCGGCGGCCATCTGGGCCCGGGTCGAGCGCGGCCTCGGCGAGGTCACGCCGGCCGCGGTGCTGGCCCTTTCGGATGCCGAGCTACAGGGGCTGGGGCTTTCGCGCCCCAAGGTCCGCTATGCCCGGGCGATCGCCGAGGCGCAGGTGTCAGGCCTGTGTGACCTGCAACAGATCGGCAGACTGGACGACCAGGCCGCGACCGCCGCCCTGATGACCATCACCGGAATCGGCCGCTGGACCGCCGAAACCTATCTGATGTTCTGCGAGGGCCGTCTTGACGTGTTTCCGGGTGGCGACATCGCCCTGCAGGAGGCCATGCGCTGGGTGGATGGTGCCGGGGCCCGGCCTTCCCAGGTCGAGGCCTATCAGCGGGCTGCGGCCTGGGCCCCGCACCGGTCGGCTGCCGCCCATTTGCTGTGGCGTTGCTATGGCGCGGTCAAGCGACGGGAAATTCCGCCTTTCTGACGCGATCCTGCGAGATGTCTTGGTTCCGTCGCAGACATGGCTCATCCTTTCGGAGCGTTCGGGAATGAATGGCGATTCCTGAGAATGCGTAGGAAGGAGGCCCGTCTTCAGTCCGATCGCGTACAAGCTTCATAGGGATCCCCCGGGATCCGGAGGGCAGGCCTGATGCAGGTTCTGACCCGTCCCCCGTCCGGCATGCCGGCGCTTGTGCTGAATGCCGATTTCAGGCCGCTCAGCTATTATCCGCTGTCCCTCTGGCCCTGGCAGGAGGTGATCAAGGCGGTGTTTCTGGATCGTGTCGACGTCGTTTCGACCTACGACCACGTCGTCCATTCTCCTTCGTTCGAGATGAAGCTGCCCAGTGTCGTGTCACTGAAGCAGTATGTCCCGCAGGACCGGCCGCCGGCCTTTACCCGCTTCAATCTGTTCCTGCGTGACGGCTTTGCCTGTCAGTATTGCAGCTCGCCCGAGGATCTGACCTTCGATCACGTCATTCCCCGGTCGCGTGGGGGCCGGACGACCTGGGAAAACATCGTCACCGCCTGCGCGCCCTGCAATCTGAGCAAGGGCGGACGGACGCCGCGAGAGGCGGGCATGATCCCCTATCGCACCGCCCGTCGCCCGAGCATGCATGAACTGCAGGACCGTGGTCGCCGGTTCCCGCCCGGCCACCTACACGCCAGCTGGCTGGACTATCTGTACTGGGACATCGAACTCGAGGCCTGACCCGAAGCTCAGGTTATGTGTTTCGCGCTGGGAGGATCACTGGCCGGAAAGCTCTCATCGAGGCTTTCGTCGATCAGGGCTTCCTGGCGGTTTTCGGCCAGATCCACGTGGTCAGCCAACTGATCGTGCGTCTCGCCTTCGGGCAGAGGCTCGACGCGGCGCGTGGCCGGCGTCACTTCTGTCTGAAAGGCGTCCTTGACCTCGGTTTCAGTGACGCGGTCTTCGGGGTGACCGGGCTGACCCAGATCCTGGGCCTGCGACCAGTCGCCCAGCACGCCGGGCTGGCTGCCGTCCTGCGATTGAGGGGTGTCGGTCATGGCATTGTCCTCTTGGTGAGGTCCTGAAACGTGCCCTGACTGCGCTTGTTCCGCTTCGGGCGACCCGAAACACGCCTCGCGGTCGGCCCCTGTCTCCTGTAGGCTCCGCTCATGACCCATCGACCGACCACACTGGAGCGCGCCTTCGAGCTGGCGCGATCCGGCAGCTACGCCACCATCTCTGACATTCGCAAGCAGCTGAAAGCCGAAGGGTTTTCCGACGCTCCAAGCCAGATCAGCGGTCCTTCGATGCTCAAGCAACTGCGCAAGCTTTGCGAAGCGGCCAGACCGCTTGAGGATGTCGCTGACGTCGTCGATGTCGCTCTGGACGCCCGCTAGGTGTCGCTGTCCGATGGTCAGCGCCTCGCGCTTTCGAACCTGGCGCGCAAGCAGGCCGGTGAGGATGTCGACTGGATCAACATCGCCGATGCCAGGGCGCTGACGGACCTCGGCCTGGCCCAGCGGGACCGGGGCGGCTGGACCATCACGCCCGAAGGTCAGATCGCCCTGAAAGCACTGACGCTCCCCGGGTCCTGAGCCTGGACTGTCAGGACCGCAGCTTGGCCGGAAACTTCCGCG
This sequence comes from Caulobacter sp. HMWF025, assembly GCF_003060965.1. GTDB lineage: Bacteria > Pseudomonadota > Alphaproteobacteria > Caulobacterales > Caulobacteraceae > Caulobacter. Next base: position 17,509 of record NZ_QAII01000013.1, on the reverse strand, counting down.
CCGCCCGGGCTGCGAAGGTCGCCTGGGCGACATCCTGGCCTACGGTCGGGCGGGGGATCCCCCCTTCGGCCCGCTGGCGATGATTTCGACGGTCCATGCGCGCGATCTCATGAAGCGGCATATCGCCCTGTTCACGGGCCATCTTGCGCAAGCCCTCCACGAGGCTGACAGCATAAACCGCGCCGATGCCGAACCCGTCGGCCAGCCAGTCCAGCAGGCTTGCGCTCCGGCCGCCAAACAGCTGGGCCACCTCGACGCCACCGCCGAGCAGCAGGGCCGCCAGGGCGAGGTCGGCACGACGCATCCGGGGGCAGGCCAGGAAGGCGAGGGCGGTCAGCCCCCCAAATGCGACAGCATGGGCGGTCTTGTCACTGAGGCCGAACACCTGCTCCAGCCCCTGAAACGGGCCAAGCATCAATGTCGCGGCGACAAGCGCGCCGACCACGAGCACGATGCGGGCAGACAGAACGAAATGGTCGGGCTTCAGCATTCAGGGGCTCGCACTGGAGCCCCTGACTAGCCCGCCCCGCACGGATTTTCCGTGAAGGAACGCGGTCAACCAAAGATGACCGGCCCCGGCCTCTCTACTGCGGCTTGGCGGCCTTGGCCTCTTCCTCGGCCTTCTTGCGGGCTTCTGCGGCGGCCTTGGCGGCGTCATCCCGGGCCTTCTGCCAGGCCTGGAAGACTTCGACATAGGGCTGGCGACGCAGGACTTTCGCGGCCGGGTCGATGATCACCGGCACGGCATCACCGACGGCGACGCGCCCGGTGCCGTCGGCCATGGGCAGGGTCACCACATCGCGGCCGACCCTGACCTCCAAAGGCATCGGGAAACGTCGGTTGTTCGGCACTTTCCAGTGCAGCACCAGATCCTGCCCTTCTCGGGCTTCGATCAGTTCGGGCGGCATCGCCTCATAAAGATACGCATCAAAGAACCAGCCATAGTCCTTGCCCGTGACCTGGTTGACCGCCTTCACGAAGTCCTGGGTGCTGGCATAGCGCGGGCTGAAATTTCCGGGGCGCGGGTCGTCTCGGCCATAGACGATCAGGCGTGTCACCTTGAAGAAGGCCTCGTCGCCGATCAGGGTCCTTAGGGTGTGGAGGACGTTGCTGGCCTTGGCATAGATGTCGTTTCCGGGGCCACGATCAGCGTTATAGACGTCGTCTTCCTTCAGAGGCTTGCCGGACACGATGGGTGACTTGTTGCGGATGCCGGCCTTCTGGCTGTTGAGCCTGGCCATGTACTCCATGTCGCCGTGCAGCCACTGGGAATAGAGCGGCTGCATGTAACTGCCGAGCCCCTCGTGCAGCCACATGTCGTCATTATCGAGGTCGGTCAGCTGGTTGCCGAACCACTCGTGCGCGAACTCGTGTTGCAGCAGCCAGTCATAGCCGTAGGCATCCCTGGCGTAGTTGTTGCCATAGGCGTTGATGGTCTGGTGCTCCATGCCGAGATGCGGCGTCTCGACCACGCCCATCTTTTCCTGCCGGAACGGATAGGGACCGATCATCGCCTCGAAGAAATCGATCATCGGCGGGAACTCGGCAAACAGCGCCTTGGCCTTGGTCTCGCGGCCCTTCAGGTACCAGTACTGGATCGGAAAGCTGTCGCCGAACCGGCTTTTGTAGGTCTCTGACAGCTGCTCGTAGGGCCCCGCATTCAGGGCGATGGCGTAGGTATTGGGCGTGCGGGCCCGCCAGTTATAGGTCCGCCTGCCGTCGGCCTCGGTCATACCCAGGAAGGTGCCGTTGGCGGGGGCCACCAGGGGGGCAGGGACGGAGATATGCAGATCCACCACCCCGGGTTCGCCGGTCGGATAGTCGATGCAGGGCCAGAACAGGTCGCAGCCCTCACCCTGAACCGCCGTTGCAATCCAGGGCTCGCCGGTCTCGGTCTTGCTCCAGACGAAGCCGCCGTCCCAAGGGGCCCGTTTGGCCTCATGCGGCACGCCGTCATAGGTGATCGCAACCTCGACCGTGCGGTCGCGGGTCAGAGCGCGTGGCGGCGTGATGGTCAGGCGGCCCTCGGGATTGCTCCAGGCCGACGGCTTCAGGGGCTTGCCGTCGAGGGTGATCGCCCGGATGGCAAAGACCCGGTCGAAGTCGAGCACGATGCGGTCCAGCTTGGACTTCATCTTCAGCGTAAGGACCGCCTTGCCTTCAATAGCCTTGCGCTCCGGCAGGATCTTGAAGCTGAGGTCGGCCCGTTCAAAGGCCAGGGCCGCCTGCTCCGGCGGCATGGGACCTCCGGTGTCGAAGCTGAGCGTCGAGGTCGTGGCGGTCGCAGCAGCCGGGGGCGGGGCCGGGGTCTGGGCTTCGGCCGCTGAGGCGAGAACCAGCATGGACGCCGCGCCGAAAGCGGCCAGGCAACGATCACGAAACAGCAAGGCGCGCACTCCGGGACAGGACACAACATGCCATCGGTAAGCCTAGCCGATCAGGGTGCCAAGCGCCTCTTGTTCATCTCAGAGGTGCGGGATCAGATCTTCTCGCTGATCCGGATGGCGGCGCGGCAACCGGCCTGGATCACGGCGGACAGCAGGCCATAGCCGGGCGCTTCGCGGGCCCCTTCGGCGATGGCGAGATCGCGATGGGCCAACTCATCGTCACGGAACTTCGAAAGCTCGGCAGCGAGTTCCGGATCGCGGTCGGTCAGTTCCTGGATCTGACCGGCATAGTGCTTTTCGATCACCGATTCGACGGCTTCGGTGCAGGCGTGGGCCGCCTTGTCACCCAGCAGGGCGGTGCCGGCTCCGAGGGCGAAGGCGGCGGCTCGCCAGACGGGCGACATCAGCGTCGGACGCACGCCCCGCTCGGTCAGCAGGGCATCGAAGCGGCTGAGATGGACCTGCTCGTGGCCTTCCATTTCCTGCAGCTGTTCGGCGATGTGCGCCCGGCCCGGGCTGACCCGCATCACGGCGGCCTGGCCCCGGTAGATATGGACCGCAGCCAGTTCGCCGGCCTGGTCGACCCGCAGGATTTCGGCCAGGCGGGCCTTGGGGGCCCCCGTACCCGGACGTCTGGGAGCGGGGCCGGTCATGTCTGCGCCTGGAGCGGTTTGCGCAGGCCCGCCAGCAGCGAAATGCCGGCGAGACCCAGCGAGGCCAGGGCGTTCCAGCCGGCCATCGAAAGGCCCAGGAACACCCAGGCCGCCTTGTCGCAGGAGGGGGCCTTGATCGCGCCGCCCTTCAGCATCGCCACCAGGTCGCCGGTCACGGCCGCCGAACCGCCGACGCAACTGGTCGGGCCGGGCCACCACTTCCATTCGACACCGGCATGGAACGCCGCAAGACCTGCGCCAAACAGGAAGATGGCCGCCAGCAGCAGGTTGAACGGCTGCCGCAGCTTCTGGGCCCACGGCGTGCGGCCGGCGACAATGGCAAGACCGGCCACCGTCAAGGCCACCCAGTAGACCTCGCGCTGCTTCAGGCAAAGATTGCACGGGGCCATCTTGCCGAAGGTCTCGAAGGCATGGGCTGTGCCCAGCATAGCCGCGCTGGCCAGGAAGGCCACGACTGGCAAGGCGGTCGGCAGAAGGGTGAGGCCGGTCGCCAGGGGCGTTTGCACTTCGGCTTCGACCAGCAGGGTCGCCCGGACCTCGGATGCCGGTGTCGTTTCGGTTGCGGCCGTCCCAAGCGGGACTGCCACCGGACCTTCAGGTTCGCTCGTCATACCGCGCAGGCACCTCCGCTGCTGCCACCGATGAAATGGCTTGCCGTCAAGCCGATAACAAGGAGGACAAACAGGCCGCCGGCAAAGAGGGCGAGGCGCCGTTCGATCACGGGCAGGAGTGTGGGGCCGAACTTCTTGACCACGTAGGCCACGAGGTAGAACCGCGCCGCTCGCGTGATGACAGAAGCGATGATGAACATCGGAAAGCTGAACGCCGCGATGCCGGAGGCGATCGTAACCAGCTTGTAGGGGATGGGGGTCAGGCCCTTGGCCAGGATCACCCAGACGCCGTACTTGTCATACCAGCATTTGAATTCCGCAAGGCCGCCGGCATGGCCGGTGATCTCCATCAGCCACAGGCCAAAGTCGCGCAGGAAGAAGCCGATGAAGTAGCCGAGGATCCCGCCGAGGACCGAGGCCAGGGTACAGATTGTCGCGTAACGCCAAGCGCGGTCCGGCCGGGCGAGGACCATCGGGGCCAGCATGACGTCTGGCGGGATGGGAAAGAATGAGCTCTCGGCGAACGAAACCGCGAAAAGGCTGGTCGGGGCATGCCGCGAAGCGGCGAGTCCCATGACCCAATCGTACATACGACGCAGCATGCGAGCTCCAGATATCTGTCATGTGTAGCTAGCAGGGGCCGCAGGACTTGTCCTCCCCTGATGCACTGCAGCAGGCTCCCGACGGACTGATCAGGGCCAGGAAGCTGCATTTCGGGCGGTGGCTGCCCGGGCCCATCCCGGCCGGTACGGCTGGGTGCTGCATCGTGGCGCTTGGATTTCGGGCGAGGGGTGGCTATCACCCGCGTCTGAGGCCTCTGGCCCACCGAATTTCGAAAGCCGATGACATGAGCGACACCCCTCCCGACCGCCTGGCCACCAACCCGGACAGCCCCTTCTACAATGCCGAACTGCTGGAACGCGGTGTGGGCATCCGGTTCAAGGGCGTCGAAAAGACCAATGTAGACGAGTACTGCGTCAGCGAAGGCTGGGTGCGCGTGACCGCCGGCAAGACCCTCGACCGCAAGGGCAATCCGATGACGATCAAGCTGCAGGGCGAGGTCGTTCCGTATTTCCGCGACATCGCTGACTCCCAGGCCTGATCGTGGCTCTGCGCCGACTGATCGACCTGCCGGGCTTTGCCGAACTGGAGCACCGCGCCCTGATGAAGCCGGCCTTTGCCGAGCCCCAGGCGCGTGCTGACTTCCCGGAGATCGACCAGCTGGCGCGGGACACCTTCGGCCTCACCGCTGATGAGGCCGCGCTGATCCCGGATCCCGAAGGCTGGGACGGTATCGACGTCAAGTCGATGCGGACCCAGGCGGACCAGTTCGAGCTTGAAGGCTGGGACGTTACCGACGACAAGCGCCGGCCCCTGCGGATCCTGGGCCATTTCAGCCATCCGCTGTGGCTGGCCCTGCGGGGCGTGGCCGGCAGCCTGCCATTCGAACCCGAGCCGGAACCCTTCGACCCGGCAACCTCATCCCTGGCGGCTGAAGCCAAGGCCTTTCAGAGGGACAAGCGCTAGGATCGGGTCGCGATCTGACGGCGGCAGTCAGGCCGGAAGGGGCGCTAGCGCTTCTTGCCGAGCTCTGCGCCGATATCCTTGATCGAATTGCCGACCTTGCGATGGGCGGCCACGAGCTGGTCCTTGGTTACGCCCCAGCGCTTCATCCAGTATTCCACCTGGTGGCGTTCTCGGGGGTCTAGCCGGTCCTCATCGCGAAAGTCGCGCTTGCCCTTTGGAATGCCCATGACTGTCTCCTCGACCCGGCTTGGGGGTAGCCCGAGCCAGCGGGCTTGTCGAGGCGGCGGGCAGGCCGAGGTTTTACGAAAGAGCTCTGATGACTGACCCTGATCTGGACGCGATGGCGCAGGACGAACTGGCGCGCGGCATGACCCTGACCTGGCGCGACCTGTCCAAGGTGATTCCCTGGGGCGACACGTTCGAGGGTATTTCGCCGGCCGGTCGCAATGTTGAAGTCGAACGCAACTACCTCTGGGCTGCGGATCCCGGTGGCGACATCCTTTGCGAGGTGGCCGTCTATGGTGGTGCTTCGCGCTACGATAAGGGTGCTCGCGCGAGGGGCGTTATTTCTCGCAAGGGATAGCAAGCGAGGGCGTTCACAAGATCGCCGGTTGCGTTAACCATCCTACACGCCATCATGGCCGCGACGCATTGCAGGGAGGGTGGGGTGTACCAGTCGGAGTTTCCGGTAGAGCAGCCCGTGCCTGTGTTCGATCCGACCTTGCTGGTCGGGCTGATCCTTGCCGCCCTCTTGATCGCCGGCCTGGCGTTCGCCGCCGGCCGATTGCTGGGGCGGCGGGACCGGCGCGGTGTAGATACCAACGTCCCGAAGATCATCCACGATGCGATCAAGGCCCGTTGTGTCGCCGCCAGCAGCGCGCCCTCGGGAGAACTGCTGCAGAAGACCCAGGAACTGATCGAGGAAATGGAGGCCCGTATCGGGCCGCTGCTCCGCTTCGGGGGGCCGTGCGCCAAGGCTCTCGCTTCGCTGCGGAAGGCGCTGGAGGACAAGGCACCTCCGGAAGACAAGCCGCACAAGCCTGATTCCGGCGGCCATGGACACGGGTCCCACAAGCCCGAGCCCAAGGTGCATGGCGAGGCCGAGGCCCATCCGGAGTGGCATCCCGGTCACGGAACTGGTTGCAAGTGCGAGGCCTGTCTGGTGATTGCGATCGGCCATGCCGCCCCGGGCCTGTCCATTGTCGGGCCCAGGGTCGGAGCCCAGACGGTCGTGATCACGCCGCCGCCAGCCCCCGCGCCGCCGCCGGCCGACAAGCCCGCAGATCACAAGCCCCATGATCACAAGCCCGAAGAGCCCAAGCTGCTCAGTCACAAGGACTATAGCCGGCAGGTTCGCATGGCCGTGATCGACGTCTCGGACTTCTGGAGCCGGGGGGATTGCCTGAAGGAGTTGCAGGCCTGCCAGTCGGCGCTGAATGCGACCCTGCCTTTCCGGGGCGATGGCAGTGACGGGGAGGGGCGCCGTTCCGGCGAGCGGGCCGAGTAGCGTCTGCACAACCAGCAGGCGAAACCGGGTCTTTCCGTTTAGCCTGCCGGGCCGGCGTTGAGCTTTCGCTGAGCGGCGTGCCACATCGAGGCGCAGGAAAATGAGCTGGATCCGATTCGGGTCCAGCGGACTGCATTTGGGATTGGCGAAAGGTCGTCCTCAGAATGGCGATCACGCCCGGGAGGACGAAAGGGAATGGGTCATGACCGCAACGGTCTCTCCCCTGACGGCAGTGTCTGAGGCCCCCGAGGACGCTTTGAGCCTCGCGGACTATCTGCCCTATCAGCTGTCGACGGCGGCCAGCGCCGTCAGCCGGCTGATCGCTCGCGCCTATGAAGACCGGTTTGGGCTGACCATCCCGCAGTGGCGGTTGATGTCGGTCTTGGCCGAAGGCGGCTTGACCCAGCACGCCGCCGTGACCCGTACCGCCATGGACAAGGTCCGGGTGAGCCGGGCGGCGCAGGATCTGGTCGAGCGCAGGCTCGTGGCCCGCACGACGGTGCGCGCCGACCGCCGCTCGCACCGGATGGAGCTCACGGCCGCCGGCCGCCGTCTGTTTGCCGAGATTGCCCCCCTGGCCCGGGCCTATGAGGCGGCGCTGCTGTCCGGACTGGCCCCCAACGAGGTCGTTGGTCTCAAGCGTCTGCTGTCGCGCCTCGAGGCTGCGGCCACCCAGTTGGCCGGGGGCGAGACTATTGTTCCGTAAAGTCCCGGGCCCGGTAGACGGCCCGGGCGATGGCGCGGGCCAGACAGTCAGCCGCAGCTGAGCCCAGCCTTGTAATGTCGACCGGCCGCGTCGGTCCCGCACCAAGGGCGACGGCACCGGATGCTACCGCAAACACGACGTCGCCGTCGAAGGTGGTATGGGCAGGACGAACGGCGCGGCCCATGCCGTCGTGCGCCATCATCGCGACACGCTTGGCTTCGGCGGTGGTCAGGTCGGCGGTGACGGCGACAATGGCGAGGGTAGTATTGGCCCCGGCCCGCAGGCGACCGGCTGCGCCCAGCTTTGTGTCGTCGGGGAGCGGATCGGTCGCGCTTGTCGGCCCGGTCGGCACCTTGCCGCCGAACTCACCGTCTATTTCGAAGGGCCAGGCCCAGAAGGTCTCTCGGTCCGGCATATAGACCGAGCCGACCGGATTGGCGGCCACCAGGGCCCCGACGACCAGACCGCCCCCAAGGTCGATCGAGGCGGATCCCAACCCGCCCTTGACCAGTCCGGCCACGGCCCCGCGTCCAGCGCCCACGGCACCGAGCTCGAACTGATCGGAGGCCGCCTCGACGGCTGCAATGCCGAGGGCGCGATAGGGCGGATCAAGGCCCCAGGCCTTGTCGCCCCCGTTACCGAGGTCATGCAGCACGGCGCCCGGAACGATCGGGATGGCCGGCGAGCCCGCAGCCAGGCGCACCCCGACTTCGCGGACAGACAGGGCGCTGGCCACGCCGTCGGCGGCCCCGAGCCCGAAGACCGAGCCGCCGGACAGGCAGATGGCGTGAGCCCGGCTGAAGCTGTTCTCCGGTGACAGGGTCTCGGTTTCGCGGACGCCGGGGCCGCCGCCGCGCACATCGACCGCCGCGCTCCAGCCCTCGGGGCACAGCAGCACGGTGACGCCAGACCGTACGCAGTCGTCCTGGGCCGAGCCCACGGTCAGGCCGGCGACGTCGGTGATCAGATTGCGGGGGCCGGGACGCGGCATACGGGAATCTCCTGTGTACCGAGACCCTAGCCCGCCCGTCTCGGCACTGGAATTCAGACTCGGTGCCTGCTAGAGAGACGGCCCTTCGCGCGATGCGAAGTTTGCGGGCGTGGTGAAACTGGTAGACGCGCCGGACTCAAAATCCGGTTCCGAAAGGAGTGTCGGTTCGACCCCGACCGCCCGCACCATATCCTTTAAATTCCTTGGCAGAGACGGGTTCGCGTCGCGGGCCCCAGTCCACGGCGATAGGTGCCGGCAGAGCCAAGCGCTCATTTTTGGAGCGTTCATCGCTGTCCCGGTGGTTGAGCGGCGCAGTGCACGGGCAATCACGGCCAAGCCGCGCCTCCTGACATTTTGAGCGCAGCCCCGCAGCGGAAAACCGCGTGTCATGGGCCATCAGTCTTCGGAACAATCCGGCTATGTCCGGCGCCTCCCCGCCGCGACGCGCCGCTCGAGATGAATGGGGATAGTCTTGATCAAGTCACTGAGTTTCCGTCTGGGTGCCCGGCCTCGTCTGCGCCTTGCCCTGCTGTCGGCCACGGTCCTGGCCGTCGCGACGCCGGTTCTGGCCCAGGAAGCCTCATCCAGCGAAGTCGATCGCGTGGTGGTCACCGGAAAGCGCGTATCCGAGGCCAGCGTTGCCATCGGCACCGACCACGCCACGGCGACGGTCTCGATCACCCGCGAAGCCCTGCTGTCGGCCCCGGCCGGGGTCACGGGTCTGAAAATGCTCGAGAGTCTGCCGGGTTTCAATGTTCAGGCCAATGACGCACTGGGCATGTACGAGTTCGGCAACTCGGTTTCGGTCCGGGCCTTCAATTTCCAGCAGATCGGTTTCCTGCTGGACGATATCCCGATGGGGCGCAGCGACCAGTTCGGCGGTAGCCCGATCTATCGCTATGTGGATAATGAGAACCTGTTGCGGGTCACGGCTTCGGCAGGGGCCGGGGACGTGGCGTTGCCCAGCTACGCCTCGCTGGGTCCGATCGTCGACTATTTCACCCAGGCCCCCAGCGAGGACGCCGGCGGCTCTGCCAGCTACACGCGCGGCAGCGACGCGCTCAAGCGCACCTTCCTGCGGCTCGAGAGCGGCAAGGTTGGACCCTTTTCGGGCTATGTCAGCGGTTCATGGATCGAGGGCGACCTGTGGCGCGGCCCGGGCACCATCGACCGCAAGCACTATGAGGGCAAGCTGCGCTGGGACATGGGCGAAGACAGCAGCCTGACCTTCCAGACCGTCCACAACGACTATTACGACTACGACTCGCCGTCGATCACCAAGGCCCAGTATGACGGTCGCGCCAATGACCTCTTCGGTCGTTCGGGCCGCGATTTTGCCTATCTGGGCTATGTGCCTGTATTGGCACCGTCCACGGCGGGCGTCCCGTTCTCCAACGCCAACTACAACCAGTACTACAAGTTTGCGGTCAACAAGCGGAAGGACCACCTCTACGGCCTGACCTTCAAGACCGCTATCGGCGACGACATCGACCTGACTTCGACGGCCTATTACGAAGACAAGGGCGGATACGGCGTCTCGCCCGAGGCCTATGCGACCTCGCTGACCAGCTACAATAACGAGCGGCTGATCGTGGCCGGCCTGACCGCGCCGAAGGGTTTGCAGTACGGCCTGTCCGGCATCGACGGCACGCGCAAGGGCATCACCGCCAAGGGCGACTGGCATCTGGGGATCAATGCGATCTCGGCCGGCGTCTGGCTGGAAGACGACGACTATCACCGCACCCAGGCGCGCTACAATGTCGAGAACGGCGATCCCGACGGCACCCCGCTGCTGAACCAGCCGGTTCACCTGCAGCGCAACTATGTCTCGACCCGCCAGACGGTGCAGCTGTTCCTGAAAGACACTGTGAGCCTGATGGACGGCGATCTGAAGCTGGAGCTGGGCTTCAAGACCCTGGATGTCGACTACAAGATCAGCGGCTATCGCAACCCGGCCGACTACATCAACAGCCGCAAGCCGACGATCCAGACCAACTGGTCCGACAGCTTCCTGCCGCAGGTGGGCCTGGTCTATTCGGTGGGGCCACGCGACCAGGTCTTCGCGTCCTACTCCGAAAACATGGCCCTGCCGCGCGGTGCCGATGACGTTCTGTCGGCCGCCAGCCCGACGGTGACACCGCCCAAGGCCGAAACCTCGACCAATCTGGAGCTCGGCTATCGCGCCAACCGGCCGACCTTCAACGCTTCGCTGGTCGTCTACAAGACCGAGTTCAAGAACCGGCTACAGCAGTTCAACAGCATCGTGCCGGGCAGCACCACGGTGGAGAGCTTCTTCCAGAATGTCGGTGCGGTTGAGGCCTCGGGCGTCGAGTTCAGCGGCCAGTGGAAACCTGAACTGCTGGACGGCAAGGTCTATTTCAACACCAACGTCTCGTACAACAAGTCCGAGTTCCAGGATAACGTCCTGAATTACCGGGCCAGCGCCTCAGCCGCTCCGGTTACCCTGTCGATCAAGGGCAAGCAGGTTCCTGACTTTCCCGAGTGGATCTTCCAGGGCGGTGTCACGGTGGAACCGACCGACGGTCTGGTTTTCAACCTTTCGGGGCGTCTGATCGACGACCGCTTCACCAACTTCGTCAATACCGAGCATACGGCCGGCTACATGATCTGGAACGCCTATGTCGATATGGGTGAAGGCTTCGGGTTCGGGCCGTTCGAGCAGGTCAAGGCCCGGGTCAATGTCGATAACATCTTCGACACGGACTATCTGGGCACGATCGGAACGACGGTGAACACCCTGGCGACCTTCCGTCCGGGTTCGCACAGGACCATCCAGTTCACCCTTTCGGCCGACTTCTAGCGAGATCGGTCCGCGGCAGGAGCAGCCTCGCGGTGCGGGGCCGCTCCTGACGTTGCCTCGGGCTTGGCGTCAAACCTCGCCGAACAGGCGCTCGCAGCCCGTTCCCGCGAGAACGTCGTCCAGGGCCGTGCGGTCGTCGTGCGAAAGCTCGCCATAGGACTCCCTGAGCCATCCCAGGCATTTGGCCTGGTAGGGGAAGGTCGGCTGCGCCCAGGGTCGGCCGTCGATCTCGGTTTCGAACTGCGGCAGGCCGGCCATCGTCGCCCGGGCATTGGCCAGCAGGAACGGCACATAGACACGGCCGATTTCACTGAGCAGGGGGCGCAGCATCGACTTGAGCTGATCGCGGTGTGTCCAGGCCGCCGTTTCCGGTTCCAGCCCGGACAGATCCTCGACGCGATCCAGCCAGGCCCGAACCCGGCGGGAATGCTTCTGGGTGATGGCGGCGGACGTCGGCTCGATGATCGCCAGTTGGGTCAGCTGGCCGTAGATTGCGAAATCAGCTGCGGAGGGCCGTGTGCCCAGCACATAGCCCTGCTGCGCAATCACGGTGTCGAGCGCGTCGATGGCGCGTTCGTAGCTTTGTTCGATAGTCGCAGCGGTGGTGGCGTTGGATCCAACGACGTAAAGCCGGTCAATCTGCCGCTTCGAGATTTCTGCCGAAGCGCGGCCGGCGATTTCGTCCGGGATGACCGGACTGTTCCAGAACACCAGCATGGGGCCGGCATTTTCGATGTCGGCCGGGTGTGCCCACCGAAAGTGGAACATCGCCTTGGTCAGCCATTCGTCGGCATAGTCCTCGATCAGATCGCCGAGGAAGCGGGTCACCGGATCGCCCGGCAGAACCGAGCGGCCGGCATGGTCGCCCTCAAGCCGGCGGATGATCGGGGTCGAGTCCGTCACCGCCTCGTAGCCGTCGTCTTTCGGGAAGTAGAAGGTCGGCAGCAGCTTGACCTTGGGCTCCGGAAATCCGGCCGGTGGCGTGCGATGACTGCCCCAGTGGATGGCATAGGGGATCCGGCGATACCGCAGCAGGGCCAGCATCTTGCGGGTGTAGGGCGAGCCGGCCGCGCCGAGCAGCGCCAGCGGCTGGGCTTGGGTCGTTACCATGGGCGTCCTTCCATCCAGGGGCCGTTTCGTTCGTTCTGCGAAACTTATGGCACAATGAATGTCAGGAAGGCCTGAAGGTCAACCGCCCGTCAGTCGGGGAGGCAGTCTCCGCGGTGCAGCGGGTCGGGCAGCGGATCGCCGGTTTTCACGAACTGCAGCGAAACCGAGTTGATGCAGTAACGAAGGCGGGTCGGAGGCGGGCCGTCCGGGAACACATGGCCCTGATGGCTGCCGCAACGGGCGCAGACCGTTTCGATACGGACCATGCCGTAGGAGGTGTCCTTGATCGCGCCGACATGGCGTTCGTCATAGGGCGCGTAGAAGCTGGGCCAGCCGGTGCCGCTTTCAAACTTGGTCTGATGCCGAAACAGGGGCAGTCCGCACATGCGGCAGCAATAGACCCCGGTATTCTTCTCGCCCAGAAGGCCACCGCAGAACGGAGCCTCCGTCCCGTGGTGCAGCAGAACCCGAGCTTCTTCGGCCGTGAGGTCGGCTTCCAGGCGTTCGCGTTCGGCCTCGGTGGGCGGGGTCAGGTCGAAGCCTGACGACGAAGGGGCGGCGGTGTCGGTCATGTTCATAATGTAGGACGTCCGGGTGCGATGCGGTAGACGCAACGCGAGATCAAGCGGGCGTCGACGGCGATTACGCAGAACAGCCCTGAGCCTGTCGTGAGGATTTTACGATGACTGTTGCCGTGGCCTTCCTGCAACCGGACTGGGCCGACTGGGAGGCCGGGGCTGTTCTGGCGCTGTTGCGGCGCGAATTCGGCGTCCAGATCGAGATCGCCACCCCGGACGGCGAGCCCGTGACGTCCATCGGCGGTGTTCTGGCCGCGGCCGACTACCGCTTTGATGACCCCGTGCTGGCCGATGCCGATGTGTTCCTGCTGATCGGGTCGGATGCCTGGATCGCCTATGATGACCCGGCCGTCTTTGCCCTGCTGCGCCAGAGCCTGGCTGACGGCAAGATCGTCGGTGCGATCTGCGCCGGAACGGTTGCCGCCGCACGGGCCCGCCTGTTCGAAGGTCGGGCCCATACCTCCAACGGTCTGGAATGGCTGCAGGCCCAGGCTCCGACCTACGGGGCTGAGGCCCTCTATCTGGACAGCCCCCGGGCTGTCTCCAGCGACCGGCTGGTCAGTGCGTCGGGCCTGGCCCCCGTCAGTTTCGCGGCCGCCGTGGCGCGCCTGATCGCGCCCGAGGCCGTGGTCCAGATCGCAGAGTATGAATCCCTGTTCGCCCGGGAGTTTGCCGGATAGCGGCAGCGTCTTGCTGGCATAAACCTTCAGGTTGAGTTTTGTCCCCGTTCTGCTATCCTGGGTCGTCGCACATCCTGGCCGCGACAATGATCCGTCAGAGCGGGGCTGCCATGGCCAATCCCTTTCCAAACGGGCCCGGAACCGTTGAGGCTGCGGGCAGGCTCAATATCCGGCTGGGAAAGCCGCGAAGGCAGTCGCCGCGTGCGGGCGGGATCGAGGCGGGCGTTCGCTTCGCCATCCGGGGCTCAGTCGCCGGCGAAGAGGTCCAGGGCGTCAGCCAGTGGTTCGAGCTCGACGGCGGCCAGTTCGTCTGGGCCGGTGCCTGCCGCGACTTCCAGCGTCTGGCCGACGGCGAGGACGATGATCGTCCCCCGCGCAGACATCTGGGGGACTATGCCCCGCCAGTTTTCACGACGGCCACCGGGATCCGGCACAAGGTCCAGGGCTTGCGACCGCAGGGTCTTGAGGGCCTGATTGTCCATTTTGATGCCTATCGCATTCGCCAGGCAGGCAATGGGGCGGAGGATTCCGACCGGCGCAGCCTCGACATGATGCGCTCGGCGCAGGCGAACGGTTTCCACTACGGCGAGATCAGTCGAACCGGGACGATCTTTCTGGCCGAGGGTTTCGAATGGGGCGAATGGGGGTCGCACGCTGGTCAGAGCCAGTGTCCCGTCACTGGTCGACCGGGCGTTTCGCGCTACTATGTCGGCTTCGAGATGAACAATCCGGGGCCCCTTTTTGAGGCCCAGGAGGACGGGGTATTCTGTCCCTGGTTCAATGCCGTCCGCGATGCGAACGGCGAGGTGGTCCTCGATGTGCGGGGGCGCTGCACCCGCCGCTCGGCGAATGATGAGTGGTACAGCGTCGATGAGGTGCGCAAGGTCGCAGCGGACGGCAACATCAAGGCCGGGATCTATCTGCCCTACAGTCATGAGCAGTTCGAGGCCCTGACCCGGCTCTGCCTCTATCTGGCCAGGACCTTCCCCGCGACCTTCAGCCTGGATCGGGTGTTCGGACACGACGAGGTTGCACCGAAGCGCAAGAATGATCCGGGCGGAGCCCTCGCTGACCCCGCCCGTCTGATGACGATCCCCAGTTCAGGGACTGGCTGAAAAGCCTTACTTGAGCGCGGCGGCCCCGGCACGGGCCACCTGTCCGTCCTGGGCCCCGGTTCCGCCCGAGACCCCGATCGCCCCGATGATCCGGTTCTCCACGATCAGCAGCTCACCGCCCTCGATCGCCAGGGCCCCCGTGAAGATCGCGTTCAGGGTGCCGCTCTTGACCGCCTCCTGGAAGATGCTGGTCGGGCGGCGGAAGTTGGCTGCGGTCTCGGCCTTGCGCCGCGCCACGTCATTGGAGCCGTACTGGGTGCCGTCCATCTTCTGGCTCAGGACCAGGGCTCCGTTCGGCTCGACGACGGTGATGACCATGCTCCAGCCATTCTTGCGGGCCTCGGCTTCGGCGGCGGCTGCGGCTGTCCGGGCCTCGGCTAGGGTCACGGAGCGGCCATAGGGCGGATAGACCGGTGGCGCGGCCGGGGCCGGCGTCGTGGCGGGTCCCGGCGCGGTCTGGGCCATGGCCGGTGAGGCGGCGGCCAGGGTCAGGGCAAGGATCAGGGCTTTGCAGCGGGTCATGGTTCAGGGCTCCAGAAGTCGCGTCAGGGCAGGACGATGGCGTCGTTCAGGGCGGTAATCTGCGGCTGTCCGGTGACGATACGCACGCGCAGGCCCGATGTCTTGATGCCGCCGGGGATCTTCAACCGGACGCTCGTCCCCTTCGGCAGCAGGTCGGTGGGGGCCTTCAGGGCGGGCACCGGTGCGGTGTCCAGCACCTTGCCCGTTCCATCCACCAGTTGCAGCCGGGCGGCCAGACTGGCCTGGGCTCCAAGGCTATGGACCCTGACCTGGAGCGACCGGCCCTTGACGGTCGCATCGCCGCGTCCGATCCCGAGGTCGGCGCGCGCGGCAGGATCATCGCCCGGGGTGGCCAGGGCCATGTCCACCACCGTCGTCTGGCGCGGGGCCAGGGTCAGGGTCACAGACTTCGTCCGCTCGAAAGCGACCGAACGGGTCTCGGCCGCGCCGTCGAGACGATCGTCGCCATCCGTGTCGAGGCCCTGGGTCAGCCGCCACTGGCCGGGTGCCACAGACCAGCCGGTCATGGTGGCGACGACAGGCCGGTCGGTGAGGTTATAGGCCACCACCTTGAACGCCTCGGGACCGGCGGGCCGGACCAGGATGGCGACGTCCTCGGCCCTTGCCCCGCCTTCGAAGCGCCAGCTGACCGTATGGCCCGGTGTCATCTGGCCGCGCTTGTTGGCGATTCCGCCCAGCCGTGAGCGCTGCAGCGTGTCGCTGGGGATCTCCACCCGATCCGACCACCAGTGGCCCTCGGTGTGCATGTACATGTGCTGGGCCGCCCACTGGATGTCGTCGGCATAGAGGCTTTCCAGATGCCGCTTGTCGCCCGTCAGGGTCCAGGCGGCGTAGCGCTCGAGCGGACTGCCCTTGCCGGAGGCCTTGAGGATCGCCTCGCGGTTGGTGACATCCAGCTTCAGGGCCGCCAGGGCGTTTTCGTTGATGTCACCCAGCGACTTCAGGCCGTTCTTGCTGATCCGCCATTCCACCGGCTTCAGATAGCGGGTGTCGCCGGTGAGCTTCCAGGCCGCCCAGAAGATCTGGAACGGACCGCTGGCCCCCGAGCCCTGCAGGACCGTCCCGCCGCGTTCGGCATCCGTCGGCCAGTGGATTTCATTGGGGTAGGAGCCGTCGGCCTTCACATGGGCCAGGTAGCCGTCGGCCAGACCCGTCACGATGCCGCGCGCCGTCGGATCGCGATTGTAGTCGCCGATCAGGATAGCCGGATGCACCACCCCAAACGAATAGGGCTTCTGCCACTCCCAGGGGCCTTCGCGGTACGAGAGGGAACCGCTGTACCAGTTGGTATTGAAGTGCAGGTGGCCCGCCTTGTTGGTCGTGATGATCTTCGGCAGGGCCTTGACCGTCGTGAACAGGCGCTCGACCGCAAGGGGATCGCCATAGTCGAGATACATCGCCTCGCTGTTGGAATTGATGCCCTCCTCATAGGCGTGCAACTCGTCGGCGGCGATCGTCGACAGGCCGTCGGTGAACATCCCGTTGCGGTACGAGGCGTCGGTCAGCCGGTTGAGCGAGTCGCGAATCTTGTCCGGATCGACCCCCATCAGGGCCACGCCCGGCCATTGCTGGGTCAAATCGCTGTCGTCGGAAATGCCACCGCCGAAGTCGCCGTAGTCGACCTGGCGCTCGTCGATCCACCAGGTGATGAACTGGCTGACCAGCTTGAGGTTTTCGGTCTGACGGAAGGCCCACAGCGGGGTTCCATCCTTGGGGACAGGCTGCTCGAAGGCCGGCCAGCCCTGGCTGCCATAGGTGATGTCGCCCCAGTATTCGCGGCCGATGCGGTTGTCGGGATCGAACTTCAGCAGATCGCTGATGTCGGCATAGAGCCGCAGGTAGAGGCCCTGGCGCTTTGAGGTGGTGTGTTCCTCCACCAGGAAGGCCCAGTTGTCCTTCACCTGGTTCAGACGGTCGGCGACATGTTCGCGCTTGGCGAGGTCGCGGTCTTTCAGCACCAGGCGGATCTTCGTCCCGTCCAGGGCCCGGGGACCAAATGCTATGCTGTCGGCCGCCAGGGTCAGGTACAGGCTGTCGGCGGTCAGGATGCGGTCGCGCAGGTCGAGCCAGACGGTGCGGGCCTCGCCCGGTTTCACCGAGACGCTGACATCGATCATGTTGCGGCCCGGCCAGATCGGATCCTTGATCTGGATGTTCAACGGGATCAGGGCTCCGTCGGCCGGGCCGGGCAGGGGCGGCAGGTCGATGGCGATTCCGTCGAGGCCGTCGCGGGCATTTTCCCAGCCATAGGCCCAGTTG
>NZ_QAII01000103.1:61365-74246 GCF_003060965.1 Caulobacter sp. HMWF025 | reverse complement strand
ACGCCCGATGGGGCAGGCGGGGTGGCTGGAAGCGGGCTTCGGGAAGGGTGGGTTGCTGACTTTGGACAGCCGGGCCATGCTGCTCCCATGAGCAAGTGGAAAGCCGCCTCGGTCTACGTCGTCATATGGTCCATAGGTGCCCTCGTCGTGCTTGGGCTTCTGGTGGCTGAGGTCTTGCCAGCTAGCCTTGGCGGGCTAAGCATTCTGCTTTTGTGGCTCTGGACCTTAATCAACCTCGTTCAAGTAGCGCGCGGGAAGCGGCGGCATTTGTGGAGTTAGGATCCGAGAGTCGCCTTAGGGTCGGAATCCCGCCCTCGCATTCCTCATGAAACCCGACGCCGGATTTGCCCCTAGCCCGCCGACAGAACTTCATGCCAGATCGCGCTCAGGTTGGGAGGTGAGCATGGCTGCATCTGCGGGAGGCGGTCCGGGTCCGGAGCGGCCTTACAAGCCGGACTGGCTGGAGAAGCCGACGAGCCAGGATATGGAGTGGGCCTATCCGGCCCATGCCGACCGGCATCGCGTCGAGGGCAAGGCGGTCATCGACTGCGCGGTGCGCCCCGACGGCCGGCTTGCCGATTGCCGGGTGGTTTCGGAGACGCCGAAGGGTGAGGATTTCGGCCTGGCGGCCGTGGCCTTGTCGCAGAAGTTCCGGATGCTGCCACCGCCCGAGGGCTATGCCAGGCCCGTCAACGTGACGATCCCGGTCGTCTTCAGGATGCCGGAATCCCCCTGGCCCTGGGACCGGAGGGAGAAGTCTTCCCAGACCGGACAGGCCGAGCCGTCGCTCACACCGCTGGATGGCGGTGACCTGCTGCTGATCACCGGGGTGCTCGCGATCACCTGCGCCCTGCTGGTCGCGGTGGTCTGGCTCGCCCGACAACCGGGTCGTCAGAGCCGGGAGTTCTAGCTCCCGGTCACCTCGTCCCAGAACCGCTTGGCCTTGCCGACGAAATTGGCCGACTTGGGGTTCTGCTTGTCGTCGCACAGGCCGGCCAGCTCCTTGAGGAGCTCCTTCTGCCGGGCCGACAGGTGGGTCGGGGTTTCGACGAACAGTTCGACCACCAGGTCGCCGCGCTGGCGGCTGCGCAGGGACGGCATGCCCTTGCCCTTGAGGCGGACGGTCTTGCCGGTCTGGGAGCCTTCGGGGACCTTGACGGCGATCTTGCAGGTGCCGTCGCAGGCCTCGCCGCCCATCAGGCACGGGGCGTCGATCTCGCCGCCGAGCGCGGCCACGGTCATCGGCACCGGCACGGTGCAGAGCAGGTCGAGACCATCGCGCTCGAACAGCTCGTGCGGGATCACAGACAGGAAAATGTAGAGGTCGCCGCGCGGGCCGCCGCGGGCCCCGGCATCGCCCTCGCCGGCCAGACGGATGCGGGCCCCGTCATCGACACCGGCCGGGATACGGACCGACAGGATGCGCTCGCGGCGCACCTGGCCGTGGCCGTTGCAGTTGGCGCAGGGGTCCAGAACCAGTCGGCCCGAACCGCCGCAGCGCGGGCAGCCGCGCTCGACCGCGAAGAAGCCCTGGGTGGCACGGACCCGGCCGGCCCCGCCGCAGGTGCCGCAGACCGTCGGGCTGGTGCCGGGCTTGGCGCCCGAGCCGTCGCAGACCTCGCAGGTGATGGCCGCCGGAACCCGGATCTCGACCTCGGCCCCGGCATAGGCCTGCTCAAGGGAGATTTCGAGGTCGTAGCGCAGGTCCTGGCCGCGTTGCGGGCCGTTCGACGGGCGGCGACCGCCCCCGAACATCTCGCCGAACACGTCGCCGAACACATCGCTGAAAATGTCGCTGGGATCGCCGCTGAACCCGCCGCCACCGCCGCCCTGCGGGCCGTTGACGCCGGCATGGCCGAAGCGGTCATAGGCGGCGCGCTTCTGCGGATCCGACAGGATCGAATAGGCCTCGTTGATTTCCTTGAAGCGGCCACCGGCCTCTTCGCAACCGCCGTTGCGGTCGGGATGGTGTTCCATCGCCAGCTTGCGGAAAGCGGACTTCAGGGCCGCGTCGTCGGCGGTCCGGGTCACGCCCAGAATTTCGTAATAGTCGCGCATCGTCAGCGTCTGGCGCCCAACAGGCCCACGGGAGAGGCGTTGAAGTCAGTAGAGGTGGAGTGGCGCGGGCCGTGACGCAAGGCGTCAAAACCGCGCGAGCCTGTGCGGTCGCGCCGCGAAACGATCTTCTGGCAAACGTTTCGCGGCGCGCGCATGGCGGGGCTTAGGCCGCCGGCTTGTTGTCGTCGACTTCTTCGAACTCGGCGTCGACCACGCCGTCGTCCGAAGCGGCGTCATCGCCGTCCGAGCCCTGTTGCGAGGCATACATGGCCTCGCCCAGCTTCATCGAGGCCTGGATCAGCGCCTGGGTCTTGGCCTGGATGGCCTCGACGTCTTCGCCTTCCAGGGCCGACTTCAGCTCGGTCAGACCGGTCTCGATGGCGGTCTTCTCGGCCGGGCCGACCTTGTCGCCGTGTTCGGCGAAGGCCTTCTCGGTCGAGTGCACGATCGCCTCGCCCTGGTTCTTGGCCTCGACGAGGGCCTTCTTCTTTTCGTCCGAAGCCTTGTTGGCCTCGGCTTCCTTGACCATGCGCTCGATGTCGGCATCCGAAAGGCCGCCATTGGCCTGGATGCGGATCGAGTGCTCCTTGTTGGTCGCCTTGTCCTTGGCGTGGACATTGACGATGCCGTTGGCATCGATGTCGAAGGTCACCTCGATCTGCGGGATGCCGCGCGGGGCCGGCGGAATGCCCTGCAGGTCGAACTGACCCAGGAACTTGTTGTCGGCAGCCATCGGACGCTCGCCCTGGAAGGCGCGGATCGTCACGGCCGACTGGTTGTCGTCAGCGGTCGAGAAGGTCTGCGAGCGCTTGGTCGGGATGGTGGTGTTGCGCTCGATCAGCGGGGTGAACACGCCGCCCAGGGTTTCGATGCCCAGGGTGAGCGGGGTCACGTCCAGCAGCAGCACGTCCTTGACGTCCCCTTGCAGAACGCCGGCCTGAACGGCGGCGCCCAGGGCCACGACTTCGTCAGGGTTCACACCCTTGTGCGGCTCGCGGCCGAAGAAGTCCTGCACCGCCTGCTGGACCTTGGGCATGCGGCTCATGCCGCCGACCAGGATCACTTCGTCGATGTCGCTCTTCTTGAGGCCGGCGTCCTTGAGGGCCTGTTCGCACGGACCGATGGTGCGGGCGATCAGGTCTTCGACCAGGGCTTCGAGCTTGGAGCGCGACAGCTTGATGTTCAGGTGCAGCGGGCCCGACGCATTCATCGAGATGAAGGGCAGGTTCACTTCGTACTGGGCGGTCGAGGACAGTTCCTTCTTGGCCTTTTCGGCCTCTTCGCGAAGGCGCTGCAGGGCCAGCTTGTCCTTGCGCAGGTCGACGCCCTGCTCCTTCTTGAACTCGTCGGCCAGGTAGTCGACGATCCGCAGGTCGAAGTCTTCACCGCCCAGGAAGGTGTCGCCGTTGGTCGACTTCACCTCGAAGACGCCGTCGCCGATTTCCAGGATCGAGACGTCGAAGGTGCCGCCGCCGAGGTCATAGACGGCGATCTTCTTGCCGTCGTTCTTGTCGAGACCATAGGCCAGAGCAGCCGCGGTCGGCTCGTTGATGATGCGCAGGACTTCCAGACCGGCGATCTTGCCGGCGTCCTTGGTGGCCTGACGCTGGGCGTCGTTGAAATAGGCCGGAACCGTGATCACGGCCTTGGTCACCGGCTCGCCCAGATGGGTTTCGGCGGCTTCCTTCATCTTCTGCAGGATGAAGGCGGAGACTTCCTGCGGCGAGTAGTCCTTGCCCTGGGCCTTGACCCAGGCGTCGCCGGTCGGACCCTTGACGATGTCATAGGGGACCATGGCCTTGTCCTTCTCGACCACCGGGTCGGAGGCATTGCGGCCGATCAGGCGCTTGATCGCGAAAAGGGTGTTGGTCGGGTTGGTCACGGCCTGACGCTTGGCAGGCTGGCCGACCAGGCGCTCGCCGTCCTCGAGGAAGGCGACCACCGAAGGGGTGGTGCGGGCGCCCTCGGCGTTCTCGATCACCTTGGGGGTCTTGCCGTCCATGATGGCCACACACGAATTGGTGGTGCCAAGGTCGATACCAATAATCTTGCTCATCTTACGAACCTGTCGCTCCTGTTGGCGGACGGCGGTGACAAGGGCCTCACGATCAAGCGCCCCGGTTTTTCTCGCTCCGTCCCCGTCTGGTCGGACTCTCTAACGGTTGATCCAAATTCATTCCGGCACGGCCTGGGCCGCGCGGGCAGAATGGGTTCTTCGAAGTTGACGAGCCCGTCAACCCCGCTCGACGCCGGATATGGGGGATAGCCGCCCGCCCGCAAGCCCATTCCCTCATTCCGTGAAGGGGAATCTGCGGTTCCGGAGCGAAAAAGGGCTGCGCCGGATCGGCGCAGCCCCTGGATCGGTCGGTCAGGCCTGGATCAGTGCGCGGCGCGCGCCAGCCAGGCGGTGATCGCCGGCAGACGATTCTGCCGGATGGCGACGCGGTTCAGCACGGCGGCAGCCGATTTCTCGGCGTCCTTGCGCGAGCCCTCGGCGAAGTTGGCGGCGGCAAAGGCGCGGATCTTGTCGGCCATGGCCGGGTCGGACGAGGCGGCGCCGAGGGCCGGGATGAACCGGGTGCGCGAGCTGGAATCGACCTTGCCGTTCACCGCATCCTTGTGGTCGAGGGCGAAGGCGAAGGCCAGTTCCGGGTGACTGCCGGCGACGCTTGAGATCATCGAGCTGGACAGGGTCTCGCCCGGCTCTTCGGTGAGCGCCAGCTCCAGGGCCCGGCGGGCCAGGGCCTCGTCCCCGGCATCGGCCAGCAGCGAATAGAGCTGGGCGCGGACCAGGGGGGTCTTCTCGGCCTGGGCCTGGGCCCGGATGGTGTCCCAGGTGGCGGCGTCGGCATGCTGGGCGACAACGGTCAGGATGACCTTGCGCAGCGGGCCGGGGATGGCCGAGGGGTCGGTCTTGTCGGCGGCGAAGCGGCGGCGGGCCTCGGCCAGGACGTCCGGATCGCCCATGCCGCCCAGGGCACCGATCAGCTCGCCGCGCAGGATGGCGACGGTGTCGGGCTCACCGGCCTTCGGGGTCCAGCCGACCTGGGCCAGCAGGGGGTTGAGACGGGCCAGGGCCACCTTGCGGAAGGCGGCCCGCTCGGCCGGCATGCCCTCATAATAGCCGTCGATGGTCTCGAACACGCCGGCGATCTTGGACAGCACCTGCGGATCGGCCGAAGCCGGGGTGGCCTGGGCCAGATCGAGGAAGTCGGTCGGGGCCTGATAGCCGGCCAGGCCCAGCGACCAGACGTCGGACATCACGCCCAGCTGGTCGATGGCCGGCAGCCTGGCAAAGCTCTGGACCACGCCGCTGAAGCGGGTCGGGCCGTAGACGGTGCGGAAATAGCCGCTCTGGCCGGCATTGACGATCACCGGACCGCAGCCCGCGACCGTGACCGAGCCCTTGCCGCCGGTCACCAGGGTCTTGGCCACGCCGCCGTCGACCGAGCGGACGGTCACCGGCACCCGCCAGGTCAGCGGGGTCTTGCCGGGCAGGTCCTTGCTGAACTCGCTCTGGGTCAGGGTCAGGGTCGTCTTGCCGGCGGCGCAGGTCTGGTCGGTGACCGTGATCAGCGGCACGCCCGGCTGCAGGGTGAAGTCGTGGGCGATGCCGGTGATCGGCTTGCCGGCGGCGGTCTCGATCTCGCGCCACAGGTCGTCACTGACCGTATTGCCGTGGGCGTGCTTCTTCATGTAGGCGCGCACGCCGTCCCGCCAGGCCTCGGCCCCGACATAGGACTCCAGCATGCGGATGACCGCCTCGCCCTTCTGGTAGGTGATGCCGTCAAAGGCCTGGCTGGCCTGTTCGACGGTCTCGACGTGCTGGACGACCGGGTGGGTGGTCTTCAGGGCATCCAGGCTCATGGCATATTCGCGCCCGCCGACGGCGGTCAGGGCGGCGTTCCATTCGGGATGGAAGTGCTCGGTGGCCCGGCCCTCCATCCACGAGGCGAAGCCCTCGTTCAGCCAAAGATCGTCCCACCAGGCCATGGTGACCAGGTCGCCGAACCACTGGTGGGCCATCTCGTGGGCCACGGTGGTGAAGACGCGCTGGCTGTCGGTCTGGCTGGAGATCTTGGGATCCAGCAGCATGGCGTATTCGAAGTAGAAGATCGCGCCCCAGTTCTCCATGGCGCTGAAGAACTGGCTGCGGCCCGGGGCGGCGATGTTGTCGAGGGCCGGCAGCGGATAGGGCGCGCCGAAATAGCTGTTGTACCAGGGCAGCAGGTCTGCGGCGGCCTTCAGGGCGTACTGGGCCTTGGGCGTGTCGCCGGTCTTGGTCACCACGCCGACATCGACGCCGGCGGCCTTGACCGTGGCGCGCTCGAACTCGCCGAGGCCGAAAAACAGCAGATAGGTCGACATCTTCGGCGAGGTGGCGAACTTCACCCGGCTCCTGCCGCCGCCGAGATCGGTGGTGCTGGCGATCGGCATGTTGCCCAGCGCCATCTGGCCGGTGGGGATGGTGGCCTCGACGTCATAGGTGGCCTTGAAGAACGGCTCGTCCCACGACGGAATGAACCGGCGGGCGTCGGAGTTTTCGAACTGGGTGTAGAGGGCGCGCTTCTTGCCGGCTTCGGTCTCGTAGTCGAGCGCGAACAGGCCGGCGGCCTGGGTGTAGATCTTGCCGGCATAGTCGATGGCCAGCACGTACCGGCCCCTGGCCAGCGGCCGGTCGAAGGTGAAGCTGGCGGTCTGGGCCTCGTCGTCGGTCTTGATGGTGGCGGACCCGACGCCGGCGATCTGCGCTCCGGCAAAGGTCAGGTCGGCGGCCTGCAGGGCGACGGTGGCGGTGGGCTCGACCACCTCGATGGTGATCTTGACGCTGGCCGTGAAGGTCAGCTTGCCGGCGTCGGGCGTAAAGGCCAGATCATAGTGGATGGGGCGGACCGAACGCGGCAGCTGGGTCGTGACCGTGGCGGCGGTCAGGGCGGGGGCCGGCTTGGCCACCGGGGCGGCGAGGGCGCTTCCAGCGGCGAAAACAAGCGCGGCGACGGCCGCAGTGGACAAAAGACGACGCATGCACGGACCTGGACTGGAACTTTCGACCCGACCCCACTGGCCGGTGCGCGAAACAACACCTTCCGGTGTGATCCGGCGTGTTAAATATCCGTAATGATCAGGCCGCTTTGCATCGTTCCGGGTTTCGATCTCTGGCCGGGTCTGCTGACCCCCGAGGCCCGGGCCGGGCTGGTCGAGACCGTGCTCGCCGCCACCTCGGCCGCGCCCTTCAGCCACTATGAGACGGCCTCCGGCAAGGCGATGAGCGTGGCCATGAGCAGCCTGGGCCCCCTGGGCTGGGTCAGCGACCGGACGGGCTACCGCTATGCCGACCGCCATCCGGGCAAGGGTGCCCCGTGGCCGGCCCTGCCGCCGGTTCTGGCCGAGCTGTGGGCCGAGCTGGGCGACCCCGAGGTTCCGGCGGACGCCTGCCTGGTCAATCTCTATCGCGGCGACGCCCGCATGGGCCTGCACCAGGACCGTGACGAGGCCGATCTGCGGTTTCCGGTGCTGTCGGTCTCGCTGGGCGACACGGCCGTGTTCCGGATCGGCGGGACCTCGCGCAAGGACCCGACCCGCAGCCTGAAACTGGCGTCCGGCGATGTCTGCCGCCTGTCCGGCCCCGCCCGGCTGGCCTTTCACGGCGTCGACCGGGTGATCGCCGGCTCCTCCAGCCTGGTGCCCGGCGGCGGCCGGATCAACCTGACCCTGCGCCGGGCGCGGCTGGGGTGAGGGCGGGGGTGGCCTCGCCGGCCTAGTCGACCCAACCGGGGAAATAGCCGAGACGCGCCTGCACCCTGCCGTCGTGGGCCGGAACAATGGTCAGGCCCGGGTCACGCTTGCGCAAGGCGGACATTTTCTCGACCTGGGACAGCGTGCTTCCGGCGTCTGCATCCACCAGGGCCTGGGCCAGCCAGAACTTCGGCCGAGCGGCGTCGATGGCCGCCGCGGACCAGACCGTATCGCCGCAGAAGAAGAAGCGTCGACCTGAGGACGTCGTCACGAACATGCCGACCGACCCCTCGGTGTGGCCAAACTGCGGGACGAGAACCACGGTGCCGTCGCCATAGACGTCGAGACTGCGCTCGAACCCCCGATACGGCCCTGACCTGAAGTCGATCGACGTCCAGGCGAGGCCGGAGCCGCCGACCTGACTTGGCCAGATGCTGTCGGCCCCGTGACCCGCCCTGTCGATCAGGGTTCGCTCGGGTTTCGTCACCCAGATCTCGGCACCCGGAAAATCCACGAGGCCACTGGCGTGGTCCCAGTGGCTGTGGCTCAGCACGATACGCCGCACGGCGGGAAAACCGGCCCTGGCCAGCTGGGCATGGGCCGGGACGATGGGCTTGCCGTAGTAGAAGAACGGCCGCTTCCAGCGCGGCATGTCGCGGGCGTACTGCTCGTCGATCCGCGCCCCGAGACCCGTATCGAACAGGAAGTCCTGGCCGTCATGGCGAACCAGGATGGCCGAGTAGACGACCTCGACCTTGGCCTTTCCCCCGCCCTGGTAAAGCATCGACTCGGGCGACAGGCGGCTGCCGGTCTTGATGATCGAGAAGCTCACGCCCTTGTTCGGAGCGGCGGCGGCGCTGGACGCCATGGCCAGGGCGGCAGCCACCCCAACCCAGAAGCGTCCGATGGATTTGCGAACAGTCATGACCGGCGGTTCCTTGTGATGTCCGAACCTATTGCGGAACCAGGCATCGGCATAATATCTTATTTTGAGCTTCTTTAGATATTTCAACTATGGAACGGCATGGTCGATCTGAGAGCCCTCCGCTACTTCGTTGCCGCGTTCGAGGAGCGGTCGGTGACAGCAGCGGCGCGTCGCTGCGCGATTTCCCAACCCTCGATCACGGCGGCGCTGCAGGGGCTGGAGGCGAGCCTGGGGGTGCGGCTGTTCGTGCGCAGCCGGCAGGGCCTGGCTCCCACCCGCGACGCCGAAATCCTCCACGGACGGGCCCTGGGTCTGCTGGCGGAGGCGACGGCCATCGAGCGGGAGTTTCGAGCCAGGGCCCCGCGCACCCTGTCGATCCATATCCAGCCCGACATCAGCCTCCGCCGCGCGGCGCCGATCCTTCGGGCGGCCTACGAAGCCTCGCCGGACATCGTGACCCGCATCGTCGCGGATCCGAACCAGGCCGATCTCGTGATCGGTGCCGAAGGCTGCCTCGGCGATGGACTGGAGTTTCTGCCGGTCTGGCACGAGCCCTATGTCGTCCTGGCCCCGGCCGGCCACCCCATCCGCTTCAAGACGGTTGTGCGCCCGTCGGACCTGGAGGGGCAGCCGATGATCGAGCGCACCCAGTGCCGGCTGCAGGCCCGGCTGGAATCTCAGCTCTCCAGTCTGGGCATAAGGCCGGACATCCGGGCCTCGACGGCCGACGAGGACGCGGTGGTGACCCTGGTGGAGCTCGGGGTCGGCCTCGCCATCGCCCCGGCCAGTCATGCCGACGGCGTTGCGGGCGTCGTAACGCGCCCGCTAGCCCCCGAGTTTGCGGTCGGCCGCACGATCGGCCTCGCCTGGCGTCGGGGCGGCTCGCACGCCGGTTTTGCCCGGACACTGGCCGGCGCCATGACGCCGCCAGCCTCCGCCCTGGCCGCAAGACGCACAGCCTAGACCGTCAGGGCACTGTTCAACCGAAAAAGGCCGCCCCCTGCGGGAGCGACCTTTCTCAATGACCCTACGGAAACCGGTGTCTTCAACCGCGCCGATCTAGCCGCGCAGCTTGCGGGTCAGGACCTCCAGGTCCTGGTTCAGGGCGTTGTCCTCGAGGCGCAGGGCCTCGATGCGACGCACGGCGTGCAGGACGGTGGTGTGGTCGCGACCGCCGAAGCGCCGGCCGATATCGGGCAGCGAGCGGGTGGTCAGCTGCTTGGCCAGCCACATGGCCGCCTGGCGCGGACGGGCGATGGCGCGGTTGCGGCGCTCGCTGAGCAGGTCGGCCTGTTTCATGCCGTAGTGCTCGGCGGTGGCCTTCTGGATGTCGTCGATGGTGATGCGCTTCTCACCCGCCCGCAGATGCGGCCGCAGGATGGCCTGGACCTCTTCCAGGGTCAGGCGCGACAGGCCCTCGCCGGCGCGGGCCGACAGGGTGTTGAGCGCGCCTTCCAGCTCGCGGACGCTGTCGGTGAAGCGGTCGGCCAGGAACTGCAGGACGTCCGGGCGCATGGTCGGCTCGGAGCCGTGGGCGGCCGACAGGGTCTGGATCTTGCGCTCCAGAATGCCCATCCGCAGCGAGCGGTCGGCCGGCTCCAGGCCGCAGACCAGACCCGCCGACAGGTGCGAGCGCAGGTGGGCGTCCATCTCGGTCATGGCCGAGGGCGGACGGTCCGACGAGAACACGACGCGGCGGCCTTCCTCGACCAGCGCTGTCAGGGTGTGGAACAGCTCTTCCTGGGTCGACTGCTTGCCGGCGATGAAGTGCACGTCGTCGATGATCAGCAGGTCGGCGGCGCGCAGCTCTTCCTTGAAGGCGGCCGTCTGGCGATCCATCACGGCGCGCACGAAGGTCGACAGGAAACGCTCGGCGGTCAGATAGACCACGCGCTTGGTCGGGGCCTGACGCATGGCCTCCCAGGCCAGGGCGTTGAGCAGGTGGGTTTTGCCAAAGCCGTAGGGGCCGTGGAACAGGACGGG
The DNA here is from genome assembly GCF_003060965.1 of Caulobacter sp. HMWF025. GTDB lineage: Bacteria > Pseudomonadota > Alphaproteobacteria > Caulobacterales > Caulobacteraceae > Caulobacter. Next base: position 63,544 of record NZ_QAII01000103.1, on the reverse strand, counting down.
GTTGAAGTGGCCGTCGGCCCAGTTGGCGATCCGGCGCGCCACGGCATGGGCGAACTCGTTGGCCGGACCCGGGACGAAGGTCTCGAAGGTGAAGCGTTCCTGCAGGCCCTGGGTCCGCGAGGGCTTGCCGGTCGGCACGGGGGCCAGGGCCGGGGCGTCGGTCGAGACCGGCAGGGCGATTTCGATGGGCTCGGCCTTGGCGACGTCGCCATAGGCGCCGACCGCAGATTCAAACTCCTGGCGCGACATCAGCTCGATGCGGCGGGCCATGGGATCATGGGCGGTCCACAGCTCGCCGATGCGACGCCAGGCGCTGCGACGGATCCAGTCGCGGGCAATGCCCGTCGGGGTGACCAGAACCACCTCGCCCGAGGGGCCGTCGCGCAGGCTGGCCGGGGCGATCCACGAACCGAAAGAGGCGTCGCCCAGCTCGCGCTTCAGCGCCACGCACGCCTTGTGCCAGACGCCACCGGCCGGCTCACAGGCAACCGCAGGAATCGCAGCCGAAAAGTCCTGGCTCGCCACCCCACTCTTGATTGTCATCAGTCCACCGCCTCGCGCAAAACAATCCGACCGTTCCCCAGCCGCCGCCCCCCATGGCGAACGGTTGGTTTTCTCAGCGCGCACAGGTCCTCACGCGGTGACCAACAGGTCCCCGCCGCGACCGTTTCATCCATGAACTGGAAGAGCGCTGAGGTCCCTAAACTAGCCAGCCGACCCTGCCGGTCAAACGGAAAACTTGCGTCCGATCGCGGATATTTCTGTTGACTCGCGAGAGCTCCTCGCCCCGCAAGGGAATAGTTAAGTCGACAAAATTTCGGACGGTGTTTTTTGGTAAATGCGTGCAATTCGACGCAAAGCAAAAGCCGGTCGGATTGCTCCGACCGGCTCCTGTAATGCTTTGATTTTATTGAACGAACCGGGTTCGTTCGAAGCTTTTGACTAGGCTGCGGCCTTGTCCAGCTTCTTCAGGCGAGCGGCCAGGCGCGAGACCTTGCGCGAGCCGGTGTTGGGGTGAACCACGCCCTTGGAAACCGCGCGCATCAGCTCCGATTGAGCCTCGATGAAGGCGGCCTTGGCAACGGCGACATCGCCGGCCGACAGGGCGTCTTCGAACTTGCGGAGGAAGGTGCGCACACGCGAACGACGCGCGGTGTTGACCTCGGTGCGACGGGCGATCTTGCGGATCGCCTTCTTGGCGCCGGGATTGTTGGCCATGGAGTTGGACCTCGAAACGGACAGCCGCGCGGAACAGCCGCGAAGCAGGGAAAATCTTGAGCGCGCGGATATACGGGAACAGTGGACCGGGGTCAACGGGCTGTTACGCCCATTTGAAATACCCTGCGGCGAGGGGTCGCACCCGGGCCCTGAAAGTGGCTCAGACCGGAGCGCTGAAGACGCCACCGGCCTGCCGAACGGGCTGACCCAGGGTCAACGGCCCTGGAATTGCGGCTTCCGCTTGCCGACGAAGGCGGCCATGCCCTCCTTCTGGTCCTCGAAGGCGAACAGCGAATGGAACAGGCGCCGCTCGAGGGCTACGCCGGTGGTCAGGGTGGTCTCATAGGCGGCCTGGACCAGTTCCTTGTTCATGGCCACGGCCAGGGGTGACTGGGCGGCGATCTTGCCGGCCACGGCCAGGGTTTCGGACAACAGGGTCTCGGCCGGGAAGATGCGGCTGACGAGGCCCGAGCGCTCGGCCTCCTCGGCCCCCATCATCCGGCCGGTCAGGATCATGTCCATGGCCTTGGACTTGCCGACAAAGCGGGTCAGGCGCTGGGTGCCGCCGATGCCGGGCGCGACGCCCAGATTGATCTCGGGCTGGCCGAACTTGGCCGTATCGGCGGCCAGGATGAAGTCGCACATCATGGCCAGCTCGCAGCCCCCGCCGAGGGCATAGCCCGAGACGGCCGCGATGATCGGCTTGCGGCACTGCTCGATGGCGCGGGCCCCGGCCGTGAAGAAGTCGGCCTTGAACATCTCGGCATAGGACTTGTCGGCCATCTCCTTGATGTCGGCGCCGGCCGCAAAGGCCTTGGCCGAGCCGGTCAGCACGATGCAGCCGATGCTGTCGTCGGCCTGGGCGGCCTCCAGCGCCTGGGCCAGCTCGCCCAGCAGGGCCGCGTTCAGGGCGTTGAGGGCTTCGGGCCGGTTAAGGCGGATCAGGACGACGCCGGCGGCG
>NZ_QAII01000103.1:18739-61355 GCF_003060965.1 Caulobacter sp. HMWF025 | reverse complement strand
GTTTCGACGATCAGGGTTTCGTAGGCCACGCGCGCGCTCCTTGAGGATGTGGCGCTTTTATAGAGGCCCGCGCGGGGAAGGGGAGGGGGCTGGGTGGATTGCTGCCGCCCACCTTTGTCATCCCGGAAGCCTCGCAGAGGCTATCCGGGACCCAGGGGCCGTCGCAGCGCCTTTGCCTCTGGGTCCCGGCGCTCCCGCCCTCGCGGGCGTCCGGCCGGGATGACAAGGGTTTGTACGCGTGGGGGCAAGCCCCGCCCCCTTCGCGCCGAAGGGGGCCACCCTTAAATCTCACGGCGAGACGATCGCCGGCGTGGACAGGTCTCTCAAGGACGACGCTCCGCGTCGCCGCGACGCGGCCGCCGAAGGCGGTCCTTGACAGACCTTTCCACTCCGGCACGCTGCAGCCTCCAAGAGATTTAAGGGCGAGCGCGACGCGGGGCGTCGGCTTGTGGGGCCTTGGGCGAACTGGTTCTGAAGCCGTTGCGGACTTCCCGAACCCATGGGATCAGGACTGATGCACGTCGTTATCGCCTTTACGCCGGACTACGGGGCAACTGACGACCTCGAACTTGGCGATGCCTTCTGGCTCGTCGACTCACCGGCCAATCGGGCTGCCGCTGAAGTGCAACGCCGCGAACGCGGTACAGACCCGAACAGTGCGATTTTCAGATCAACAGGCGCTCCGGTCACACCCGACGATGTGCTGGCGATGTTGGGCAATGTCGATCTGCATCACCCTGACTGGACGTCAATTACGGTGGTTGGAGTGCCACCAACGAGCGACCTCTTGGGCCATCTTCATAGCCAAAGGCTGGCTACGGAGGCCAAGGCTCCCGGGTTTGTGCTCCGTCGCAACATCGACTAGCCCCTCTAAACCTGACACACCGGACAAAAGAACGTCGACCGCCCCGCCTGGACCTCGCGGGCGATCACCCCCTTGCAGCCCCGGGTCGGACAAGGCTCGCCCTCGCGGTCGTAGACCCGGAAGCGGTGCTGGAAATAGCCCAGGGCCCCGTCGGCGGCGGCGAAGTCCTTCAGGGTCGAGCCGCCCACCGCGACGGCTTCGGCCAGGACCTCCTTGATGATCGTGGTCAGGGGCCCCAGCCGCTTGCCGGCGATCATCCCGGACGGCTTGAACGGCGAGATGCCGGCCCGGTGCAGGGCCTCGCAGACATAGATATTGCCCAGGCCCGCTACGGTGCGCTGGTCCAGCAGCAGGGTTTTGGGGCCCTGCTTGCGGCCGGCGAAGGCCTTGACCAGGGTCTGGGGCGTGAAGGCCTCGCCGAGGGGCTCGGGGCCCATGGTGGCAAACCACGGGTGCTGTTCGACCTGGTCGGTGGCGATCAGGTCCATGAAGCCAAAGCGCCGGGGGTCATGATAGGTGACCAACGCCCCGTCCTCGGTCTCAAACACGACGTGGGCGTGCTTGTCGTCGGGCTTGACCTCGCGGGCGAAGTCGCCGGGCCTGATCGAACCCACCGGCGACGCAATCTCAAAACGCCCGGTCATGCCCAGATGCATCACCAGGGTGTCGCCGCGATCCAGCGGGGCCAGCAGGTACTTGGCCCGGCGCTCCAGCCGCAGGATGGTGGCGCCGGTCAGGCGCTGGACGAAGCCGTCGGGCAGGGGAAAGCGCAGGTCGGGCCGGTTGGCGCGCACGCGGCTGAGGCGCGCGCCGCTGAGGGTGGGCTCCAGGCCGCGCCGGACGGTCTCGACTTCGGGCAATTCGGGCAACGGACGACCTCAAGAGGATGACGCGACGCAGTCAGCGGTCTAATAGCGGACGACCCTATATAGAGCCTCGCCGAAAGACGTCATGAGCAAGCCCGCAGCCACATTCGGTTTCAAGGACGTCGATCCGTCGGTGAAGGCCGGCCTGGTGCGGGGCGTGTTCGACCGCGTGGCCAAGAACTACGACCTGATGAACGACCTGATGAGCGGCGGCGTCCACCGTCTGTGGAAGGACGCGGTGGCCGCGCGCCTCAACCCGCAGCCGGGCGAGGTGATCATCGACTGCGCCGGCGGCACGGGCGACATGGCCCGGCGGTTTGCGAAAATGGCCCGCAAGGCCCAGGAGCGTCGCGGCGGTCCGGACGCCCGGGTCAATATCATCGACTACAATGCCGAGATGATCGCCGCCGGCATCGAGAAGGGCGGCGAGCCGGAGATCACCTGGACCGTCGGTGACGCCCAGCGCCTGCCGCTGCCCGACGCCTATGCCGACGCCTATGTGATCTCGTTCGGCATCCGCAATGTCACCGACATCGATGCCGCCCTGCGCGAGGCCCGCCGGGTGCTGAAACCCGGTGGCCGCTTCATCTGCCTGGAGTTTTCGCGGCCGGTGACCGAGGCGCTGGCGAAAGCCTATGACGCCTACAGCTTCAGCGTCATCCCGCAGGTCGGCGAATGGGTGGCCAAGGATCGCGAGGCCTATCAGTACCTGGTCGAGAGCATCCGCCGCTTCCCCGACCAGAAGACCTTCGCCGGGATGATGGAGAAGGCCGGCTTCAGCCGGGTGACCATCACCAACTTCACCGGCGGCGTGGCGGCCATGCACCAGGGCTGGGCGATCTAGCCCATGAGCCGCCTCTCCGCGTTCCGGCGCCTGATCGGCGCGGGCTGGGTGCTGGTCCGGGCCGATGCGCTGATCCCGCGTGAACTGGACCCTGTCCTGCCGGCATCGATCCGGCTGGTGGCGCGGCTCCTGCGCCTGCTGGCCGGACCTCGCGCCCGGCTGGGCCGGCCGGGCCAGCGTCTGGCCGGCGCCCTCGAGGGCCTCGGCCCTGCGGCGATCAAGATGGGCCAGTTCCTGTCGACCCGGGCCGACATCTTCGGCACGCCGTTCGCCGAGGATCTGTCGCGCCTGAAGGACCGGCTGCCGCCGTTCCCGCTCGCAGAGGCCCGGGCCGAGATCGAGCGCAATCTGGGCCGGCCGGTCGAGACCCTGTTTTCCGAGCTGGGCGAGCCCGTCGCCGCCGCCTCCCTGGCCCAGGCCCATCCGGCCCGGCTGCTGGACGGCACCCGCGTCGCGGTCAAGGTGCTGCGCCCCGGGATCGAGCAGCAGGTGGCTCAGGACAGCGCCGTCCTGCGCCTGGCCGCTGCCCTGGCCGACCGGCTGGTGCCCGAAGCCCGCCGGCTGAAGCCGCGCGACCTCGTCGAGGTGGTGATCCGCTCCCTCGATCTGGAAATGGACCTGCGCTTCGAGGCCGCCGGCTGCGCCGAACTGGGCGAGGCCATGGCGCTGGACCCCTATATGTCGGCCCCGGCGGTGATCTGGGACGGGGTGGGCAAGCGGGTTCTGACCCTGGCCTGGGCCGAGGGCGAGCCGCTGTCTAACTCCGACGCGCTGGAGTTGCCGGGTCTGGACCGCAAGGCCCTGGCCGAGAACATCACCCGCGGCTTCCTGGCCCAGGCCCTCGACCACGGCCTGTTCCACGCCGACCTGCACGAGGGCAACCTGTTCGTCGCCGCCCCGGCCCGGGTGGTTGCCGTGGACTACGGCATCATCGGCCGCCTGGGTCCGGGCGAGCGCAAGTACCTGGCCGAGATCCTCTACGGCTTCCTCAATCGTGACTATCCGCGCGTCGCGAAGATCCACTTCGACGCCGGCTATGTGCCGGCCCACCAGGACGTCGACGCCTTCGCCCAGGCCCTGCGGGCGGTGGGGGAGCCGGTCTTCGGCCGCGACGCCCGCGACATCTCGATGGGCAGGCTGCTGGCCCAGCTGTTCGAGATCACCGCCCTGTTCGAGATGGCCCTGCGGCCGGAACTGGTGCTGCTGCAGAAGACCATGGTCACGGTCGAAGGCGTGGCCCGCCGCATCGACCCGGCCCACGACATCTGGGCCGCCGCCGATCCGGTCGTGCGCCGCTGGATCACCCGCGAACTGTCGCCCGCCGCCAAGGTGCGCGACTTCGCCGACGAGGCCCTGAAAGCCCTGCGGGCCATGGTCCGTCTGGCCGAAGCGCCCCTGGCCGAGGCCGCCCCGCCGCCTGTGCCGACGTCGCGGGCCCTGTGGTGGTTCGTGGCCGGGGCCCTGCTGTCAGCCCTGACCTTCACCGCCGGAGCCCTGGTGTTCCGCGGCGGCCTCTGACCACGCTCTCCACGCCTCAGGTGTCTGAAGTCAGGCTCCGCTGGTCGCCGCCTCACGCTCGCGGGCGGCCGTCGTCCGCCGGGCCTCGCGGGCCTTCTGCACGTCCCAATAGGCCAGGCCGTCATCGGGCTTGAACAGGGCCCGGGGCGCGCCGGCCTTCGAGACCACGGCAAAAACATTGGCTGCCGGGTCATAGATCAGGGTGTCGCCATTGGCGCGCTGCAGGGTTTCGGCCCCCTTCGGCGGGTTGTTGACGAAGCGATGGGCGGTGGCGACATAAGCGTCGAGACTGGCGGCCCCGAAGGCCTCGCCATTGCGTTCAAAGGCCCGCTGGGCGTTCTCCTCCGCCGTGCGCGTGCGGTTGGCGGCCCAGAAGGGCTTGCCCGCCACCAGCCGCACCGGGGCCTCGCGGGGGTCGTCGCGGCGGCTCTCCGACACAGGAGCCGGTGAGGCGGCCTCAACGGTGGCCGTCCGCCCGTCGGCCTTCGGCGCGCGAACCGCCGAAGCGCCCCCGTCACAGGCGGCCAGGGCGGTCGCCGTCAGAAGGACAAATGACGCCGTCGTGGCGTGAAACGTTTTCAACCCCATGATCATCTCGCCTCAATCGATCAACCTTTGCGATTAATGAACGAAAACGGAACATGAGTCGAGTCCCCGCCTGCAGGTTCGCTTTGGCGGATCGCTGCGGATGGGTCATAAGGGCTTCAGGCAAGGGGAGGCCACCCAGGTGAGCGACAAGCGGGTTCTTCTGATCGTCGGCGGCGGGATCGCGGCCTACAAGGCGCTGGAACTGACGCGCCTGCTGCGCAAGGCCGGGGTCGCCGTCCGGCCGGTCCTGACCCGGGCCGGGGCCGAGTTCGTCACCCCGCTGTCGCTGGGCGGCCTGGCCGGCGACAAGGTCTATCAGGACCTTTTCGACCTGACCGACGAGGCCGAGATGGGTCACATCCAGCTGTCACGGTCAGCCGACCTCGTGGCGGTGGTGCCGGCGACCGCCGACCTGATCGCCAAGGCGGCCAACGGCCTGGCCGGCGACCTGGCCTCGACGATCCTGCTGGCCACCGACAAACCCGTGCTGATGGCCCCGGCCATGAACGTGCGGATGTGGCAGCATCCCGCCGTGCAGCGCAATGTCGCGCAGCTGAAGGCAGACGGTCTGCAGATGGTCGGTCCCGATGAGGGGTCCATGGCCTGCGGCGAGTTCGGGCCGGGCCGGCTGGCCGAGCCCGAGGTCATCTTTGCCGCGATCATGACCGCCCTGGCCGGCCCTGCCGCACGCCCCCTGGCCGGCAAGCGGGCCCTGGTCACCGCCGGGCCGACCTTTGAGCCCATCGATCCCGTCCGGGGCATCACCAACCGCTCCAGCGGCCGTCAGGGCTTCGCCATCGCCGAGGCGCTGGCCGGGCTCGGGGCCGAGGTCACCCTGGTGGCCGGGCCGGTGTTCCTGCCGACGCCGCCGGGCGTGACCCGCATCGACGTCGAGACGGCCCGCCAGATGCTGGCCGCCAGCCAGGCGGCCCTGCCGGCCGATGTCGGCGTGTTTGTCGCCGCCGTCGCCGACTGGCGCGTCGATGAAGCCTTCGGAACCAAGCTGAAGAAGGAAAAGGGCGGCCCGCCGGCCCTGACCTTCGTCGAGAACCCCGACATCCTGGCGGCGGTCTCGGCGACCGGCCCGGCCCGGCCCCGGCTCGTGGTCGGCTTTGCGGCTGAAACCAATGATGTCGAGGCCCATGCGCGGGCCAAGCTGTCCCGCAAGGGCTGTGACTGGATCATTGCCAATGATGTCACCGAACCCGGCGTGATGGGCGGCGATGAAAATTCGGTCCTGCTGGTGACCCGTCAGGGCACCGAACGCTGGGACCGCGCACCGAAGGACGAGGTCGCCCGGGCCATCGCCCTGCGGATCGCCGAGGCCCTGGCCTGAGTCTGGCTGCCGCTTCCGCCGAGCCTTCGAACAGGTTAAACGGCCCGCCAGTCGCTCGACCAGGACCCTGATCCATGACCTCCGCCGCCGAAGCCCGCGTGATCCTGTTCAAGCGCTGGGAGGGTAATGCCGACCTGCCGGTTCCCGGCTATGCCACGGCCGGCGCGGCCGGCTTTGACCTGCGGGCCCATGTTCCGGAGGATCAGCCGATGGTGCTGGCCCCGGGCGGGCGCGGCATGGTTCCAACCGGCTTTTCCGTCGCCATTCCGGACGGCTACGAGATGCAGGTCCGGCCGCGCTCGGGTCTGGCGGCCAAGAACGGGGTCACCGTCACCAATGCGCCCGGGACCGTGGACAGCGATTATCGCGGCCAGGTCTGCGTGCTGCTGGTCAATCTGGGCGATGAGGACTTCACGATCCGCCGGGGCGACCGCATCGCCCAGGGCGTCATCGCGGCTGCCCCGCAATGGACCCTCGTCGAGACCGATGACCTGTCGTCGACGGCCCGGGGCACGGGCGGCTTCGGCTCGACCGGGGTTTAGTCCAGAGCCGTGTGCAGGCCGAGCAGCAGGTAGCCGCCGAAGCCCAGGGCGAAGGCCACGGCAGCCAGCCACAGGACGGGCCGGAACATGGCGAGCGGGGACTGGCCGAGCGGGTGCTGGTGGGACATGAGCAGGGTCTCCAGGCCGGCGTGACAGGCGCGATGGACGCTCGCGTTCAGGGATATTCACCATCCCAGAGTTTGGCGGATGATGGGCGGTGGCTTTTAGTCGCAATCCCCCCCGACACAAACAAAATTCGTTAACCCTGTTTCGGGGTGCTCGGGCGGGCATGGTTCCGGTACCTCAGCCGACGGGCTCTTTCGATCGCGCGGAACGATCCGGGTCGCCGGATCGCTTTGAGTCCCGGGTTCAGGCGTGACCGTCCGGCCGAAGGGCCTGGTTGCGGCCCGTTGCGTGTTTACCTTACGGCGTTGATTTTTGGACGAGTGCGTCCATTTAACACTTGCGGCGTCGCCCGGAGCCTTCTATCGGGCGCGTCGATACCGTTCGTTCAGTCAGGGTTGGGTCATGGCCGCGCCAGAAAACAAGAAGCTTGTTCCGATGATCGTCGGCGGCGTCGCCACGGTGGCCATCCTCGTCGGCGGGACCCTGTGGTTCATCGACAAGCAGCGCTACGAGAGCACCGACAACGCCTTCGTCCAGGCCGACACGGTGCAGATCAGCCCGCAGGTATCGGGCAGCATCATCGAGGTTCTGGTCGCCGACAACCAGCGGGTCGAGCCCGGTCAGGTGCTGGCCCGTATCGATCCGGCCACCTTTCAGGCGCGGCTGGACCAGGCCGTGGCCAATGCCCAGGGGCTGGATGCCGCCATCCGGGCCGTAGACGACAAGGTCAGTCTGGAAGAGGCCCTGATCGCCCAGAAGGCGGCCGGCGTATCCAGCGCCCAGGCGGATGCAGGTCGGGCCCGGGCCGATCTCGAACGCTATGATAGTCTGGCCCATCAGGGCTGGGTTTCGCAGCAGAAGGTGCAGACCACCCGGGCCGGCGCGACGCAGTCGGCCGCTGCCGTAGAGAGCGCCCAGGCCGCTCTCGAGGCCGAGCGCCGCGCCGCCCAGTCCCTGGGTTCTGCCAAGGCCCAGACCATCGCCCAGGCCGCGGCCGCCCGCGCGGCGGTCGCCCAGGCCCGGCTTGATCTCGACCGTACCGTCATCCGCGCTCCGGTGGGCGGCGTCGTCGGGGCCCGCGCCGTGCGGCCGGGTCAGCTGGTTCAGCCCGGTGTCTCGCTGATGTCGGTCGTGCCGCTGGGCCAGAGCTATGTGATCGCCAATTTCAAGGAAACCCAGGTGGCCCGTCTGCGCGTGGGCCAGCCGGTCGAGATCAAGGCCGATGCCTTCGGCAAGAAGGCCATTGTCGGCAAGATCGACAGCTTTGCGCCGGCCACCGGTCAGGAGTTCGCCCTGATCCCGGTCGAGAACGCCGTGGGCAACTTCACCAAGATCACCCAGCGCCTCCCGGTGAAGATCGCCGTTGAACGCTCTCCGCTCGGGTCCGCCCTGCGGCCGGGCCTGTCGGTCGAGGTCAAGGTTGATGTCCGCGACCGCTCGGGCCCCTCGTTTGCCGAGGCCGGCCAGGCCGAGCCGCAGGTCGCCCGCCAGGGCGCGGCCCGCTAGGGGGCGCGCCGACCATGGCCGCCGACACCGCTTCCGCCACCGGGCCTGCCGCGCCTCCGCCGGCCAGGGTGATGACCCAATCTGACTGGACCAAGCTCTTCCTGGGCTTCGGGGCCATGGTCATCGGCCAGTTCATGGCCATTCTCGACATCCAGATCGTCGCGGCGTCCCTGCCCCAGATCCAGGCCGGGGTCGGGGCCAGCGCCGACCAGGTCAGCTGGATCCAGACGGCCTATCTGATCCCTGAAGTCGTGATGATCCCGCTGTCGGGCTATCTGTCGCGCCTGTGGGGCACCCAGAGACTCTACCTCGCCTCCTGTACCGGCTTCATCGTCATGAGCGTGCTGACGGGCCTGTCCTCGTCGATCGACATGATGATCCTGACCCGCGCCCTGCAGGGCTTTATCGGCGGGGCGATGATCCCGACCGTGTTTGCGGTGGCCTTCACCGCCTTCCCGCCCGAGCGGCGCGTGACCGCCAGCGTGATCATGGGCCTGATCGTCACCCTGGCCCCGACCGTCGGGCCGACCCTGGGGGGGCACCTGACCGAGTGGCTGTCCTGGCGCTGGCTGTTCTTTATCAATGTGCCCACCGGCCTGATCGTCCTGTTCGGCGTGGCCCGCTGGGGCCAGTTCGACAAGGGTGACCCCAGCCTGGCCAAGGGCTTTGACTGGTTCGGCCTGGCCGTCATGGCGACCTTCCTGATGAGCCTGCAGTTCGTGCTGGAGGAGGGGGCCAAGAACAGCTGGTTCGAGGATGACGTCATCCTGGGTCTGGCGGTGCTGGCGGCGGTCACCGGCGTCGTCTTCGTGTGGCGGTCCCTGAGCTACAGCAATCCGATCGTCGAGCTGCGGGCCTTCACCAACCGCAATTTCTCGATCGGGGTGCTGATGACGGCGGTGTCCGGGGCCAGCCTGTTCGGCGGGACCTTCCTGCTGCCCCAGTTCCTGGGTCGCGTGCGCCACTATTCGGCCTCGGAAGTCGGGACGACCATGGTCATTTCCGGCCTGTCGATGTTCGCCACGGGGCCGATCGCCGGACGCCTGGTGCGCAAGACCGATCCGCGCCTGCCGATGTTCATCGGCTTCCTTCTGGCCGGCTGGGGCATGTACATGGCCCACGGCGTGACCAAGGACTGGGGTTTCTGGGAATTTGCCGGCGTCCAGGCTTGCCGCGGCGTCGGGGTCATGATCGCGATGATCGCCACCCAGCAGATCACGATGAGCACCCTGCCTCCGCACATGGTCAAGAACGCTTCCGGCCTGGTGAACCTTTCACGCAATACCGGCGGTGCCATGGGCCTGGCCCTGCTGGCGACCAGCATCAGCCAGCAGACCGCGCTCTACTACAACGACCTGTCCTCGCGCATCGCCAGCAGCGATGTGGCGGCCCAGGGCATGATGGCCGGCCTGTCCCAGCGCATGACCATGCTGGGCCTGTCCGATCCGGAAGGGGCGAGCCTCAAGGCCTTCTCCGGCATGCTGCAGCAGCAGGCGACGGTGCTGGCGTTCGGCGACAGCTTCACCGTCCTCGCTTTCGGCTGCTTCGCGGCGGCCGGCATCTCGCTGCTGGCCAAGCCCATGAAGAACGCACCGCCCCCCCCGTCGGACGCTCACTGATGCCCAGGGTCCCCGGACAGATCGACGTCGCCAAGACCGAGGCCATCCTCGACGCCGCCATCGAGGTGATCGGCGAGCGGGGCCTGGCCGCGCCGATGGAGGCCATCGCCCGCCGGGCCGGCGTCTCCAAGCAGACGGTCTATAATCACTATGGCTCGAAGGCCGAGCTGGTCAGCGCCCTGATCGAGCGCCGGGTCGACCGCATCACCGCGCCGCTGCGCGATCCCGGGGCCGCCGATAATCCGCAGGAAACCCTTGAGGCATTCGCCCGCTCGATGCTGGAGACGGTCCTCTCGTCGAACGGCTATTCGATCATGCGCGTGATCATTCAGGGGGCCGGCGAGATGCCCGACGTCGCCCATGAGGTCTTTGAGGCCGGCCCGCGCCAGACCCGCGCCCAGCTGGCGGCCTTTCTCGAGACGGAAACCCGGCTCGGGCGGGTCAGGGTCGAAGACTTCGACCAGGCGGCCGAGATCTTTTCCGGCATGGTCATGGGCCAGAGCCAGCTGCGGGCCCTGCTGCGCCTGCCGTCGGACAAGACCCAGGCCCAGTTCGACGCGATGGCTCGCGAGATCGCCTGCCGCTTCCTGCGCGCCTACGCGCCCTGAAGCCAGGGCGCGTAGGCGCGCAGGGTCGTTTTCGCAAACTAGGCCTCGGCCTCGTCGGGCATGCCCATCATGTGGAAGCCGGCGTCGACATGGACGACCTCGCCGGTCGTCGAGCGGCCGAGGTCGGAGACCAGCCACAGGGCGCAGCCGGCCACGCCTTCCATCGAGGTGTCTTCCTTCATGGCGCTGAACGCGCGGCCCTGGGCGATCATGCCCCGGCCACCGGCGATGCCGGCCAGGGCCAGGGTGCGCATGGCTCCGGCCGAGATTGCGTTGCAGCGGATGCCCTTGGGGCCCAGGTCGCGGGCGATATAGCGGGTCGAGGCTTCCAGGGCGGCCTTGGCCACACCCATGGTGTTGTAGTTCGGGATGGTCCGCTCAGAGCCCAGATAGGTCATGGTGACCAGCGAACCGCCGTTGGGCATGAGCTTCGCGGCGCGCTTGGCCACGTCGACGAAGCTGAAGGCCGAGATGTTCATGGCCGTCAGGAAACCCTCGCGGGTCGTGTTGTCGACAAACGAGCCTTTCAGCTCTTCCTTGTTGGCGAAGGCCACCGAGTGGATGACGAAGTCCAGGGTGCCGAACTTGGCCTCGATCGCGGCGAAGGCGGCGTCCATCGAGGCGTCGTCGGTGACGTCGGCGGGGATCAGGGTGTCGACCCCGATGCTCTCGGCCAGCGGCCGCACGCGGCGCTCAAGGGCCTCGCCCTGATAGGTGAAGATCATCTCGGCGCCCTGGGCGGCCAGCTGGCTGGCGATGCCCCAGGCGATGGAGTTGTGATTGGCCACGCCCATGACGAGGCCCTTCTTGCCCCGCATCAGCTCGCCCTTGGGGAATGCGTAATCGTCAGCCATGGGTCGGCGCTCCTGAATCTGTCGGCGCTGGTTAGCAGGCGAGGCGCTTTTGCGAAACCCTCCGGCCACGCCCGTGCTGCTCAGTAGGTCGGGGTATGACGGCTGAGGCGATAGTAGAGGGCCGCCGCAAGCTGCTTGAGGGGCACGGCCACGCGTCGCCCCGCCCGGCGTGGCCAGGTCCAGCCGCCGGTGGCGATATTGGCCGGCAGGCGTCGGGCCTGGCGGTCCGGACGCGACAGCATCGGGGTGAAATAGACGCAGTCGTCGAAATAGTAGTGCAGCACCAGCGAGCGCCGGGTCGACTCCGGATCCAGGATCGGCGAGCCGCCGTGGGCCAGATTGGCGGCCCAGACGGCCACCTGGCCCTTGCGCAGCGTGGCGTGGACCGGGGTGAGGCCTGCTGCGTCCAGCTGGCGCAGGACCGCCGGGCCATAGAGGGTGTTGTAGTTGCCGGGGGTCGTGGTTCCCGGTGCCGCGCCAGCGGCCGCCATGGTCATTTCGGGCAGACGATGGCTGCCGGGATAGTAGGCCAGGGGCCCGGACCCGGGGGTCACGTCTTCAAGGGCCAGCCAGACGCCGCACATGAAGCCCGCCGGCTCGGCGTGAAAATGCAGGGTGTCGGAATGGATGTCCTGCTGGCTGCCGCGCAGGAAGTTCAGGCTCTGAAAGGGGAACGGCTTGCGCCCATAGGCCAGCTCAAGGCGGGACAGGATCTCCGGATGGGTGGCGATCATGCGGATCGCATCGGATCGCCGCCAGGCATCGTGCACCCGGGTCACGCCGTTGCGGAAATAGTGCTCGGTCTGCCGGCTGATTTCGTCGCACAGCTCTGTCAGCGTACTGCCGAGATCCATGATGGCCAGGCCATCGCGGGCCAGATCGCGCGCAAAGGTCTTGTGGGCCTCGTCCGCAGAACTGGCGGCCAGGCGTTCCTCGAGAGCTTCCGACTCGATCCACGGCCTGTCCGGCTGTGCGGAGAAGGCCGGGTCGGCCGACGAAACGCTCACGGGCATAAAATCTTTCGAATTCCGTCTGGACGACGGCGGGATCATTCGAGGATCGGCCAAAGCCAGTCAAGCGCGCGCCACCGCGCCGCAGGCAAATCCAGGTGGTGGTCGCGACCGGCAGCCGGGCCCAACCAGGCGGGATCCAGCAGGCCGTCCCCGCCGAGCCAGGGGCTGAAGTCGTCGCCCCAGCGAAAGCCCTCCACCTCGACTGCGGCCTGCAGTCTTTCATTGAAGGCGGCATGGAGTGCCGTGCGCTGCGCCAGGTTGGGAATGTCGAGACGTCCAAGGCGCGCGGTCAGGTCGCCGGTGTCAGGCGGCCCGTGGACGGCCACCATGTGGGCGTTCAGATAGCCTTCGCGCCACGAGTCATCAGACAGGGCCGGCGGGAACAGCGACAGCACCCGCACCCGCGACCGCTGCGCTGCCGGGACGACCCCGGCCAGGAAGGCGACATAGAGCGCGATGGTTTCGTCGGCGAAGGCGTCGAAAGCCTCCGGCGAGAAACGGTCCTCACCGGCGGCCAATCGTTTGAAAACCTGAACGAATTCGATGTCGACCTGGCCGAATTTCATCAGGATCGGCAGGTCGTCGATGGCGAGGAGTCGCTCAAGTGCGGCGGCGACCTTCGGTCCGGTGCCGGATCGGCCGTCAGCGCGTCCCAGGCCCCGCGCCGAGGCGCTGCTGGCGAGGTGTGCGAGCGGTGCCAGCCAGGTTCCGTGCCGCTGACCACGGCGAATCAGGTGCCGGCCGTGGCTGTCGCCCAATATGCCGTAGGGGCGCGCGCCGAGGCGGCGAAGCCCGGGCAGCCGCCGCTCGAGGGCCGAGTCCGGCTCAAGCCCGGCACGGGCGACGAAGGTCCAGAAGCCGTCCAGGGGCCGGTAGCCCGCCGACAGGGGCGCGCCACCGAGTCCCGCCAGCATCGCCAGTCCGGCTGCGTTCGGGGTTCGCTCCGCCCACGGAAGGCGCGCGCAGGCCTCTGCCAGGGCGAGGCTTCGAGCCGACGGAGGCCGGGGCAGCCTAGTCCGCCTTGCTGAAGATCAGTGTGCCATTGGTGCCGCCGAAGCCGAAGCTGTTCGACATCACCGTGGTCAGGGGCTTGTCCGAGCGCTGCAGCAGGATCGGCAGGTCGGCGAACTCCGGATCGAGGTTCTCGATATTGGCGCTCTGGGCGGCAAAGCCGTTGTCGAGCATCAGGATCGAATAGATGGCCTCCTGGGCACCGGCCGCGCCCAGGCTATGACCGGTAAGCGACTTGGTCGACGAGATCAGCGGAGCCTTGTCGCCGAACACCTCGCGCACCGCGCCCATTTCCTTGCTGTCGCCGACCGGCGTCGAGGTGCCGTGCGGGTTCAGATAGTCGATGGTGCGGTCGCCGGCCTGGGCCATGGCCAGGCGCATGCAGCGGGCCGCGCCCTCGCCTGACGGGGCCACCATGTCGAAGCCGTCGGAATTGGCGGCGTAGCCGACCAGCTCGCCGTAGATCTTCGCGCCGCGGGCCTTGGCGTGTTCGTATTCTTCCAGCACCACGATGCCGGCCCCGCCGGCGATCACGAAGCCGTCGCGATCCTTGTCATAGGCGCGGCTGGCCACGGTGGGGCGGTCGTTGAAGTTGCTGCTCATGGCCCCCATGGCGTCGAACAGGTTTGACAGGGTCCAGTCCAGTTCCTCGCAGCCGCCGGCGAAGACGATGTCCTGCTTGCCCATCTGGATCTGTTCGGCGCCCGCGCCGATGCAGTGGGCGCTGGTCGCGCAGGCCGAGCTGATCGAATAGTTGACGCCGCGGATCTTGAACCAGGTCGACAGCACCGCCGAGGGGCCCGAGCTCATCGCCTTGGGCACCGCGAACGGACCGATACGCTTGGGGCCCTTTTCGCGGGTCGTGGCGGCGGCCTCGACGATCACCCGGGTTGAGGGGCCACCCGACCCGACGATCAAGCCGGTGCGTTCGTTGGAAATCTCAGCCTCGGCCAGACCGGAGTCGGCGATCGCCTGTTCCATGGCGATGTGGGCATAGGCCGTGCCGGGGGCGAGGAAGCGGGCCGCGCGGCGGTCGACCAGGGCCTCCCAGGAGTCAAGCTTGACCGTGGCATGGACCTGGCACCGGAAACCGAGCTCGGCATAGTCCGGCGCGGCCACCACGCCCGACCGGGCGTTCTGCAGCGAATCCAGCACTTCGCTGGCGGTGTTGCCGATGGACGAGACAATGCCCAGTCCGGTTACGACGACGCGACGCATGAAACTTCCTCTTCTCTCCCCCGGATCCGGCGGGATCGACTCTGACCGGTCGATCCTACAGCCGGATCACGACGCCATCTGCTCGGCGGTAAACAGGCCGACCTTGAGATCCTTGGCCTCGTAGATGACCTTGCCGTCGGCCTCCAGCACGCCGTCGGCGATGCCCATGACCAGCTTGCGCATGATCACGCGCTTCAGGTCGATCTTGTAAACGACCTTCTTGACGTCCTGGGTGACCTGGCCGGTGAACTTGACCTCGCCAACGCCCAGGGCGCGGCCGCGACCGGGGGCCCCCGACCAGCCGAGGAAGAAGCCGACCAGCTGCCACATGGCGTCGAGGCCCAGGCAGCCGGGCATGACCGGGTCGCCGATGAAGTGGCAGCCGAAGAACCAGAGGTCGGGATTGATGTCGAATTCGGCCTCGACATAGCCCTTGCCGTACTTGCCGCCTTCGGCCTCGATCCGGACGATGCGATCAAACATCAGCATCGGCGGAACGGGCAGCTGGGCGTTGCCGGGACCGAACATCTCGCCCCGCCCGCAGGCCAGGAGCTCATCGAAGGTGTAGGAGCTTTGTTGCATGCGCACGCCCTAGCACGACGGAGGGGCGGGCCTCAATGTTACTTTCGGTAACAGTTGTGACCGGCGACCCGTTCCGTCCCGGTCGTCCGCCGTCTCACGACTTGCATTGCAGGGCCGGTGCGGCCCCCCAGATCTCGCTTTCCCGGGCCCAGCCCCGGGATCCTTCGGCCTTCAGGCGGCACCAGCCCTTTTCACACTTGTCGAGATTGGCCGTCGAGCGGCCCCGCAGCCAGGCGCTGATCCGGGCTCCGTCGCGCGGGCTGGCCAGCAGGGCGAGCGGGGCGGGCTGTATGCGCATGACGGTGCGCCGCCCGTCGGTGACGCGCTTGTGCACCCAGGACAGACCGCCCTCCGGATCACAGATCCGCCGCCATTCGCGGGTTTCGGCGACGACCTGCACGGGCAGGCCCTTGGCGCGATACACCCAGAGCAGGCGGTGGGCCTCGTCCGGACCGTTTCGGGCATTGATCCTGTCGTACTTCAGCGAGACATAGCGCGGCACCTCGAGGCCCGACGGCGTGACACGCGGCGCATCCGCCGCCCGGGCCGTCGTCGGCAGGGCCACTGTGGCAAGAGTGCCGACCGTCAGCGCGATCACGAGTTCAAGCGAACGATGTTTGCAATTCGACGGCATCTTGCTTGGCCCCAACGGGCCCCTTTGCTACAGCTTTTCAAACGCCCGTCAGAGAGAGCTTTTCAAACCGCCCATGGCAGCCCGCAAGCTCAAAGTCGTCGTCACCCGCAAACTCCCCGATCCGGTGGAGACGCGAATGTGCGAACTGTTCGATACCGAACTCAACCTCACCGACAAACCGTTGACGGCGGATGAACTGGTGGACGCCATGAGCCGGGCCGATGTGCTCGTGCCGACGATCACCGACCGGATCGACTCGCGTCTTCTGTCGCGATCCGGCGACCGGCTCAAGCTCATCGCCAATTTCGGGGCCGGCGTCGACAATATCGACGTGGCGACGGCCAATGCCCGGGGCATTATCGTCACCAATACGCCGGGCGTGCTCACCGAGGACACCGCCGACCTGACCATGACCCTGATCATGGCCACCTCGCGCCGCGTGGTCGAAGGCGCAGAAGTGGTCAAGTCCGGCGGCTTCCACGGCTGGTCGCCGACCTGGATGCTGGGTCGCCGTCTGTGGGGCAAGCGGCTGGGCATCATCGGCATGGGCCGCATCGGCCAGGCCGTGGCCCGCCGCGCCAAGGCCTTCGGCATGCAGGTGCACTATCACAACCGCAAGCCGGTCAGCCCGCGCATCGCCGAGGAACTGGGCTGCACCTACTGGGAAAGCCTCGACCAGATGCTGGCCCGGATGGACTTTGTCTCGGTCAACTGCCCGCACACCCCGGCCACCTATCACCTGCTGTCGGCCCGCCGGCTGAAGCTGCTGCGGCCGCAGTCGATCATCGTCAACACCGCCCGCGGCGAGGTGATCGACGAGGGGGCCCTGGCCAACATGCTGGCCCGTGGCGACCTGGCCGGCGCCGGCCTGGACGTTTACGAGCACGAACCGGCGATCAATCCCAAGCTCCTGAAGCTGCCCAATGTCGTGCTGCTGCCCCATATGGGCTCGGCCACGGTCGAGGGCCGCATCGACATGGGCGAGAAGGTCATCGTCAATGTGAAGACCTTCATGGACGGCCACCGACCGCCGGACCGCGTCATCCCTTCAATGCTCTAAACCCCGACCTTGACCGACGCGCGGCGAGACGATCTTGTCGCGTGAGTTGTGTTTCGGGGGCTGCTCATGATTTCGCGTCGTCAGGCCATCGCGGGGGCGGTGGTCGCCCCTGCCATGTTCGGGGGCATCGCGGTCGCTCAGCCGGTTCCTCAGGGCCCCGTTCCGCCGACCATTGAGGAATTCCTCAAGCCTGAAATGGATCGTGACGCGGCCCTGTCGCCCGACGGCAAGCGGATAGCGATTCTCACCTCGAAGACGGTTGGCGAGAAAACCACGGCCACCGTGACCCTGCTGAATGCAGATGCTCCCGACACCGGGCGGTTGACCCTGCCGCTCGGCGAGATGGAGGTGCTCGGCGTCTACTGGGCCAATGAGACGCGACTTCTGATCAAGTTTCGGATGTACGCACAGGTAGAGCAGGCCCAGACCGGGGCCAGGGTGAAGCGGCAAAGCCTGGCACAAAAGGGTCTGCCGGTTCATCGTCTTGTGGCTATTGATGCCGACGGCCAGAACAGCAAGATCCTGTTTGACGATGGCACCGCCAAGCTTCGCGAACTGTTCGACCTGGCCAATGTGGTCGATATGCTGAGGGACGATCCTCGCAGCATTCTTATGCAGGCCTGGAATGCCGATTTTGGAGCCTGGTGGCTTTACAAGGTCGATGTCTATTCGGGCAAACCGCAGGTCGTAGAGCGCGGAGAACTCAAAACCTGGACGTGGCAGACCCAGAATGGCGTTCCCGTCCTGCGCTATGACGGGAACGAACGCGGCACGGTGATGTCGATTTTTGTCCGCCCTCCGGGAGCCAAGAACTGGACCTTTTATCGGACGGTGCGACGGGGCGACTGGGCCAAGCTGGACTTCAATGTGGTGGGCCCGACCAAGGAGCCAGGCGTGATGCTGGCCGCCTCGCGCGCCGACGAAAAGGACACCCTCGTCCTGCGCAAATTCGACCTGGCCACCATGGCCCTGGGGGAGATTGTCTCTGCGCCCGCCGGAAAGGATGTCGATGTCGCGTTGTTTACGCCGGGTGGCGATCTTCTAGCCGCAGGCTATGTCGATGACCGGCGAGCCTACCAGTTCATCGACCCGGCTTTTGGGGCCCACTTCAGGGCGCTCAACAAGTATCTTGGAAATGAAAACAACATCTTCTTCTTTGATGTCAGCGGGGACGGGACCCGGTTCCTGGCAAGGGTAACGGGCCCTCGGGAACCTGGTTCTCACTACTTCTATGACCGCACGGCCAAGCGCTTCGACGCCCTCGGGCAGAGCAAACCCTGGTTGACCCAGGAGCGTCTGGCCAGGATCGAGACCCTGCCTGTGAAAACCCGCGACGGCGCGGCAATCACCGCCTACCTCACCGTGCCCCTTGCGACGGGGCCCCGCCCTCTGGTCGTCATGCCGCATGGCGGGCCTGAGGTCCGCGACAGCGTCGACTACGACGCCTTCGCCCAGGTCCTTGCCGCCCAGGGCTGGTTGGTGTTGCAGCCCAATTTCCGGGGCTCTGGCGGATACGGGAAGGCGTTTGCCGACGCCGGTCGCAAGCATTGGGGGGATCGCATGCAGGAGGACGTCGAGGACGCTGTCGCCCAGGTCGTTGCGACGGGTCGTGTCGAGTCCGGCAAGATTGCCATCTGCGGCTACAGTTACGGTGCCTATGCAGCCCTGATGGGCGCTGTGCGCAAACCCGATCTCTACAAGGCTGTCGTCGCCATCGCCGGCGACAGCGACCTGCACGAGACTATAGCGTTCGCCAAGGCGGAGGAAGGGGTCGATTCCCCGGCCTATCTGTACTGGCTGGACACTATCGGCGACCCGGCGACGGACGGTGAAATGATGCGCGCCGCTTCGCCCGCCCTGCATGCTGACAGAGTCAAAGCCCCGGTTCTACTCATGCACGGGACTGACGACCAGATCGTCTCGCCCAAGCAGTCGCGCATCATGGCCCAGGCCCTGAAAGCCGCAGGCAAACCCGTCGAACACATTGAAATCAAGGGCCGTGGACACCGTGATCTGGAAGAAGACGACTGGAAGCTCGTCTACACCAAGACCGTCGCCCACATCGCCAGGGCCTTCAGCGCATAGCCGCGGCGGGCGCGGCCGTCGCCGTCGTCGCCGGGAGCGGATAGACCTTGCTGTCCAGCCAGGCCTTGAGGTCTGCGGCCGAGCGCTGGGGGATCTGCTCCATCGGGGCGTGGCCGACCTTCGGATAGAGGATCAGGGTCGCGCCCGGAATGGCGGCGGCGAACTTCTTGCCGTCGCCGGCCGGGATCACGCGGTCTTCCTCACCGAACATCACCAGGGTCGGGATGCGGATCGCTGCCAGGCGTGCGGCGGAGGCGGGGTCTCCGGGGCCGGTCTGCAGGCCCAGCAGGATGTCGCGATGGCCTGGAGCCCGGGCCAGTTCGGTATAGCGGTCGATCAGGGCCGGAGTGACCAGGGCCGGATCCAGATAGCCGTCCTCGAGGCCCTGTTTGACCAGCGGCCGGGTCTCGATGTTCTTCAGCAGGGCCCGGCCGACGGGGTTCTTCAGGATCCTGAAGATCAGCAGCCCGCCCTTGCCGGTCCGGGGCCAGCCGGCGGCATCGACCAGGACAAGCCCGTCGAGACGGTCGGGATGTTTCAGGGCGTAGCGCCAGGCCACGCCGCCGCCCATCGAATTACCGCCCAGCGTAAAGCGCGTAACGCCCAGCCGGCGGGTGACGGTATCGACCACGGTCTCGAAGCCGCCGGGTGCCACGAGGTAGCCGGGCGGTGCGCGGGTCAGGCCGTGGCCAGGCAGGTCGAGGGTAATGATCCGGTAGTGGGGCTCCAGGGCCTTCACCCAGGGCTCCCAGGCGTGGAGCGAGGCCGAGAAGCCGTGGACCAGCACGAGGGTCGGTCCGCTGCGCAGGCCCTGGTCGCGATAGTGCACCCGCACGCCGTCGGGCAGGTCCATGTACTTCGAAGCCGGGCTGGCATAGCGCGGCTGGAGTTCCTCGTAGGGAATGTCGGGCCGCTGCAGCAGGATCCAGACGATCCCCAGGATGGCCGCGACTACGGCCAGACCCGTCAACGGGTGGCTCTTCCTGCGCCGCATGTACGCTCCCTCACCGGTATGTCTTGTTGACGGTGAGATGACGGGTCCGGACCCCCGAGGTCAAGCCACTGCAAGGCTTTGCGACCGTCATTCCGGGTCCTGTCAGGCCCGCATGTCGCCGGTGTCCATGAAGCGCTGGTGCCAGGACAGGGCCTCGCCGGGCAGGCTGGGGGCGTGCTGGCCATAGGCCCCCTCCCGGGCCCGCCGGTAATAGTCGCGCAGGGCCGGGCGATAGTCCGGGTGCGAACAGTTTTCGATGATCAGGGCGGCCCGCTGCTTGGGCGACAGGCCGCGCAGGTCGGCCAGGCCCTGTTCGGTGACCAGTACCTGCACGTCCTGGCTGATGTGATCCACATGCGAGACCTGCGGCACGATCGTCGAGATCCTGCCGCTCCGGGCCGTCGACGGACACATGAACACCGAGATGTAGGCATTGCGGGCAAAGTCGCCGGAGCCGCCGATGCCGTTCTGGATCCGCGAGCCCATCACATGGGTCGAGTTGACGGCGCCATAGATGTCGGCCTCGATCAGGCCGTTCATGGCGATGCAGCCCAGCCGCCGGATCAGTTCGGGGTGATTGCTGATCTCCTGTGGCCGCAGGATCATCCGTCGGCGATAGCGCGCCATGTCGGCTTCGAGACGCGCCGCCCCTTCGGGGCTCAGGGAGAAGGCCGTGGCCGAGGCCATGCGCATCTTGCCGGACTCCAGCAGGTCCAGCATGCCGTCCTGGATGACCTCGGTGAAGCCGGTCAGGTTCTCGAACGGGCTGTCCAGCAGCCCGCCCAGCACCGCATTGGCGATATTGCCGACTCCGGACTGCAGGGGCAGCAGTTCAGGGGTCAGGCGGCCCTTGCGGACCTCATGGCCCAGGAAGTCGATCAGGTGCCCGGCGATGGCGCGGTGCACATCGGCGGGCGGGTCGAACGGCAGGTTGCGGTCCGGGGCGGTGGTCTCGACCACGGCCACCACCTTGGCCGGATCGCAGCGGAAACTGTCCTGGCCGATGCGGTCGTCGGGCCGGAGCAGAGGGATCGGCACCCGGTGCGGCGGCAGGGCGGTGCCGTAATAGATGTCGTGCATGCCCTCCAGCAGCGGATTCTGGGCGCTGTTGACCTCGAGGATCACCTGGCTGGCCCGGTCCAGCCAGGTCTTGTTGTTGCCGACCGATGAGGACGGGATAAGGCTGCCGTCGGCCCGGATGCCCGAGACCTCGATCACGGCCGTATCGAGCGGGCCCAGAAAGCCTTCCCAGACCATCGGGGCCACCTGGCTCAGATGCAGGTCGGCATAGTCCATCTTGCCGCGGTTGATGCGGTCGCGGGCCTCGGGATCGGAATTGTAGGGCAGGCGCATCTCCACCCCGTCACTGCGGGCCAGGGCCCCGTCCAGTTCCGGCCCGGTCGAGGCCCCGGTCCAGACCCGCAGCCGGAAGGGGTTGCCGGCGGCGTGCTCGGCCTCGATCCGCGCGGCCAGGGCCAGCGGCACCGCCTTGGGATAGCCCGAGCCGGTAAAGCCGCTCATGCCCACCGTCGTGCCGGCATGGATCAGAGCCGCTGCGGCGTCGGCGCTCATGAGCTTGCGGCGCAGGGTCTCGCAGGCGATCCGCGTGGTCATGGCTGTCTCCGGGTGTGTGCGCCAGCCATAGCCCGGACCGACCCGGAATTCGCCTCCGTAGTCGCCGCAATCAGGACGTCCGTTGACAGGCCGGGCACGCGGGATCGGACCCGATCCGCACCGTGCGGGTCTCGGCCGCGAGGGCGTCATAGATCAGCAGCCGGCCGCTCAGGGCCTGTCCGGCCCCGGTCAGGAGCTTGACCGCCTCCAGGGCCATCATCGACCCGATGGTCCCGGCCAGGGCCCCGACCACCCCGACCAGGGCGCAGGTCTCGGCGTCCGGCGGCACCTCGGGCACCAGGCAGCGATAACAGGGCCGGCCCTGGAACACCCCGACCTGCCCGGTCCAGCGGCCGAGGGCCCCGCTGACCAGGGTTTTGCCGTGCCGGACGCAGGCGTCGCTGACGGCAAAGCGGGTGGCAAAGTCGTCGGTGCCGTCGAGGATCAGGTCATACTGGCCGACCAGGGCGTCGGCATTGTCGCCGTTCAGCCAGACCGGATGGGGCTCCACCGCGACGTGGGGATTGAGGGCCGTCAGCCGCTCGGCGGCGACCTCGACCTTCAGACGTCCGACATCGCCGGTCTGGTACAGGACCTGGCGCTGCAGGTTGGACAGCGAGACGGTGTCGGCATCGGCCAGGCCCAGGGTTCCGATCCCGGCGGCGGCCAGATAGAGGGCGGCCGGCGCGCCCAGGCCGCCCATGCCGACCAGCAGCACGCGGGCCGCCTTCAGCCTCTGCTGGCCCGGTCCGCCGACCTCGCGCAGCACCAGATGGCGGGCATAGCGTTCAACCTCGCCGTCTGAAAAACTCATCGCGCTTGATCTCCGGGCCCGGCCTCGCCACATGCGAGGTCATGCAAAACTCCAATTCCTTCCCCGACTGGCACGGCACGACCATTCTGGCGGTGCGCAAGAACGGACAGACCGTGATCGCCGGTGACGGACAGGTCTCCATGGGCCCAACCGTCGTCAAGGGCAACGCCCGCAAGGTGCGCCGGCTGGCCGGCGGCAAGGTGGTGGCCGGCTTCGCCGGGGCCACGGCCGACGCCTTCACCCTGATCGAGCGGCTCGAGGCCAAGCTGGAACAGTATCCAGACCAGTTGGCGAGGGCCTGCGTGGACCTGGCCAAGGACTGGCGTACCGACCGCTATCTGCGCCGGCTGGAGGCCATGCTGCTCGTGGCCGATGCCACGGCCGTCTACACGGTCACCGGCGTGGGCGATGTGCTGGAGCCCGGCGAAAGCGCCGGCGGCGGCTCGGTCGCCGCCATCGGATCGGGCGGCAACTATGCGCTCGCCGCCGCCAAGGCCCTGATCGACCTTGATCTCTCGGCCGAGGAGATCGCTCGCAAGGCCATGGCCATCGCCGCCGAGATCTGCGTCTACACCAACGGCAACCTGACGGTTGAAAGCCTGTAAATGACCGAGTTTTCCCCCCGCGAGATCGTTTCCGAGCTCGACCGCTTCATCGTCGGTCACAACGAGGCCAAGAAGGCCGTCGCCGTGGCCCTGCGCAACCGATGGCGCCGGCGCCGCGCGCCGGCCGACCTGCAGGACGAGCTGACGCCGAAGAACATCCTGCTGATCGGCCCGACCGGGGTCGGCAAGACCGAGATCGCCCGCCGCCTTGCCCGCCTGGCCCAGGCCCCGTTCCTGAAGGTCGAGGCCACCAAGTTCACCGAGGTCGGCTATGTCGGCCGCGACGTCGACCAGATCGTCCGGGATCTGATGGAAAACGCCCTAGCCATGGTCCGTGACCGGCGCCGGGCCGGCGTCAAGGCGCGGGCCGAGGGCGCGGCCGAGGAGCGGATCCTCGACGCCCTGACCGGACCCGGCTCGACCGCCGCCCGCGAGAGCTTCCGCAAGAAGCTGCGGGCCGGCGAGCTGGACGACAAGGAGGTCGAGCTGCAGCTGGCCGAGACGGGTGGCGGCGGCATGTTCGAGATCCCCGGCCAGCCGGGGGCCTCCGTCCTCAACCTGTCGGAGATGATGAAGTCGTTCGGCGGCGGTCGCACCAAGACCCACAAGACCACTGTGGCCGGGGCCTGGGCCCCGCTGATCGCCGAAGAGAGCGACAAGCTGCTCGACCAGGAGGCCCTGACCCAGGAGGCCCTGGAACTGGCCGAGAACCACGGCATCGTCTTCCTGGACGAGATCGACAAGGTCGCCTCGTCCAGCCAGCGCAGCGGCGCCGACGTTTCGCGCGAGGGCGTCCAGCGCGACCTGCTGCCGCTGATCGAGGGCACGACCGTCTCGACCAAGTACGGCCCGGTCAAGACCGACCACATCCTGTTCATCGCCTCGGGAGCCTTCCACGTCGCCAAGCCCTCGGACCTGTTGCCCGAACTGCAGGGGCGGCTGCCGATCCGGGTCGAGCTGAAAGGCCTGACCCGCGACGACCTGCGGCGGATCCTCACCGAGCCGGAGGCCAACCTGATCCGCCAGCATCAGGCGCTGCTGGCCACCGAGGGCCTGACGGTGATCTTCACGGAAGACGCCGTCGACGCCCTTGCTGACGCGGCCGTGGCCGTGAACGCCTCAGTCGAGAACATCGGGGCCCGCCGGCTGCAGACCATCCTGGAAAAGGTGGTCGAGGAGATCAGCTTCACGGCCGCCGACCGCTCCGGCGAGACGGTGACGATCGACGCCGCCTATGTCGCCGACAAGGTCGGGGCCCTGGCGGCCAATGCCGATCTGAGCCGGTTTATTCTGTAGAGTCTGACACTTGCCCCCTACGGGCTGCTGCGCAGCCGTCTTCCCCCGGAGGGGGAAGAGGAGGTTCGCGCGCCTGTCTTCCCCCTTCGGGGGAAGACGATCGCGAAGCGATCAGTAGGGGGCAAGTTCCCTTATCCCGCCGCCGCAACCGCCTCTATGCCCAGCATGGCCGCCTTGCGGGCCAGGCCCCAGTGATAGCCGGTCAGCCGGCCGTCCTTGGCGATGGCCCGGTGGCAGGGGATGAGCAGCGAGATCGGATTGGCCCCGATCGCGCCGCCGGTGGCCTGGTAGGCGCGGGGCTTGCCCGCCCAGGCGGCGATCTGGCCGTAGGTCGAGGTCGCTCCGGCGGGGATGCGCAGCAGGGCCTTCCAGACCTGGATGTGAAACGGCGAGCCGATCAGGACCAGCGGCATGGGCCCATGGCCGCCGGCAAAGGCCTGGACGGCGGCGGCCGCTGCGACGGCGTCGTCGCGGACCCAGTCGGCCGCGGGAAAGCGCCGGTGCATGTCGGCATGGGTGGCCTCATCATCGCCGTCCGAAAAGGCCAGACCGGCCAGGCCGCGCTCGGCCATCACGAACAGGCCCCGGCCGAACGGGGTGGGGGCCCAGCCATGGCGGAGGGTCATGCCCTCGCCGCGACGGCGGACCTCGCCCGGGGTGACCGCTTCCTGGGCGATGAACAGGTCATGCAGGCGCGAGGGGCCCGACAGGCCGGCGTCATAGGCCGCGTCGAGCACGCTGGCCCCGGCCTCCAGCGAGCGCCGCGCCTCGGCATGGGCGATGGCCGAGACAAAGGTCTTGGGGCTGACCCCGGCCCAGCGGGTGAAGATCCGCTGGAAATGGAACGGCGACAGGCCGACCGCCTCGGCGGCCTCGTCCAGCGAGGGCCGCTCCTGCCAGCGCTCCGCCAGCCAGTCGAGGGCCACCGCCATGCGGTGATAGTCGGCCGAGCGTTCGGTCAGCCGGGCGAAGTCCTGGGAGGGGTGAAGGTCGAGGGCCATGCGCAAACCCTAGCGCCGGGGCTGAAGGCTGTCCGCCCGGTTCTTGCTCAGGCGCTGACGCCGGCGTGCGGATAGCGCTCGGACCGGGCATCGCGGATCGCCTGGCGCAGGGCATCTCCGAATTCGACCCGCTCGGGCGGGCTGAGCGCTCGGCCCAGGGTCAGGCGGCGGCGATAGATGCGGATCCGCACCCGCGCTTCGTGCTCGCCGGGCTGGTCGACATCGACGCCTGTAAAGGCGGTGGGCGAGGTCCAGATCACCCGCGCGCCCCGCTCGTCCTCGCGACTGACCGTCACGGCCTCGGCGGTGACCCGCACCCGCTCCCGGCGCTCGGCGGCGCGGAAGCTGGTCCGCAGGGCCCACCAGATGGCCAGGACGTCGAGACCCAGGAACGGCAGGACCGGCGGCGCGCCCAGCACCAGCAGGAAGACGGCGATCAGCAGGTTGAAGGCGATCACCACGCCCAGAACGATGCGCAGGCCCTGCCGGCTCAGCGAGCGGTTGGGGGTGATCACGGCATCCATGTAAAGGGGCGCGGCCATGGCGATCATTTAGGCACGCCTGCACGGCTTGGCGAGGGGGGCGCATCACGCCATGGTCGCGGCCCATGGCTCCGCTGAAGAAACCCGTCCGCAAACGCCCTGCCGTCAAACGGATCTCGCCCGCCGAACGCACGCGCGTGGCCGTGCTGTTTGACCGCTTCGAGAGCCTCGACCTGCATCCCAAGACCGAGCTGCACTATTCCAACCCCTATACCCTGGTGACCGCCGTGGCCCTGTCGGCCCAGGCCACCGACGTGCAGGTCAACAAGGCCACCGGGCCGCTGTTCGCCGTGGCTGACAGTGCGGAGAAGATGCTCGAGCTGGGCGAGGCGGAACTGACCCGCTACATCGCCTCGATCGGCCTGTTCCGCAGCAAGGCCAGGAACGTGATGGCGGCGGCCAGGATCCTGGTCGAGCAGCATGGCGGCGAGGTGCCGCTGAACCGCGCCGATCTGGAAAACCTGCCGGGGGTGGGCCGCAAGACTGCCAGCGTGGTGCTCAATGAGCTGGACATCGAACCGGCGATCGCCGTCGACACCCATGTGTTCCGGGTCGCCCACCGCCTGAAACTGTCAGCCGGCAAGGTGCCCGATCGGGTCGAGGAGGACCTGATGCGGATCGTCCCTGGCCCCTACCAGACCCGGGCCCATCACTGGATGATCCTGCACGGCCGTTATGTCTGCCTGGCCCGCCGGCCCAAATGCGAGATCTGCAAGATCGCCGATCTCTGCCCCTCGCGGGAGCTGTTTGTCGGGGGCTAGGCGACCTGCTCGGCGAGCACCCGCGACCCGTCATGGCCGGTGACGCGGAAGGCGACGATCTGGCCCTGCGGGGCCTCGCCCGCAAAGGCGATCTCGGTGAAGTCCTCGCCCCGGGCGATGCCGTCGCGCTCGACCAGGCCTGACAGCACGCGGCCGACCTGGCGCTGCAGGTGACGTTCAAGACCGGCCTGACCGGCTTCGCGCAGACGGCGGGCGCGGTCCTTGATCACCGGGCCCTTGACCGGCGGCATCCGCGCGGCCGGCGTGCCGGGGCGGGCGCTGTAGGGGAAGACGTGCAGGAAGGCGAGCCCCGCCTCCTCGACCAGCTTCAGGGTGTTTTCGAACGCCTCTTCGGTCTCGGTCGGGAAGCCGGCGATCAGGTCGGCGCCGAAGGCGGTGTCGGGGCGCACCCGGCGCACCTCGGCCACCAGCTTCAGGGCGTCCTCGCGGCTGTGGCGGCGCTTCATCCGCTTGAGGATCATGTTGTCGCCGGCCTGCAGCGACAGGTGCAGATAGGGCATCAGCCGCGGCTCGGTCTCGAGCAGCCTGAACAGGTCGGGATCGATCTCGGCCGCGTCGATCGACGACAGGCGCAGGCGCGGCAGGTCGGGGACCAGCTTGAGGATCCGGCCGACCAGCTGGCCAAGGGTCGGCTGGCCCGGCAGGTCGGTGCCCCACGAGGTGACATCGACCCCGGTCAGCACCACCTCGTTATAGCCCTCGGTCGCCAGCCGGCGGATCTGTTCGACCACCTCACCGGCCGGAGCCGAGCGGGAATTGCCGCGTCCGAACGGGATGATGCAGAAGGTGCAGCGGTGGTCGCAGCCGTTCTGGACCTCGACATAGGCCCGGGCGCGGTCCTTGAGGCCGGCGATCAGGTGACCGGCGGTCTCCCTGATCGACATGATGTCATTGACCCGTACGCGGGTGGAGGTGTCGAGCAACGCGCCGGGCGCGGCCTTCTCGGCATTGCCCAAAACGAGGTCGACTTCGGGCATGGCGGCGAAGGCAGCCGGATCGATCTGGGCGGCGCAGCCGGTGACGATCAGCCGGGCGTCGGGCCGCTCGCGACGGGCCTTGCGGATCGCCTGCCGGGCCTGACGCACGGCCTCGTTGGTGACGGCGCAGGTGTTGAAGACCACCGCGTCCGACAGGCCATCGGCCGAGGCGCGGGCGCGGATGGCCTCGGACTCATAGGCGTTCAGCCGGCAGCCGAAGGTGACGACGTCAACGCCGTCGGGGCCGGACATCGTGGTCGCCGGTCCACCTTCCTCACCGACGGCGGGAGCCTTGGGCCTGGAGGCGATGACGGTATAGGTCGTCACGGCCTGTCCACGAACGCCGCGAAGGCGTCCTTCCAGTCGGGGTGCCAGCGCGACAGGGCCGGGCGGTTTTCGATGATGTCGCCCATGGCCCAGGCCATGCGCTTCTCGTCGACGGCGCGGGTAACGTCGTTGTCGGGGCACAGGATGTAGAAGTCGCCGGCCTCGATGCGGGCCAGCATGAAGTGCACGACCTGCTCGGGCGTCCAGGCCGCGTCGGGCTTGCCGCCCGGACCGCGCTTGGTCATGCCGGTGAAGGTGTAGCCCGGGATCAGCAGGTGGGCGGTGACCTGGCAGTCTTCGGTCTGGCGCAGGGTGTGGGCCAGGCCTTCGGTCAGGGCCTTCACCGCCGACTTTGACACGTTGTAGGCCGTGTCGCCGGGCGGCTGGGTGATGCCCTGCTTGGAGCCGGTATTGATGATCAGGCCGGGACGACCCGACAGGGCCATCTCTTCGCCGAACACCTGCACGCCGTTGATCACGCCCCACAGATTGACGTCGAGGATGCGGCTCCAGGCGTCGTCGCCGGCAAAGGCGTCGCCGCCACCGCCGACCCCGGCATTGTTCATCAGCACGTCGACCGCGCCGAACTTTTCGATCGCGACAGCCTTCAGGGCCTCGACGGCCGCACGGTCGGCGACGTCGGTGGGCACGGCGAGGGCGCCGATGGCCTCGGCCTCCTGCTTCAGCTTGCGGCCGGTGACGTCGGCCATCACCACGTTCAGGCCCAGCGCGCGGAAGATCTTGGCGGCGGCCAGGCCGATGCCGTCGGCGGCACCGGTGATGACGGCGGTCTTGCCGGCTTCAAGCGCGGGGTGAAGGCTCATGCTGCGGTCCTTTCCGGCAGCTTGCCGGCATAGTCCATGGTGATGGGGCCGGTCATGATCACGTGGCCGTCGGCCTCGCGCCATTCGATGACCAGCGACCCGCTCTCGAATTCGACGGTGGCGACACGATCAGTCAGGCCCCGGCGCACGGCGGCCACCTGGGCGGCGCAGGCCCCGGTACCGCAGGCGAGCGTCAGGCCCGCGCCGCGTTCCCAGACCTTCAGCTGGATGTGATCGCGGGCGGCGATGTGCGCAAACCCGACATTGACGCCTTCCGGAAACAGCGGGTGATGCTCGACCAGCGAGCCGGTGCCGGTGGCGAAGGCGTCGGTGACCGGCGCCTCGACGAAGAACACCACATGCGGATTGCCCATCGAGACGCAGACCGGCGTATGGACCAGCGGCGCGTCGATCGGACCGACCTGCAACTCGACCCGCTCGGTGTTCATCTCTTCGGACAGGGGGATCTGGGTCCAGTCGAGGCCCGGCGGGCCCATGTCGACCGTCACCCGCCTGTCGCCGGCCATCTGGCCCGACAGACGGCCGCCGTCGGTGTCGAAGGCCACGCTGTCCTTGCCGGCGGACTGCATCAGCAGCCAGGCCACGCAGCGCGTGCCGTTGCCGCAGGCCCCGACGGCGTCGCCATCGGAATTCCAGAACCGCACATAGGCCGACGCGCCTTCGCTGCGCGGCGGATCGATGGCGATCACCTGGTCGCAGCCGATGCCACCGTCACCGCGTTTGGCGATGGCGCGGATTTCCTCCGGCGTGGGCTCGAAGGACTGGCTGGCGGTCTCGATCACGACGAAGTCGTTGCCGAGGCCGTTCATCTTGAGAAAGGTGCGGCTCATGGTGGGGGCTATATAGGGGAAAAGTCGCGGCGGCGTCAGGGGATGCTGCGCTTGGCTCTGTCCTCGGGCGGGTAAATCCCGCTAGGGTTGATCGATTACGGGGTCGGCAGGCCAGGCGAGCGTCGGTGGAGGTCCAGGTGGAAGTTTCCCATTTCTCGAGCATTGGGTTCGAGATCGATTTCCAGAACCCTGCCTGGATGAGCACCCTGACGCGTGAGTACCTGCCAAAATGCACCGCCTCTGCGCTGTCACCCCGGGATATGGTCTGCCTCGTCAAGGACCCTTCCGGCAGCGAACTCAGGCTGGCGCTTCGCAAGGGTACCAAAAACGCAGCGGAACTCGTCACGCTGAACCCCGGGTTTGACGGCGAGAGCCGCGTCGAGGTGGACATCGCAGCGGACGTCTCCGATCCGGACTGGAAGCCGTTCGAGGTGGCCATGACGGCGCGGTTCAGGGGCGAGGAAACGCCGCTGGTTTTTGATCTCGCCGATCCGGCCGAAGCGGCCAGCCTCGTGCCTGGGGCCAAGGTGACCCTCGAGATTGCGGCCTTCAGCTACGCGCCGTCGCTGTTTGCGAATGAGGCCGCCTACATAAAGTCGCAGGACGGAAGTCAGCTCTACTACGCTGCGGACTTCTTCATCCCGAGCGGGATGTACAAGGCCAGCGTCGGCGGCCTTATCCCGGAGGGCTCCAAACTGCCGAAAGCCTATGCCGATTTCGCAGGGACAGTGTTGAAGGCAGAGTTCAGAACCAATGCCGCAGGTGGGGGCAAGTTCTGGTGGACGCTGGTTCGAACCTACGGCGGGTCCACACTGGATGTCGTGATCGATCCCACCACGATTCCCGGTGCTCCGGAGGTCGGGTCTATCCTGTCAGGGCGTTTCTGGCTCAGCGCCCGTTTGGCCCGCTAACCCCGGCTGAGGACTGAGGGCCAAGAATGTCGGCTCAGGGCCTGGACAGTTTTCCGGCGTCGTTGACCTCGATCCAGTAGCCATCGGGATCCTTGAAAAAGATCTGCCGGACGCCGTCGGTGCGGGTCTGGCTGATCTGTCCGACATGGCCTGCGAAATCCTCCCAGGTCATGCCTCGCGCCTTCAGGGCGCTCATGACGGGCTCAAGACTCAGGGTGGTCAGGGCAATGTGCCGTGACTTCTGATCCGGAACCGGTTCGGCGCGGCCTCCGAGCAGGTGCAGTTGCGCTGATCCCAGGGCCATCCAGCGCCGGCCCTTGGCGGCGGACGGGATTTCTTCAAGGCCCAGAACCTGGCTGTAGAATGCCGCACTGACGTCCAGATCGGCGACGTACAGCGCCACGTGGTCGACCATGACGCCGGCTTCGGGTGGTGCAGCAGGTGTTTCAGCCAGAGCTTCGAACGGACAGGCTACCAACAGCGCCAGTGTCACTGCGGTCGCCAGATGGCGCCCAAGCCCCGTCGTCCAGACTGGATCGGCCATGTTTCATCCCCCCGCGTGGCCCGGAGACCGCCCGACCCGGTTGGCGATTTCAAGACCAAACGCGGAACGTGGTCAATTGCACCGGCCGGAGGCTCTGGCGCGGGTCAGATTTTCCGATACCGTCCCGCCCCATGACCCTGCTTCGCACCTGTTCCGCCGGGGCCCTGGCCCTGACCCTGCTCTCCCACGGTGCCGCCCTGGCGCAGGACAGCGACCCGCATCTGGCGCTGGAGGCGGTGGAAAGCCCTGACAGCCTGGCCTGGGTTAAGGCGGAGAACGCCAAGACCCTGCCGCTGCTGTCGGGCGATCCGCGTTTCGCCGGGCTGCAGGCGCAGGCCCTGACCATCCTGTCGGCGAAAGACCGCATCGCCGCGCCCAACTTCATCGGCACCAGCGTCTTCAACTTCTGGCAGGATGCGACCCATGTGCGCGGGATCTGGCGGCGCACGACGCTCGCCTCCTACAAGACCGCCGCACCGGTCTGGGAGACGGTGCTGGATCTGGACGCCCTGGCCAAGGCCGAGGGCAAGAACTGGATCTGGAAGGGGGCCGACTGCCGTCCGAAAACCCATGACCGCTGCCTGGTCAACCTCTCCAATGGCGGCAAGGACGCCGTCGAGGTCCGCGAATTCGACCTGACCAGCAAGAGCTTCGTCGCGGGCGGCTTCCTGTTGCCCGAAGGCAAGCAGACCGTCGAATGGCTGGATCCCGACACCCTGATCCTGACCCGCGACTGGGGCCCCGGCACCACCACCGACAGCGGCTACGGCATGGTCATCAAGACCCTGAAGCGCGGTCAGCCGCTGGATCAGGCCGACGAGGTGTTCCGGGGTCAGAAGAGCGACGTCTCGGCCCGGCCCAATGTGCTGCGCGACGCGGCCGGCAACCGGGTGGTGCTGATCGAGCGGGCGACGGATTTCTTCCACACCGAGCGTCAGGTCTGGGCGGACGGCAAGGTGGTGCCGCTGACCCTGCCGCAAAAGGCCAATATCGCCGGCCTGCTGAACGGCCGGCTGATCGTCGAGCTGAACGAGGACGGCCTGGGGGCCAAGGCCGGTTCGATCATCGCCGTGACGCCGGACCCCGGGCTCGCGACCAGCGTGATCTTTGCGCCCACTGCCGTGCAGGCCGTCGACCAGCTGACCGTCACCGACCATACGGTGGTCGCGGCGATCTATGACAATGTGCGCGGCGGGGTCTTTACCTTCAAACCTGCGGGCGCGACCTGGACCAAGGCCACCTTGCCCGGCCTGCCCAACGCTTCGGTCTCCCTGGGCTCGACCGCCGACGAGGGCGACCAGATCTTCTATAGCGTCGAGGGGTTCACCACCCCGACCCAGCTGAAACTGGCCGATGCGGCCGGCGGCAGGGCCGAGACCGTCAAGGCCCTGCCGGCCCAGTTCGAGGGCGGCAATCTTGAGGTCGAGCAGAAGGTCGCCACCAGCAAGGACGGCACCAAGGTTCCCTACTTCCTGATCCATCCCAAGGGTCACAAACACGACGGCTCAAACCCGACCCTGCTGCACGCCTATGGTGGCTTCAACCTGTCGAAACTGCCGGTCTATGACCCGCTGATCGGCAAGCTGTGGCTGGAGAAGGGCGGCAGCTATGCCGTGGCCAACATCCGGGGCGGCGGCGAGTTCGGTCCGGCCTGGCACGAGGCGGCCCTGAAGGCCAACCGCCAGCGCGCCTATGACGACTATTTCGCCGTGGCCGAGGACATGATCAGCAAGAAGATCACCTCGCCGCGACACCTGGGGGCCTATGGCCGCAGCAATGGCGGCCTGCTGATGGGCGTGGCCCTGACCCAGCGGCCCGACCTGTGGAATGCGGTGGTGGTCGAAAGCCCGCTGCTGGACATGATCCGCTACACCAAGCTGCCGGCCGGCGCCTCGTGGATCGGCGAATATGGCGACCCCGACATTCCCGCTGAACGGGCCTTCATCGAGGCCTATTCGCCCTATCAGAACCTGAAGGCCGGGATGAAATACCCGCTGGCCTATATCACCACCTCGACCAAGGACGACCGGGTCCATCCCGGCCATGCCCGCAAGTTCGCCGCCCGGCTGGATGATCTGAAGGTCGACCATCTCTATTTCGAAAATACCGACGGCGGCCACGCCAATGGTGCGGATCCGAAGTCCAATGCCCGCCGCTGGGCCCTGCACTACACCTACCTGTCGCGCCAGCTCATGGATCACTAACTGATGCGTAGCCTTGTCCTCGCCCTTCTCGCCTCCACGAGCCTCATGACCGCTTCCCACGCTGCCGAACCCGCCGCTCCGGCCACCGAGGTGCGCACGCCCCTGTCGGAGCTGGGCAAGTCCGATCCCTATCTCTGGATGGAGGAGATCGAGGGCACCCGGGCCATGGACTGGGCCAAGGCCCGCAACGCCAAGACCATGCCGGTCCTGCAGGGAGACGCCCGCTATGCCGGTCTGGAAAGCCAGGCCCTGGCCATCCTCAATGCCAAGGACCGGGTGCCGGGCGTGTCGTTCGCCGGCGACGGCAGCTTGCGCAACTTCTGGCAGGACGCCACCCACGTGCGCGGCCTGTGGCGCAAGACCACGCTGGAGAGCTACCGCACGGCCGAGCCGGTCTGGGAGACCATTCTCGACATCGACGCCCTGACCAAGGCCGAGAACGCCAACTGGGTGTTCAAGGGAGCCGGCTGCCTGCCGCCGGAAGACACCCGCTGCCTGCTCAGCCTGTCGAACGGCGGCAAGGATGCCGTCACGGTTCGCGAGTTCGACACCACGACCAAGAGCTTCGTGCCCGGTGGCTTTGAACTGCCCGAGGGCAAGCAGAACTATACCTGGCTGGACAGGGACACCCTGCTGGTGGCCCGCGAGTGGGAACCGGGCCAGGTGACCAAGTCGGGCTATGCCTATGTGCTGAAGACCATCAAACGCGGCCAGCCGCTGAGCGCCGCGACCGAGCTCTATCGCGGCACCGAGACCGACGTGTCGGTCAGTCCCTTCGTGCTGCGCGACGCCGACGGCAAGACCGTGGCGGTCATGGCCGCGCGGGGCGTGACCTTCTTCGAGAGCGAATACTATCTGCTGTCCGACAAGGGGCCGGTGAAGCTCGATTTGCCGCTGAAGGCCTCGATCCAGGGCTATGTCGCCGGCCAGATGGTCGTGCTGATGGAGCAGGACTGGGCGGAAAAGGGCTTCAAGACCGGTGATTTGATCAGCTTTGACCTCGCCGCCCTGAAGGCCGCACCGACGGCGGCAAAGGCGACCCTGGTGCTGCGCCCCACCGCCCGCCAGTCGGTCGAGAGCGTCACCACCACCCGCACCAAACTGGTCGTGGCCCTGCTTGACAACGTCAAGGGCGCGGCCCGGGTGCTGACCCACGGCGCCCAGGGCTGGACGTCGCAGGACCTGGCCCTGCCGGCCAATTCCAGCATCGGCCTCGGCTCGACCTCGGAGAAGGACGAGCGCCTGTTCGTCACCGTCACCGGCTATCTGACGCCTTCGACCTTCTGGCTGGCCGATGCCGGCACGCTGAAGCTGGAGCAGGTCAAGGCCTCGCCCGCCCGCTTCGACGCCTCGACCCATGTGGTCGAGCAGTTCGAGGCGACCAGCAGCGACGGGGTGAAGATCCCCTATTTCGTCGTGCGGCCCAAGGCCGTGAAGTATGACGGCTCCAACCCGACCCTGCTCTATGCCTATGGCGGCTTCCAGGTGCCGATGACCCCGGGCTATTCGGGCGTGATGGGCAAGCTGTGGCTGGAGCGCGGCGGCACCTATGTGGTGGCCAATATCCGCGGCGGCGGCGAGTTCGGCCCCGCCTGGCACGAGGCCGGCCTGAAAGAGAACCGCCAGAAGGTCTATGATGACTTCTTCGCCGTCAGCCAGGACCTGATCACCCGCAAGATCACCTCGCCCCGGCGGCTGGGGATTATGGGCGGGTCGAACGGCGGCCTGCTGATGGGCGTGGCCCTGACCCAGCGCCCCGAGCTCTACAACGCCATCGTCGTGCAGGTGCCGCTGTTCGACATGATCCGCTACAGCCAGATCGGGGCCGGGGCCTCGTGGGTCGGCGAGTATGGCGACCCGGCCATTCCGTCCGAGCGGGCCGTGATCGAGAAGTACGACCCCTATTCCAACCTCAAGGCCGGCAAGCCCTATCCCGAGGTGTTCATCGAGACCTCGACCAAGGACGACCGCGTCCATCCGGCCCATGCCCGCAAGGCCGCCGCGCGGCTGGAAGAGCTGGGCTATCCGGTGCTCTATTACGAGAACATCGACGGCGGCCATGCCGGGGCGGCCAATCTGGCCGAGACCGCCCGGCGGCAGGCGATGGAATACATCTACCTGTCGCGCAAGCTGATGGATTGATCCGTTCGCTCCGGATTACGCGCGGTTGAGCGTCGTCAACACTGGGGAAATCTATCTGGGCGAGGATCGGGTCTGACAAAGCCGACCCGGATTTCGCCCAGAGCCCCGCCTTGAAGATCGACGTCGTTGCCGCCCCGGACCTGTCTCCTGCTGACGCTGACCACTGGTCGCGCCTGCAGGCGGGGGTCCCGCGCCTCGACTCGCCCTTCCTGTCGCCGCTGTGGACCACGGCCGTCGCCCGGGCCCGGGCCGCGACCGGCGAGAAGGCCTGTGATATCAAGGTCGCGATCCTGCGCACCGACGACGGTTGCCCGGTCGGTTTTCTGCCGGTGCGGATCCGTCACGGCGTCGCCATGCCGGTCGGCGCGCCGATGTGCGACTATCAGGCCCTGGTCGGGAGCCCGGGTGTCGCGGTCGATCCGCGCGGCCTGCTCTCGGCACTCGGCGTCTCCCGCCTCGATTTTTGCCATATGCAGGCCGATGACGAGACCCTGGCCCGCCACGGCCGCGGCCAAACCGATTCCTGGATTGTCGAGGTGCCGGACGGCTATGCGGCCTATGAGGCCCAGCGCAAGGCGGCGGGGTCGGGTGTCCTAAAGGACATCGACAAGAAGCGCCGCAAGGCCGAGCGCGAGGTCGGTCCGGCGGTCTTCACCGCCCTGTCGGATGACCGGTCCGCCTTCGATCAGCTGATCGCCTGGAAGCGCGGCCAGCTGGTTGCGACCGGCCAGACCGACTATTTCAGGACGCCCTGGGTGATGAAGCTGGTCGAGGACCTGTTTGCCATCCGCGAGGCCGGCTTCGGCGGCGGGCTCTATACCCTGCACCTCGGCGGCGAGCTGGCGGCGGTGCATCTGCATCTGCGCGGCGTCCACACCATCCATGGCTGGCTGATCGCCCACAATCCCGCCTTCGAGCGCTATTCCCCCGGCCTGATGCTGTTCCAGGACATCCTGAAGACCATGCACGGCGGGGGTTTTACCCATCTCGACCTCGGGGCCGGTGACTACCGGTTCAAGCGCGAGCTCTCCAATGCCCGCCAGACCGTGGTCTTCGGCTTCTTCGGCGCGCTCTCACCGGCCACCTTCGTGCGCAGCGCCGCCTATGGCGTACGGCAGATGGCCGAGGCCCTGCCGCTGGGCCGGGTCTCGGAGCTGCCCGGCAAGGCCATGCGCCGGATCGACCTGCTGCGCGGCCTGCACTGAGACCGCCTCAGGCGGCCTGCAGGGTCTCGGCCAGCAGGCGGCCCTCGGCGGCGCGGCTGGAGCCTGCTCGCCAGGCCACCACGATCTCGCGGCTGGAATGATCCGAATCCAGCGGGCGGACCGTGACGGCGGTCTTGTCGGTCAGACCGGCGTGGACCGCCATGGCCGGCAGGAAGGAGACGCCCAGGCCCGAGCCGATCATCTGCACCAGGGTCGGCAGGGAGGTGGCGGCGAAGCTTTCTTCGTCCCCGACCCCGCGCGGCGGCTCCAGACCGCAGGCCGCCAGGGCGTGGTCGCGCAGGCAGTGGCCGTCCTCGAGCAGGATCAGGTCGTCGTTCTTCAGGCTGTCGGGGTCGACCCGCACCGAGGCCGACATCGGGTGATTGGCCGGCGCCGCCGCCAGAAGTTCATCGTCCTCGACATGGGCCCAGTCCAGACCGGTCATGTCATAGGGCAGGGCGATCAGGGCGGCGTCGAGGGCCCCGGCCTTCAGGGCGGCGATCAGGCGCTGGGTCAGGTCCTCGCGCAGGAACAGGCGCAGCTTGGGGAAGCGGTCCCGCAGCACCGGCAGGGCCCTCGGCAGCAGATAGGGAGCCACGGTCGGAATGACGCCTAGCCGGAAGCGCCCGGCCAGGGGCAGCCCCGCGCCACGGGCCGCCTGTACCAGGTCCTCGGTCCGGGCGAGAATATCCTCGGCCCGGCGCACGGCCTCCTGGCCGGCGGCGGTCAGGATCACCCCCGACCGGGCCCGGTCGACGACCGCCGCGCCCAGGATCTTTTCCAGCTCCTGGATTCCGGCCGACAGGGTCGGCTGGGTGACATGGGCGCTTTCGGCGGCCCGGCTGAACGAGCCGTGCTCGGACAGAAGCTTGAGATATTGCAGCTGGCGCAGGGTGGGGAGCATGGCCGCAGCCTAGGCCTGCCGGCCCTCTCTGCATAGATCAGATCTATCCTGATGAATGATTTAATCGATTGGACCTATTCATCTCGGGGGCGTAGAGGTGCGCTCACCTTTTACGGGAGCTCTCCATGGCCTTGATCAACACCACCATCAAACCCTTCACCGCGACGGCCTTCAAGGCCGGCAAGTTCATCGAGGTCAGCGACGCCGACCTGAAGGGCAAGTGGTCCGTCGTGTTCTTCTACCCCGCCGACTTCACCTTCGTCTGCCCGACCGAGCTTGAAGACCTGGCTGACAACTATCCCGAGCTGCAGAAGATGGGCGTTGAGGTCTATTCGGTCTCGACCGACACCCACTTCTCGCACAAGGCCTGGCACGACAGCTCGCCGGCCATCGGCAAGATCCAGTACACCATGATCGGCGACCCGTCGGGCCTGGTGACCAACAACTTCGAGGTCATGCGCGAAGGCGTCGGCCTGGCCGACCGCGGCACCTTCCTGGTCGATCCCGAAGGCGTGATCCAGTTCATGGAAATCACCGCTGAAGGCATCGGTCGTAACGCTGCCGAGCTGATCCGCAAGATCAAGGCCGCCCAGTACGTCGCCTCGCACCCGGGCGAAGTCTGCCCGGCCAAGTGGGAAGAGGGCGAGAAGACCCTGGCCCCCTCGCTCGACCTCGTCGGCAAGATCTAAGTCTGTAGACCGACCGCGGCCCCTGGCGGGTCGCGGTCCGGCGTCGCCGCCCGCTGGCCGTCTCCCCACGGAGCCCGCGGCGACGCCCTATTTTCTCATTCGAAAAACTGGCTCATGTCTCCCGACGGGAGAGGTGCGCCTCGCCTCCGGAGCCTCCGATGTTGGACGCCAGCCTGAAGACCCAGCTGACCGCCTATCTGCAGAACCTGCGTCAGCCGATCACGCTCGTCGCCTCGCTCGACGACAGCAGCGGCGCGCGCGACATGCGGGCCCTGCTCGAGGACGTGGCCAGCACCTCCGACAAGGTCAGCCTCCGCTTTGACGGCGACGACGCGCGCAAGCCGTCCTTTGCCATCACCCGGGCGTCAGGCGATGCCGATGTGCGCTTCGCCGGCCTGCCGCTGGGCCACGAGTTCACCTCGCTGGTCCTGGCCCTGCTGCATGTGGGCGGCCACCCGCCGCGCTTCGAGGCCGAGGTCCTGGACCGGGTCCGCGACCTCGACGGCGACTATCATTTCGAGACCTATTTCTCGCAGTCCTGCCAGAACTGCCCGGACGTGGTGCAGGCCCTTAACACGATGAGCGCCCTGAACCCGCGAATCCGCCACGTCGCCATCGATGGGGCCCTGTTCAAGGCCGAGGTCGAGGCGCGCCAGGTGATGGCCGTGCCGACCATCCTGCTGAACGGCCAGCCGTTCGGCCAGGGGCGCATGGACCTGGAACAGATCCTGGCCAAGCTCGACACCGGCGCGGCCGACCGCATGGCCGACAAGATCCGCGCCAAGGCCGCCTTCGACGTTCTGGTGATCGGCGGGGGGCCGGCCGGTGCGGCCGCAGCCATCTATGCGGCCCGCAAGGGTATTCGCACGGGCATTGCAGCCGAGCGCTTCGGCGGCCAGGTGCTGGACACCATGGCCATCGAGAACTTCATCTCGGTCTCGCACACCGAAGGGCCCAAGCTGGTCTCGGGCCTGGAACAGCACGTCAGGGACTACGATGTCGACATCATGAACCTGCAGAAGGCCGTGGGGCTCGTCCCGGCCGCGTCTCCGGGCGGCCTGATCGAGGTCGAGCTCGAGAACGGGGCCAGCCTGTCGGCCCGCAGCGTCATCCTGTCCACCGGAGCCCGCTGGCGGAACGTCAATGTGCCCGGTGAGGCCGAGTACAAGAACCGTGGTGTGGCCTATTGCCCGCACTGCGACGGCCCACTTTTCAAGGGCAAGCGCGTCTCGGTGATCGGCGGCGGCAACAGCGGCGTCGAGGCCGCGATCGATCTGGCCGGCATCGTCGCCCATGTCACCCTGATCGAGTTCGACGGCCAGCTGCGGGCCGATGCTGTCCTGCAGCGCAAGCTGGCCAGCCTGCCGAACGTGACGATCGTCACCTCGGCCATGACCACCGAGATCCATGGCGACGGCAGCCGCGTGACGGGCCTGAGCTACAAGGACCGGGGCAGCGACAGCCTGCACCGGGTCGACCTGGACGGTGTCTTCGTGCAGATCGGCCTGGTGCCCAATACCGAATGGCTGAAGGACAGCGGTATTGCCCTGAGCCCGCGCGGCGAAATCGAGGTGGATCAGCGCGGCGAGACCTCGCTCCCCGGGGTCTTCGCGGCCGGGGACGCGACGACCACGCCCTACAAGCAGATCATCATCGCCATGGGCGAGGGCTCCAAGGCGGCGCTTTCGGCCTTTGACTACCTGATCCGGCTGGAGCCGGTTGCGGCCGCCGAGCAGGCCGCAGCCTGAGTCAGGCCTTAGCGTCCGGGTGCCGTTGCATGGCTTTCCTCTGGAGAGCCTGCGACGGCGCCCAAAAACGCGCTCTGCGGCAATGCGTCCCCAAGCTTCACACGATCTTCGCCTCGACAGCATTCGGGCGCGCAAGCTAATCTGTTAACGATTGTTAAAATGATTCTGCGCGGTCGCGAGGCCGTTACGGCACGCCGGGTGTCGTCGCGCGGTTCGTGAGAAGGTGGGCGAGATGAGGCTGCTGTCCAAGAACGTCCGTGACACCAAGACGGTGAAGCCGGCCATGCTGGTCGAAGGCGTCGGCCGCCCCGAGGGTGCCGACCGTCTGATCGAGTCCACCCAGGCCATCGGCGTCCGCTACGAAACCATTCACGGCGGGCTCGACAGCATCGCCCGCGTCGTCGAGCACCTGCGCGCCATCGAGCCGCTGCTCAGCGAGATCCGCCAGCCGGTCGCCGAGGAATTCGAGGCCCGCCGGGCCGAACATGCCGAGCTGATCGCCCTGCGGGCCAATTACGAAATGGCCCTGCGGCAGGCTGCGGTTGCCAAGGCCGAAGAGCGTGAAACCGCTGCGCGCCTGCAGCAGACTGAAACGGCGCTCGGCGAATCCGACGCCCGCCGGCAGGCCCAGGACACGGCCCTCGAAGACAGCGCCCTAGAAATTGATCGCCTGCGCAATGGCCTGCTGCAGTCGGACCTGAAGGCCGGCAGCCTGGACGCCTCGCTGCGGGACGCCAATGCCCGGATCGAGCATCTCGTGCAGGACGTTGATACCCTGCGCGTCCAGAGCCAGGACATCGACGCTCGCCGTGGCGAAGCCGAGGCCTCGCTGGCCCGCGTCCAGCAGCAGAATGCCCTGCTGACCGAAGAGGTCGCCACCCTGAAGAAGCGCCTCGATCAGGCCGGCTTCGATGTTGCGCGTCTGTCGCGGGTCGAGACCGATCTGGAAGCTCAGATTGCCGCCGAGCGGGCTCGCCTGCAGGCCGCCGAGAACGCCCTTTCGGTGCATCAGACCGACAGCAGCCGCACGATCCGTGGCCTTGAGAGCCAGGTCGAGACCGGCCGTGCCGAGATCTCGGCCCTGCAGACCCGCCTGGAGACCGCCACCGGTCGGGCCGACAAGCTGGAAGAGATGAACGGCCAGATGGCCACGCGCCTCGCCGAGTCCAGCGCCCAGCAGCAGGCTGTCGAGCGCCGGGCCGGCGACCTCAACGTCGCCCTCGAGCGGGCACTTGAGCGCATTCGCAGCCTGGAAGAGGAAAGCGATGGTCTGCGCCAGCGTCATGCCGGTGTCGACACCGCCCGTGCTGCGGCCATCGAGCGCGCGGACCAGCTGGCCAAGAGCGCGGTCGCCCACGAAAAGACCCTCAAGCGGTCGGAAGAGCGCGAGAACCAGCTGCGCATCCGTCTCGAGACGCTGCAGCAGTCGCAGGACGAGGCTCGCCGCCAGCACGAGGACAAGATCGCCGAACTTCAGACCCAGATCGATCGCCTGACCTCGGAAGCCGCCCTGGCCGAAGGCGCCCTGGAAGCGGCCCGC
Organism: Caulobacter sp. HMWF025; assembly: GCF_003060965.1. GTDB lineage: Bacteria > Pseudomonadota > Alphaproteobacteria > Caulobacterales > Caulobacteraceae > Caulobacter. Next base: position 19,966 of record NZ_QAII01000103.1, on the reverse strand, counting down.
CGCGACCGGGCCCGCCTGCAGATGGCGCTGCTGGGGGCCAGCGACGACGACCTGGCCGCCGCCAGCTAGGCTTCGCTGCCGGCAAGATAGAAAGAGGCGGTCTCTCGGGGCCGCCTTTTTTGTGCCGACGGGCCGGACCGGGTCCTCAGGGCCTAGCCGGCCTTCCCCGTTTCAACCTGACCTTTGAGCCGCTGGATCTGCTGGCCCAGCACGCCGTCGACGGGCGCGGCCAGGGTGGCGAGCCCGCCCTTCATATAGCCGCCGACATCATAGGTGAGGGTGACGGTGGTCCTGCCGTCCTTCTCGGAGAGCAGGATGTTCAGGTGACCGGCCGCGCCGGTGTTCTGCAGGGGGCCGAGCGCGCCGAACAGGGTCAGCCTCGCATTGGGCGCGGCATGGACCGTGCTCATGTGCATCACCGAGCCGCCCCCGGGCAGACGCTCGCAGAAACAGCCCCCTGAGGCCGCCGCCAGCGAGAGATTGGCGGCCGAGCCGGACCAGGTGTGGCGCGGGTCCCACCACAGGGCCGGTTGCACCAGGCTGGCCCAGACCCGGGCGGCCGGGGCGGCGATCTCGACCGACTGACGAACCTGGAAGCCGCCCGGCGTCGCATCAACGACCTCGGCCCGGGCGGCGGTGGTCAGGGTCAGGGTGAGGGCGGCAACCGCCAGCCAGATGCGCATGGGGTATTTCCTCTAGTCAGGCGGCGAGGTGATGGTGGCCCCGCTCGCCCTTAGGCGATCGAGAACCCCGTTGGCCGGCAGCAGGAAGGCCAGATCGACGACCGCGACCGTCACGCCGCCGTGGTCGAGGGCCTCGGACAGGGTCCTGGCAGACTGGGCGATCTGGTCGGCCAGCAGGGTGTTGCCGCCCGGCGCGCGCATCAGGCACCTCTGGGCGGCGCTGGCCGAGTAGCGGGCCCTGACCGAGGCGAGGTCGCCCTCGGCCCAGTCCCGGCCGATCGTCGTGGGGCGCTCGCCGTCGTATTCCAGCTCGTCGAGGGTATCGCGCAGGCAGGCCAGTTGCCCCTCGGGCGACAGCTTGCCGACGCTGCCGAGCACCGGGCCCAGGCGGTACTGCCCCATGGCCTTGATCTTGACCTTGCGGGTCTTGGCCATGCGTTCGATCGTGCTGACCGGCTTGGCTTCCGACAGGCCCGCCGCCTGACGGAAGTCCGACAACAGGATGAAACCCGCTACCGCCGGCTGCCAGTTCTTGTAGGGCACG
>NZ_QAII01000103.1:0-18729 GCF_003060965.1 Caulobacter sp. HMWF025 | reverse complement strand
GCCCCGCCCTTCAGCAGAAAGCCGGCGATCTGGCCGGGGCCGACCGAGGCCTCTGGCGGCGAGAGCAGCAGGTCGGCCTTGTCGAGCGCCCGTTCCAGTCGCGGGCTGCGCCAGGCCAGCTGGTGGGGCAGGGGGGCGGCCGAGCCGACGACATAGAGCCTTGCCCCGCCCTTCTCGACCAGCCACAGGGCCGGCCCCGGCGGCCGGGCCACGACCAGCAGTTCGGACACGACGGCGCTGCCCGGGTCGGCAGGGGTCAGCTCGACGGTCTGGGCGTGGGCGGTGGAGACCAGGAGCGCCAGGGCCATGATCGAGGCTAAGGTGCTTCGCACTAACGCCATGAAACCTCCCGGTTTGATCTGCGCCTGAGCACACAGGGTCACGCGCCGACTTCAATCCTGTCATCCCGGCCGGACCCCGGCAAAAGCCGGGGGGAGAGCCGGGACCCAGGAGCCAACGCTGTGCGGCGGCCCCTGGGTCCCGGATAGCCTCTGCGAGGCTTCCGGGCTGACAGGCTTTAGGCGTCGCTTCTAGGCCCCCGGCGGAACCGGGAAGCCCCGGTCGCGCATCAGGGCCCCGATCTTGACGTTGCGGCCCCGGAAGGCCTTGAACTGGTCGACCGGATCCACCGAATTGCCCTTCGACATGATGGTCTCGTACAGGCGCTGGCCGGTGGGCTTGTCATAGAAGCCGCCCGGAGCCTCCTGGAAGGCTTCGGCCACGTCGGCGGTCAGGGTGTCGGCCCACAGATAGCTGTAATAGCCGGCTGAATAGCCGTCGCCCGAGAACACGTGCCCGAACTGCGGCGTGCGGTGCCGCATGACGATCTCCTTGGGCATGTTCAGCTTGGCCAGCTCCGTCCGCTCGAAAGCATCGGGATCGATGTCGACGTCGCCGGCCAGGTGCAGCTTCATGTCGATCAGGGCGCTGGCCAGGTACTCGGTGGTGTCGAAACCCTGGTTGAAGGTGCCCGCGGCCTTGATCTTGTCGACCAGGGCCTGGGGGATCGCCTCGCCCGTCTTGTAGTGCACGCAGAACTTGGAGAGCACCTCCTTGGTCGGCAGCCAGTGCTCGTTCAGCTGGCTGGGGAACTCCACATAGTCGCGCGCGACATTGGTGCCCGACACCGTCGGATAGGTGGCATTGGCGTTGAGGCCATGGATCGCGTGGCCGAACTCGTGGAACAGGGTGGTGGCGTCGTCCCACGAGATCAGCACCGGCTCGCCGGGTGCGCCCTTGATGAAGTTGGAATTGTTCGAGACGATCGTGGTGATCTCGCCGCGGAACCGCTCCTGGGTGCGATAGGCGTTCATCCAGGCTCCCGAGCGCTTGCCCTCGCGGGCATAGGGATCGAAGTACCACAGGCCCACATGCTTGCCGGCCCGGGTCACCTCATAGACGGTGATGTCCTCGTGATAGACCGGCAGGCCCTCGACCTTCTTGTATTCGAAGCCATAGACTTGGCCCGAGGCCCAGAACATCGCTTCGCGCAGCTTGTCCAGCTGCATGTACGGCTTCACCTCGTTCATATCGAGGTCGTACTTCGCCTTGCGGACCTTCTCCGCATAGAAGCGATAGTCCCAGGGTTCGATCCTGAAGCCGCCCTTTTCGCTGTCGACGATGGCCTGCATGGCCGCCACGTCGATGGCCACCTGGGCGATGGCCGGCTTCCAGACCGCTTCCATCAGGGCCATGGCGCTGTCCGGCGTCTTGGCCATGGCATTTTCCAGCCGCCAGTGGGCGTGGGTCTGGTAGCCCAGCAGCCTGGCGCGCTCGACCCGCAGCTTCAGGATCTTGCCGATCAGGGCATTGTTGTCGGTGGCCCCGCCGTTATCGCCGCGATTGACGAAGGCCTTCCAGACCTTCTCGCGGGTGGCGCGCACCGGCGAATAGGTCAGGTAGGGGTCAACGCTGGAGCGGGTGTTGACGATGATGAACTTGCCGGGAAGCTTGCGCTGGGTGGCGCTCGAGGCGGCATTGGCCTTCAGCGAGTCCGGCAGGCCGACCAGGTCGGCCTCGCTCAGCTCGATATAGGTGTTCTCGTCGGCCAGCAGGTTCTGGCTGAACTTGGTGAAGTAGCCGGCCATTTCGGTATTGATCGCTGCAACCCGGGCCTTGGCCCTGGCATCCAGCTTGGCCCCGGCCCGCACGAAGTTGGTGTAGTAGATCCACAGCACGCGCTGCTGCTCGGGCGTCAGCCGGGCCTTTTCCGGCGCGGTGTAGACCGCCTCGATGCGTTTGAAGAGGCCGGCATTCTGGGTGATCTTGTCGCCCAGCCCGGCCAGCTTGGTGTCGAGTTCTTCCTCGACCTTCTGGAACTCCGGCGAGCTCATGTTCGAGCCCCAGATGCCGTAATAGCAGTAGAAGTCCGACAGGGCCCGGCCGCTGTCTTCCAGGGCGGCGATGGTGTTCTCGAAGGTCGGCGGGGCCGGATTGGCGACGATGGCGTCGATCTCGGCGAGGTTCTTGGCCATGGCGGCTTCGGCGGCGGGCTTGAAGTCGGCGACCTTGACCTTGTCGAAGGCGGGCACGCCGCCATAGGGGCCGGTCCATTTGGCGAGCATGGGGTTGGTGTCCGCAGCAAAGGCGAAAGCGGGATTGAGGCCGGCCGCGACGCCGGTGGCGGCGGCCGAGGCCAGGAAGGTACGACGTTGCACGGATCGTCTCCGATGGATGTTGCAAGCGACCCTAGGCCGGTCCTGGCGCTACGTCACATGACAGGACCGTAACCTTTTCGGGGCGTGGACGAAGCGCTTCGCCGCGTCTAAAGCTTTGGCATGTCCATCGGCGTCTTTGACTCCGGCGTGGGCGGCCTCTCGGTCCACCGCGCCCTCGTGCAACGCCTCCCGCAGGCGGATTTCACCTATCTGGCCGACCAGGCCAACGCGCCCTATGGCGGTCGGACCGGCGAGGAGATTGTCGATCTGACCCGGGCCGGCTGCGAGCGCCTGTTCGACACGGGCGCCGACCTCGTGGTCCTGGCCTGCAACACCGCCAGCGCCATCGCCCTGCGCCGTCTGCAGCAGACCTGGCTGCCCGGCCATCGCAAGGCGCTGGGCCGACCGGTCAATGTGCTGGGCATCATCGTTCCCACCATCGAGGCGGCCACCGGCCTGCCCTGGGAGCACGAAGCCGAGCGACGCGGCGACAAGGTGGAGCAGCTGGATGTACTCGGCGTGTTCTCAACGCCGGCCACGGCGCGCTCGCGCGTCTATGAAATCGAGATCGACAAGCGCAAGCAGGACCTGGCGGTGTTCTCCCAGCCCTGTCCGGACCTCGTGCCGATGATCGAGGCCGATGCCGGGGCGGTCGAGCTGGCCCAGACCGTCGACGGCTATGTCCAGGCGCTGAAGACCCGCATCGGCCGGTTCCCGGACCGGGTGGTGCTGGGCTGTACGCACTACGAAATCATCGCCGACATCTTCCGGGTCGCCCTGCCGGCCGGAACGCCGCTGATCCAGCAGCCGGCCGCGACAGCGGACGCCCTGGAGCTCTATCTGGAACGCCATCCGGAACTCGACCCGGGCACCGGCGGCTCGCGGGCCTTCCTGACCACCGGCACGCCAGGACCGCAGAACGGCCTCGTCGAGAGCTTCTGGGGCGGCCCGCTGCGGTTCGAGGCGGCCTGAGACCGCACGCCGGCTGGAAAGAACAACCGTGTCGTGATCTTGGGGACTTTCCCCGGTTTTCGGCCGGCTCTACCGTGACTGCTTGCGCTGTTCTGGTCAGATCTTGTTAATCCCGTCCGTTAAGGACCCGGATACCTCTCCGAAACTCGCCCTTTACCCCCGGCGTGTATCACTTCGAGGCAACAAGAGCCGTGCCCCATGTCGGGTGAGGCCGGTTATGGTGGGTGTGCTCGATGTCCAAAACGGTCCTCGTCGTCGATGACGATCCGACCCAGCGCCGATTGATCCAGGCCGTCCTCGAACGGGACGGCTTTGCCGTGGCCCATGCCGAGAGCGGCGATGCGGCCATGGCGATCCTGGCCTCGGGCACCGCCGTGGATGTCATCCTGCTGGACCTTGTCATGCCCGGGCTGAACGGTCAGGACGCCCTCAAGGAAATGCGCGCGCGCGGCTTCACCCAGCCGGTGATCGTGCTGACCGCCAGCGGTGGCGTCGATACCGTGGTCAAGGCCATGCAGGCCGGAGCCACCGACTTCTTCATCAAGCCCGCCAGCCCGGAGCGGATCACCGTGTCGATCCGCAATGCCCTGTCGATGGGCGACCTGAAGGGCGAGGTTGAACGCCTGTCCAAGCGTGTCTCGGGCCGCACCACCTTCGCCGACCTGATCGGCACCTCACCGGCCATGACGCTGGTCAAGCGCATGGGCGAGCGGGCCGCCAAGAGCGCGATCCCCATTCTGATCACCGGCGAGAGCGGGGTCGGCAAGGAGCTGATCGCCCGGGCCGTGCACGGCAGCTCCGAGCGGGCCGGAAAGCCCTTCGTGGCCGTCAACTGCGGCGCCATTCCCGAAAACCTCGTCGAGTCGATCCTGTTCGGTCACGAGAAGGGCTCCTTCACCGGGGCCACCGACAAGCACCTCGGCAAGTTCAAGGAAGCCGACGGCGGCACCCTGTTCCTCGATGAGGTTGGCGAACTGCCGCTCGACATGCAGGTCAAGCTGCTGCGGGCCCTGCAGGAAGGCGAGATCGATCCGATCGGCTCCAAGCGCTCGCAGAAGGTCGACGTGCGTATCGTCTCGGCCACCAATCGCGATGTGGCCACCGCCGTGGCCCAGGGCCGGTTCCGCGAGGACCTCTATTATCGCCTGAACGTTTTCCCGATCGAGGCCCCGTCGCTGCGCGAACGTCGTACCGACATCCCGGCCCTGGTCGAGGCCTTCATCCGGCGGTTCAATGTTGAAGAGGGCAAGCGGGTGATCGGGGCTTCCCCTGAAACCCTGTCGCTGCTGACGGCCTTCGACTGGCCGGGCAATGTCCGGCAGCTGGAAAACACCGTCTATCGCGCCATCGTCCTGGCCGATGCGCCCTATCTGCAGCCCTACGATTTCCCGGCCATTTCCGGGGTCCAGGCCCCGCCGCCCGAAGAGGCGGTCTCGGCCCTCGTCGGCTGCGCGGCCGCCGAGCCCAACCTGCCGGCCGTCCTGCAGGCGGCCCATGCCGCCCTGGCCAATGCGCCGGGCGAGGCACCGGTCCGGATCCTGGACGAGCGGGGGCACCTGCGGACCCTTGAAGAGATCGAACGCGACCTGATCCAGCACGCCATCGAGGTCTATGCGGGCCACATGAGCGAGGTGGCCCGTCGCCTGGGCATTGGACGCTCGACGCTCTATCGCAAGGTTCGCGAGCAGGGCATCGAGATCGACATGAAGGAAGCTGGCTGATGACCGTGATCCTGCGCCCCGTTTCCCGCGAGCAGCGCCTCAAGACCCTGATACGTCCGGTTTCGCGCCTGACCCGGCCCGCGCCAAGGTCGATCTGAGACCAGCACGGTCCGGATCAGTGACCCCGGGCCTACCAGCCCAGGGATGCGCGGGCGATCACTGCCGTCTTGTCCGACATGCCCGTGGCCATCAGGTCCGAAGGCTTGGCGGACGGCGCGCGGGCCTCGCCGGGCCAGCCGTCACGATACTCCATGACTGCTGCCTCGATCCGCCCCCTGGCCGGCGTGGTGAAGCTCAGCGTCACACCGTTGGGGTCGGGCGCGAAATAGGTCACGCTGGACCAAGCGCCGGGCTGCGAGGCGAGGGTCACGGGACGGCCGTTCAGCCGGGGATCGCTCAGGGCCGCATTCGCCCTGATCTTCAGTGTCAGGACTTCGGCTCCCGGACCGGGGATGACGCGGACCAGCAGGCGTTCGCCCGAACGTTCCACGCCCAGAGACGGCGGATCCACGGTCACCAGCCGGGTTTCCGACATCCAGACCGGGTCGTTGACAAAGGGGGGCAGGGCCTGCCGGACAGGGTCCAGCCCACCGTCGCCGATGATGGTTGCTCGCGACCAGGCATCGAGCTGTGGCAGGGTCGAGACCCGCCACGCCTTGCCGGCCCCCGGATCGGAAAGGTGATGCGCCTCGGTCAGGTTGGGCCGCTCTGGCGAGGCGGCGGGGAGACCGGCGGCGACGCAGAGGCCAAGGCCCGTCGCCAGGGTCAGGCCTACGCCTGTCCAGCCCCAGGGGGACTCGGCAAAGTCGAAGGCCAGGGGCACCAGGGCCGGGGTCGCCAGCAGGACGAAGACCGCCAGCACCGCCGGCTCCATCAGGCCGATGCCGGCGAAGGTCCATCCGCCCCAGGCGGTGACCTGGGCGGTGGTCAGGGCGGCCAGCAGGCCGATCGCCAGGGTAAGCAACAGGGCGACCCGACGGTCGCGCGTGCCGCCGAGGGCGAGGACCAGGGCCGCGCCAAGGCTGGCCACCAGCAGCGGCCAGACCAGCATGACTGTGGCCCCAGGGGCCAGGACCTGGGCGGCCGTCGACAGCAGCAGCAATAGGGCGAGGCCCCCGAGCCAGACCCCCATGACTCCGGTCTTGGGGCCGAGACAGGCCCAGATCAGGACAGCGACGACCGCGCCCAGGCCGAGACCGACGGGGTCGAAGCCGCCGACCAGACTGCATGCGCCACCGAGCGCCAGGGCCAGGAGGCTGGGCCACAGTCGCCGGCTGCCGCGCGCCAGGGCGGTCACGATCAGGAGCCCGGCCCCGGTGCCGAGCGCCGCCGCGCCCCATAGCAGCAGGTCAAACCGGCCCAGGATGTCATACAGTCTCTGGCCGCTGTCGACGGCCAGAAGTCGTCCGGTCAGGTGCAGGACCAGGGCCGCGGCCAGGGTGAGCAACAGGCTTCCCGCCAGGCCTCGGGCCAGCTGGAGCGGCGTGGTGGCCCCGCCCTTGATCGCCCGAGCGGCACTGAACCCGATCAGGCCGGCGGCCAGGGCCAGCAGGGCCCAGCCCACCGGGGCGGGATAGTGGATCAGGATCAGACCCAGCAGGTCCGAATAGATGGCGTTGGGGGCTTTGGGCGGCAGGGCTGTTTCGCGCGCCAGGGCCTGGACCACGGGTAGGACCTGATCGCCCAGATGCTGCAGGCTGCCCTGGTTCAGACGCTCCGGGGTGGACAGGGGGGTGTGATAGGCGAGCTGGTTGTCGATCAGGGCAAAGTTCAGGCCCGGGCGTTTGGCTGCCAGGGCATGGGTAAAGTCGGTGTCATTGGGCATCTTTTCGTAGACGGTCGACGCCAGGGAATTGGCCGAGGGGCCCAGGGCGGTGCGCGCCATCAGGGCCAGCAGGGTGCCGTTCTCCGGGCCGGTCTGGAACATGGCCACGCGACCGGAATCGCCGCGGGCCTCCATGTTCACCACCACCCCGACCCGCGCGGCCAGGGGGTCGCGGGCGAAGAAGGCATCGGCCCCCATGAGGCCGACCTCCTCGCCGTCGGTGAACAGGAAGATCACGTCGCGAAGGGGCTTCGCGCCAGTCTTCAGGGCGCGCGCGATCTCGAGAGCGGCTGCCGTACCCATGCCGTCGTCTGCGGCACCCGGCGAGTTGCTGACCGAGTCATAGTGGCTCATGACCAGAACGGCAGGGGCCTCGCGATCACGGCCCGGCAGGACGCCGACGACGTTCTGGACAGCCGCCACGCCCAGGGCTCGCCCGTCCCGGGAATAGGCGGCCTGCCCCTCGCCCGGTCGCATGGAAACCTCGAGCCCGAGCTCACCGAGCCGGGTCAGGAGGTGATCCCTCACCCGGGCGATCTCTGCCGATCCGGTGGGGTGGGGTCTCCGGGCAATGACCCGGACATCCACCATGGCCCGGCCGGCCGAAAAGGTCCCGGGCGGGGCCTTATCCGACAGGGGGGCCGGTGGCCGCTGGGCCAGGACACCAAGCCCGAGACCAAGGGCCAGACAGATCCAGAAGCCCAGTATCCTGATCGTCTTCATGATCGTCCCGCTCGCCGCGAATCTGTCTGACAGGGTGCGTCGAGGAGGGTGTGTCTGAAAGCCCAAAACGAAAAGGGCGACCCGGTCACCCGGATCGCCCTTCCCTCATCCGAAAGCCGGACAGCAGACCTTCCCCTTTGGGGTTATGGCCACCCCGATCAGATCGGGGTGGTCTGGCTGCAGCCTGGATCCCCTCCCGGTTAGAACTTTGCGCGCAGGGTCATGCCGAACGTGCGCGGCGCGCCCAGGAACGCATTGTAGGTGAGCGTGTCGTTCGCCGCGACATAGGTCGAGTTCGTGGCGCTCAGGCCCGAAGAGCCCTGCAGGAAGGCGTTGAAGCCGACCTGGGTGTACTCTTCGTCAAGCAGGTTCTGGCTCCAGAGTTCGGCCGTCCACTTGTCGTCCGCATCGCCGAAGCTGATGCGGGCGTTGACGACCGTATAGGCCTTCTGGGTCTTGGGCGGGAACAGGTCCGAACCGGTGATGTAGTCCGACGAATACTTGGCGCCGACATTGAAGCGGGCCTTGTAGCTGTCACCCACCGGGTGTTCGTAGGTCAGCGAGGCCGAACCCGAATATTCCGGGGCCAGTGACAGGCGGTTACCCGGCAGCTGTGACAGGGCGTTCGTCGGGTCGTTGGGGACCTTCTGATTGCCGTATTCGGTCTTGGCGTAGGTGAAGCCGCTCTGCACGGTCAGGCCACGCACCGGGGTGAACCACAGGAAGTCGGCGTCGATGCCCTGCGAGGTCACTTCCGGGATCGAGCGCACGGCGAACGAGGTGCCCAGGAAGGTGTTCAGCTGGAAGTCGGTGAACTTCTGGTAGAAGCCCGTGAAGTTCAGCAGCACCGAGCGGTTGAACAGGGTGTTCTTGACGCCGATTTCGTAGCTGTCGACGAACTCGGCCGGGAACGAGGTGTCGAGCACCGGCACGACGCCCGAACCGCCGCTGGGCAGGCCGTTCGACGACTGGGCGCGGTCGAGGTTGTAGCCACCACCCTTGTAGCCGCGGGCGAACGAGGCGTAGCTGAACACTTCAGGCGTAAAGCGATAGGCCGCCTTGATGGTGCCTGACCATTCCTTGTCCTTGCGCTCCTGGTGCGTGCCGCGGCCGTTGAACAGCGGGTTGGCCCAGGGCAGGCAGAGGTTGCCGACGATGGTCGGGGTCGCCGCAGCGCCGACAATGCCGGCGATCCGGGCCTGACCGGCCGGGGTCAGCGCGATGCCGCAGCCGACGCCGCCGTCGGTGTTGGTCTGGAAGCTGTCGACTTCCTTGCTTTCCGAGGTGTAGCGCAGACCCGCCGTCAGGCTGAAGGCCTCGGTGAACTGGTAGCTGTTGTTGGTGAACAGGGCGATCGTCTTGGCGCGCTGGCTGTAGGTATCGCGCAGACCCTGGCCGCCGGCGAAGGTCGTGCCCGGCGCGCGGCCGGTCAGGATCGACACGAAGTTGGCGATGCCGGCCGGATTGGCCGTCGAGCGCGACAGCAGTCGGCCCAGATACTGTTCGTAGTCGTTGCCGAACAGGAAGTTGCCACCGGTCTCGAGCTTTTCGTCGGCCAGGAACGCGCCGGCCAGCCAGTCGAGGTCGCCGGTCTTGCCCGCCAGGCGGACTTCCTGGGTGTAGGTGGTGAACTCGCTGAAGTTCGTGCCGTCCTTGACGCGATAGGTGAGGTCAGCGGTGGTGAAATCGCTGTCCTGGCCGTTGTCGGTGCGCCAGTTGCGGATGGCGGTGATCGAGGTCAGTTCGCCGAACGGCAGGTCGATCTTGCCTTCCAGCGAGACGCCCTTGTCCTCGATGGCCGAGGGGGCACCGCGGTTTGAATAGGCCACGCGGTCATAGGGCTTGGCGGTCGGAGCCAGAGCGACCTGGCCGCTGACCAGGTTCAGGATGCCGGCGGTCGGGCCGGTGCGGATCTGCACGGCGCCGCAGCAGTTTTCATCGCGACGGGTGTAGTCGCCGATGAGCTTGAAGGTCGAGGTGTCGTCCGGCACGAACAGCAGTTGGCCGCGCACGGTGTAGAAGCCCTGGTCGGCGTCCTGGCTGCGGTTGCTGCTGGGCTTCTTGCCGTTGATCACGTCGTTGAAACCGTCACGCTCGCGGGCGGCGACATAGAGGCGGCCCGCCACCTTGTCGGAACCCATGATCGGGCCGGTCACCGAGGCGGCGAGGCCGTGGGCGTTAAAGTTGCCGACGGTGGCTTCGGCATCGGCCGCGAAGCCGAACTCCGGCTCCTTGGTCACGATGTTGATGACGCCGGCCGAAGTGTTCTTGCCGAACAGGGTGCCTTGCGGGCCCTTCAGCACTTCGATGCGGTCCATTTCGCCCAGATCGCCGAACGAGACGCCGTTGCGGGGGCGATAGACGCCGTCGATCACCACGCCGACCGAGCTTTCCAGGCCGGGGTTGTCACCGACGGTGCCGACGCCGCGCACGCGGGCGGTGGTCGAGGCTTCCGAGGTGGTGGAGGTCACGGTCAGGCCGGGGGTGAGGATCGTCAGATCCTTGATGTCCTTGACGCCCGTGTCGCGCAGCAGCTTGGCGCCGACGGCGGTCACCACGACCGGCACGTCCTGCAGGTTCTGTTCGCGCTTCTGGGCGGTGACGACGATGCTGTCGACGGTGGGGATGTCGGTTTCCTGGGCCTGAGCGGCGCCAGCGGTGGACAGACCGGCCAGCACGACGGCAGACGCCGTGCCGCAAAGCACCTGGGTAAAGCGCATTTCCTACCTCGGTTCGTTATGCCGCGAGCGCTTGCATCGCCTGCGGCTGATTTTGATTGGACTCGCACGAACGGTTGTTCGAACGGACGTCAGAGAGTTAGGGAGCGTGCCCGCGCAGGGCAAGTATAAACCCTTGTGCGCCAAAGGATCTGCAGGGGCTGTTGCCCAGAAGCGACACGGCTCGACGGCCATTCCAACCCTGCGGAAAACGGGGAACCGGCCTTGCCATTGACGGCTCCGGGGCCCCATCTGGCCTGGATGAACCTTTCAGACGCCTATCGCCCCGACCCGCGCTTCATGACTCTGGGTCCGGACTTTTCCGACCCGGTCTCGGCAGCCGACTTCCCGACCAACATCCTCCGGTTCCGGAACGACCGGGCTGCGGCCACCGTAGGCCTCGACGGCCTCGGCGAGGCCGACTGGATCGCCACCTTCGGCCGCTTCCGACCGCTGCCGGGCAATCAGCCCGGCCCCCTGGCGATGCGCTATCACGGCCATCAGTTCCGCAGCTACAATCCCGACCTGGGCGATGGACGCGGCTTCCTGTTCGCCCAGTTACGGGAAGCGGGGAGTGACCGGCTGCTGGACCTGGCCACCAAGGGCTCGGGCCAGACGCCGTGGTCCCGCCAGGGCGACGGCCGGCTGACCCTGAAGGGCGGTGTGCGGGAAATCCTCGCCCCGGCCCTGCTGGAGGCGCTGGGCGTGCCGACCTCGCGGGCCTTCTCGCTGATCGAGACCGGCGAGTCTCTGCAGCGCGGGGATGAGCCCAGCCCGACCCGCTCGGCGGTCCTGACCCGGCTGTCGCACAGCCATCTGCGCTTCGGCACCTTCCAGCGCCAAGCCGCCCTGGAGCGGCCGGACAATATCGTCCGGCTGGTCGATCATGCCGTTGAGACCTACTATCCGCACCTGGCTGACGCGCCCGACCGGCCGGCGGTCCTGCTGGACGCCGTCGTCCGGGCCAGTGCCCGCCTGCTGGCCGGCTGGATGTCGGCCGGCTTTGTCCATGGGGTGCTCAACACCGACAACATGGTGGTGACCGGCGAGAGCTTCGACTACGGCCCCTGGCGGTTCCTGCCGCGCAATGATCCGAACTTCACGGCCGCCTATTTCGACCATTCGGGGCTCTACAGCTTCGGCCGCCAGCCCGAGGCGGTGTTCTGGAACCTGCAGCAGCTGGCCGCGACCCTGGTCCAGGTGACCGGCCAGGAGGGCCTGCTGGCGGGCCTCAACGGCTTTTCCGACGCCTACCGCGCGGCGCTGCGCGAGGCGATCCTCCGACGCCTCGGGGTCAGGTCGCGGGGGGAGGCCGCTGACATCGCCCTGGTCACGGCCGCCTTTCAGGCCCTGGCCGGCGGGGGCGATGCCCTGCGCTGGGAGCCGTTCTTCTTTGACTGGTTCGGCGGTCCGGCCTCGGAAGCCCGGGCGCTGGACGGGCCGCGCGCAGCCCTCTATGGCGAGCCGCCGTTCCTGGCCTTCCGTCACGCGCTTTCGGCCTTCGAGCCCGACCGGCCCGAGCGACTGACGAGCCCGGTTTTTGGCCGCCCGGAGCCGGAAGAGCTGCTGATTGAAGAGGTTGAGGCTCTGTGGGCCCCGATCGCCGCAGACGACGACTGGGCCCCGCTGCACGCCAAGCTGGACCGCCTTGAACAGGCCCGGCAGGCCTATGATCTGTCCGACAGCCCGGCCCAAACCGTCATCGCGCCGTAGCAGGACTTTTTCCGTTCGGGTCCGGAACAATTGTCATGCTTTGGGCTTACTGAGTCGGAACAAGGCTGACCGTTCGGGCTTTGCGGAGAGACCCTATGCGCTTCCTCCAGTGGGTGACATTGCTGTTCCAGCCGCTGATGCTGGTGGGGGCCGTGGCCATGGCCTTCGTCGGCGCGCTGGGCATTCCCGGCTGCGCCCGCGCCATCAGCGAGTGCCTGAACGAGGCCCGCGAGGTCGCCTGATCCCGCTTTCCTGAACTGCGGCGAACCGTCCAGCCCTGCCGACGTCAGGCCTGCACTGCCGCTGACAGATGCGGTGCCAGGTCGCCCGCAGGCCTTACCTCGACCGCGTCGAGACCCAGCCAGCCGGCCATCCGCCGCAGCTCGGCCGCCAGGGCCAGCGCAGTTTTCGCATCGGCCAGTGGTTCAGCATGGGCCGCCTGGACCCACAGGACGCCGGCCTTGCGGTCGGCCTTCAGGTCGACCCGGGCCGTGATTGCCTCGCCCTGCAGGAACGGCAGCACATAATAGCCATGGGTCCGGCGCGCGGCCGGCGTGTAGATCTCCAGGCGGATCCTTACGCCGAACAGCCGCTCGGCGCGCTCGCGGAACCAGATCAGATTGTCGAACGGCGACAGCAGGGCATGGGCGGTGATGCGACGCGGACAGGCCGCCCCAGCCGCCATGAAGGCCGGGGTCTCCCAGCCCTCCACGGCCGTCGGAACCAACTCGCCGGCCTCGACCAACTCGGCGATCGCCGCCCGCGTCTCGGCGGGACCCATGCGGAAATAGTCCCGAAGGTCGCGCTCCGTCGCCACGCCCATGGCCCGGGCCGCGCGGACGATCAGGGCGCGATGGGCCTCGGCCCGGTCCGGGGTCGGCGTTTCCAGAACAGACAGGGGCAGCACCTGGTCGGGCGTGCCATAGACCCGCTCGAAGCCGGTGCGCCGGGTGGCGGTGGTCAGGTCCCCGGCCCAGAACAGGCACTCGACGGCCCGCTTGGCCTCGCTCCAGCCCCACCAGCCGCCGGGGCCCTTCTTGGCACCGGTTTCCAGCTCGCCGGCCGACAGCGGCCCGCGCCGGCGGATTTCGTCGAGGGCTCCGGCGATGACTTCCGGATGGCTGTCGAAAAACCGGGCCACGCCCTTCCAGACCCCGACGCCGGCCCGGGCGTCGGCCATCCGCCAGCGCAGCAGCGGATGCAGGCCCTGCGGCATCAGCGAGGCTTCATGGGCCCAGTATTCGGCCAGAACCGGTGATGGCCCCCACGCCAGGTCGTCCAGCAGGGCGCGGGGATAGTCGCCCAGGCGCGAGAACAGCGGCAGGTAATGCGAGCGCGAGACGACATTGACCGAGTCGATCTGCAGCACGCCCAGCGCTTCGATCGTCGACAGCACATGGCGACGGCCGGGTGCGGCGGGCCTGGCCCGGCCAAAGCCCTGGGCGGCGAGCGCCATGCGTCTTGCAGCAGCTGCGGAGCATTTTTCGACCATGGTCGAGCCTAACCCTTCCGGTGGGGCCCTGCGCAAGCGCTCCGCGTCTGGGACCGCTAACATCGGGGGGCTTGCCTCGGCATCCAGAATGACCATACCGAAGGCCCATGATCGTCCTCGACTCCGGCGCGGCGCGCCTTGAACTCATCCCCGATGTCGCCGGTGCGGTGCGACGCTTCAGCGTGGCCGGTCGAGAGATCCTGCAGCTCGCCGCCCCCGGGGCCGAGGACGCGCTGCAAACCTCGCATTTCCCGCTGGTGCCGTTCTGTAACCGGATCCCGAACGGCCGGTTCGGCTTCGAGGGTCAGACGGTCACCCTGCCGCCCAATCTCGGCGATCATCCCCATGCCCTGCACGGGCAGGGCTGGCGCGCGCCCTGGAGCACCTCGTCGGCCGGGGCCGGACAGGCAGTGCTGTCCTATGACCACCCCGCCGGTGACTGGCCCTGGGCCTACCGCGCCGAGCAGCGCTTCAGCCTGACCGAGACCAGGCTGAGGCTCGAGCTGTCGGTGACCAATACCGGCGACACGCCGATGCCGGCGGGGCTCGGCTTTCACCCCTATTTCCCGCGCCGCCCCGGCGAGGTTCTGACCGCGTCGGTGGACGGGGTCTGGATGATCGATGACGACGTCCTGCCAACCGAGCATCATGCGGGCGTCTGGGGTCCTGACTGGGCCGCCGGCGCTGCGGTCGAGGGCCATCCGGGCCTGATCGATCATTGCTATACCGGCTGGACGCAGACGGCGACGCTGTCCGCCCCCGGCCAGCCGACCACCACAATCACAGCCTCGCCGGCGTGTCGCTGGCTGCACGTCTATGTGCCGCCGGGCGAGGCCTATTACTGCGTTGAACCCTGCGCCAGCCGGCCCAATCCGTTCGGGGCGGGCGAGACGGGCATCGTGACCCTGGCCCCGGGCCAGAGCCACGCGGTGTGGATGGAAATTGCCGTCAGCGAGGCCTGAGGCCCCCCTGTCCTAGGCCGCCGCCTTCACCTTGCGCCGGCCAAATTCCATGACGCCGTCCTCGACCTTGCCGAGCCGAAGGGTCATCAGGTCGAGGGCATAGTTCTGGTGCACCTTCCACGGGGCCTTGCTGCCCTGTTTGGGGAACTTCTCCATGGCGCGCTGCACATAGCCGGACGAGAAGTCGAGCCAGGGCGCGGTCTCCATGTCCGGGTCGGTGATGCGCGGGGTGCAGGAGTCGGTGCCCGTCCGTGTCATGTGATTGAGCAGGCGGCAGATGTACTCGCTGGTCAGGTCGGCCTTCAGGGTCCAGGAGGCGTTGGTATAGCCGAAGGCCGAGGCCAGGTTCGGCACGTCACTGAACATCATGCCCTTATAGCTCATGGCCTTTGACAGGTCCTGGACGGCGCCGTCGACCACCACCTGCATGTCGCTGAGCAGCTGCATCCGCAGGCCCGTGGCCGTGACGATGACGTCGGCCTCAAGGGTCTTGCCCGACTTCAGCCGGATGCCGGTTTCGGTGAAGGTGTCGATGTGGTCGGTGACAACCGAGCTTGCCCCCGACTTGATTGAGTCGAACAGGTCAGCGTCCGGCACGAGGCACAGGCGCTGGTCCCAGGGATTGTAGCTGGGCGTGAAATGGGTGGCGACGTCGTAGTCCGGGCCCAGATGCTCGCGGACCATGCCCAGCAGGCGCTCCTTGGTCTTGCCGGGGTTCTTGCGGGCCATGTTGAAGAACAGCAGCTGGAACAGCACGTTCTTCCAGCGGGTGATGCCATAGGCGGTCATGGCCGGCAGTTTGGCCCGCAGCCAGTTGGCGATGCCGTCCTCGGCCGGGCGCGAGACCACATAGGTCGGCGAGCGCTGCAGCATGGTGACATGGCCGGCTGTCTTGGCCATTTCCGGCACTAGGGTCACGGCGGTGGCCCCGCTGCCGATCACGACGACCTTCTTGCCGGAATAGTCGAGATCTTCAGGCCATTGCTGCGGATGGACGATGCGGCCCTTGAAGGTCTCGGCACCGGGGAAGTCGGGCGTATAGCCCGAGGCATAGTTGTAATAGCCCGCGCACATATAGATGAAGCCGCAGGTGAAGCTGACGGTCTGGCCGTCATGCTCGGCCTCGACCGTCCAGGTGGCGGTGTCGCTGGACCAGCTGGCCCGCTTGACGTGATGGCCGAAGCGGATGTGGCGGTCGATGCCGTGCTCGGTCGCCGTCTCGCGCACATAGTCCAGGATCGAGGGCCCGTCGGCGATGGCCTTGGCGGCTTTCCACGGCTTGAACGAATAGCCCAGGGTGTACATGTCGCTGTCGGAGCGGATACCGGGATAGCGGAACAGGTCCCAGGTCCCGCCGATGGCCGCGCGGCCTTCCAGGATCGCATAGGTCTTGCCGGGGCAGTGGGTCTTCAGATGATAGCCCGCGCCGATTCCGGACAGGCCTGCACCCACCACCAGAACGTCGAAATGTTCCGTCTTCATTGCGTTCCCCGCCCCTGACCGACGTCCGGCTGGATCCGGACATTTTTATCTGATCATTGTTCAGGAATGAGACGGCGGTTTCGCCGTTACGTCAACCTTCGCTTTGATGGCCGTGGTCGGTTTTCATTGGCACCCCGCTCCGGTGAGCGTATGCGAGGGGCATGTCCCTGCGCGATTTCGGCGTCCTGGTCCTGATCTGTCTGCTCTGGGCCGGGAACAACATCATCTCCAAGATCGTGGTCGCCCACTGGGGCGTGCCGCCGCTGGCCTATGCGGCGGTGCGGTTCGGGCTGGTCGCCCTGGCCACTCTGCCCTGGCTGCTGCCGGCTCCGCGTCCGACCTGGCGCATCGTGCTGGTCGGGCTGCTGATGGGCGCGGGCAACTTCGCCCTGCTGTTCATGGGCTTCAAGACCGCCTCGCCGTCGGCCGCCTCGGTCATCATCCAGCTGGGTGTACCGTTCACCACCCTTCTGTCGGTGCTGATGCTGGGTGAAAAGATCCGCTGGAAGCGCGGCCTGGGCATCACCCTGACCCTGGCCGGGGCCGTGACGGTGATGTGGAGCCCGCACGGGTTCGAGCTGTCGCCCGGGCTGTGGCTGATCGCGGCGGCGGCCTTCACCGGCTCGCTGGGGGCGGTGATGATGAAACAGATGGAAGGGATCAAGCCGCTGCAGTTCCAGGCCTGGGTCGGCTTCTCGTCGGTCTGGCCGCTGCTGGCCCTGAGCGGCCTGACCGAACCCGGCGCGGCGGGCGCAGCCCTCCAGGCCGGCTGGCCCTTTGTGGCTGCGGTGGTGTTTTCGGCCCTGGTGGTCTCGGTCGTGGGCCACACGGCTTACTACGGCCTGATCCAGCGCTATGAGGCCAATCTGATTGCGCCCCT
Source organism: Caulobacter sp. HMWF025 (assembly GCF_003060965.1). GTDB lineage: Bacteria > Pseudomonadota > Alphaproteobacteria > Caulobacterales > Caulobacteraceae > Caulobacter. The sequence goes on along the minus strand of NZ_QAII01000103.1, from coordinate 1,585 downwards.
GACCCTGATGACCCCGCTGATGACCATCGGTCTCGGCGTGCTGATCACCCATGACCATTTCGACCTCCGCATGGGCATCGGCGCGGCGCTGGCCCTGCTGGGCGTGCTGATCATCGCCCTGCGCAAGAACCAGGTCATGCCGCTGCTCCTGCTGATGAGAAACCGCTCCGAATGACCCTGCCCGTGATCGAGGCCCCGTCGCCCAATTTCGATGCCCGCAAGGCGATCCCCGACGGCGTGATCCTGCACTATACCGGCATGGAGACCGGCGAGGCGGCGATCGAGCGGCTGCGCGATCCCGAGGCCAAGGTCAGCGCCCACTATGTGGTCGAGGAAGACGGCCGGATCTTCCGCCTGGTGGCCGAGGAGCGCCGCGCCTGGCATGCCGGGGCCGCCTTCTGGAAGGGCGTCAAGGACATCAACTCGGCCTCGATCGGCATCGAGATCGTCAATCCCGGCCACGAGTTCGGCTATCGCGCCTTTCCCGACGCGCAGATCGCCGCGGTGATCAACCTGCTGGCCGACATCCGCTCGCGCTGGATGATCTCCGACAGCCGCATCCTCGGCCATTCCGACATCGCCCCGGCCCGCAAGATCGATCCGGGCGAGCTGTTTCCGTGGAAGCGCCTGGCCGAAAGCGGCCACGGCCTGTGGGTTGAGCCGCCGCCGTCGCCCGGCGCACCTCTGGGCGTGGGCGAAGAGGGGACCGGCGTTTTTGCCTTGCAGGCCGGCCTGACCCGGCTGGGCTATGACTGCGCCCCGACCGGCAAGTATGACGACTGGACGGCCACCGTGGTCGGGGCCTTTCAGCGCCACTGGCTGCAGAGCCGCTTCGACGGCATCGCCGACGGCGAGACCCGCGCCCGGCTGGTGGCCCTGCTGCGGGCGGGTGACTGATGCATCCGGCTCCGGCGTTCCGGGTCGACGATCGCGAGACCCTGCTGGCCTTCCTGGCCGCGCATCCGTTCGTGACCCTGGCCGCCGGCATCGGCGGCCGTCCTTTCGTGGCCCAGGCCCCGGTCGTGGTGCGCGAGATCCAGGGCGAACTGGCCATCGACTTCCACCTGTCGCGCGGCAATGCCCTGGCACCGCATCTGGTCCAGGGCTTCCGGGCGGTGCTGCTGGCGACGGGGCTGGACGCCTATGTCAGCCCCGACTGGTACGAGAGCGCCGACCAGGTGCCGACCTGGAACTATCTGTCGGTCGAGGCCGAGGGCGCGGTGGCCGTGCTCGACGAGGCCGAACTGGTCGCCCAGCTGGATGACCTGTCCCGGCAGGAAGAGGCCCGCCTCGCCCCCAAGCCGCTCTGGACCCGCGACAAGATGGCCCCGGGCAAGTTCGACGCGATGCTGCGCGGCATTATCGGCGGCCGGCTGTTCGTCGAGCGGCTGGAGGGCACCTTCAAGCTCTCCCAGAACAAGACCCCGGCCGACCGGCTGGGCGCGGCTGAGGGCCTCGGCGAACATCCGCTGGCGGGGCTGATGCGGGCGGTGTGAGGGGGGCGGCGGGCGAACTCTTGCGGGCGTCGCTTCTCAGCGACATGATCGAGAAATGTCCCATGCCGACCGAGAACTCCTCACTGCAC
>NZ_QAII01000102.1 GCF_003060965.1 Caulobacter sp. HMWF025 | reverse complement strand
GCCGAAGCCCGAGGGGATCAGGACGTGGACCACCGGCAGGCCTGCGGCCTCGAGGTCTGCAACCGGCCGCTTCCGGACCGGCGCGCCTTCCGGCAGGGCCACCACGGTCGCCCGCTCACCGGCGGGAAACCGACCGGCGATATAGGCGTTGAGATCCTTGAGATTGAGATAGTCCGGGGCCGCTTCGGCGCGGACCGTATAGCTCATCCTGAACGCGTCCTTCGGCTCTTCGCCGGCGCTGACATTATAGACCCACAGCTCCTGGATCGGGGTTTCCTGGGCCGTGTTGGTAAAGGTCAGGGTGCCGCCCTGCAGGGGCCTGTCCAGCGCCAGCACCGTGCGGGCCTGATCCTTTGGCCGGGTCGCGACCCGGGTTGTCGCGCCACCGCCCGGGGTCCAGGTCAGGTCACCATAGGCCGGGCCCTGGATCTCGATCCGGTTGACTGGTTCGTCGGGCAGGGACAGCCGCAGGGCCTTGCCGCCCTCGACATAGACGTTCCAGTCCGGGAGCGGGAAATAGTCGTTGCGGCCTTCCAGCCGTGAGCGGTTGTAGACGCCCGGCCAGGTCGTTTCGGAGATCCCGTCATTGGCCCGCCACATCCACTGCTTGAGGTCCTTGGCGTCCGTGACCTCGACCTTGCGGACCGTGGTTGACGGGGCCGGGAGATAGGGTGGCAGGTCGTCCGGACGGTTCCAGCCGTAACGCAGCCGCCAGGCGCTGCGGGTCGCCGGATCGGCCAGGCTGGCGATGGGAGCTGGGGTCAGGGCGGGGGCATGGCGGGAAAGGGCGGCTACGGCCTCGGCGTCGAGCGCGCGATCGTGGATCTTCAGCTCGTCCAGGTCACCGCCGCGCAGGAAGTTGTAGCGGCTCTGGACCTGGTGGGGCGCGACCACGCGGGCGGCGATGCCGAACTGGTCGAGACCGGTATCATAGACCGCCCGGGTCTCCTTGCGGGCCACGGGCTTGCCGTCGATGAACAGCTGCACGCCACGGGTTTCGTCCCAGCTGAAGGCGATGTGGGTCCACACATCGGCCTTGGGCGGCTTGTCCAGCTTGAATGACACCCGGGTGCGGGCCAGGCCGTTGTCGGTCACGAAGGCATCAAAGCCGTGGCCGTTCCAGTCGATGCGCAGGAAGGCCATGTCCCAGCTGGTGTGGTCGGCAAAGCCCACCCGGAAGATCACGAACGGCGCGACTCCGACCGGATAGCCAGACCGCCAGAAGAACGAGAGGGTACCCCTCTGGGCCTGGATGTTGCCGGGCGCGTTCCAGGACACCACGCCGTCATCGTCGGCATGCAGGCCCTGACCCAGGGCACCGTCCGGGATCGGCCTGACCTTGTCGAGAAAATTGGGGATCGGATCGCCCTGCGCGGTGTCGGCGGCGAGGCCGCGTTCGCCCGAGACGTGGAAGACCAGGGTCGGTTCCGGGAGCGTCGTGGCCTGGGCCGGTCCAGCCACAACGAGGCCGCAGGCCGTTGCCATCAGCAGGGACTTGATCACGCACGCTCCTCCCACAGGACGCAGACGGGCACTATTCTGGTAACCGGTGTCATGCCCTGGCACGAGGTGTAGCGCCGCAGGGTGACGGTTGCAAACAGGCGCTGGCCTGATAACCCGAAGATCGAGAGATCATAAGCCGACGGAGGACGCCGCCATGTTCAGCAAGATCCTGATCGCCAACCGGGGCGAGATCGCGGTTCGGGTGATCAAGACGTGCCGTCGGCTGGGGATTGCTACGGTGGTGGTCTATTCGGACGCCGATGCGGGGTCGCTGGCGGTCGAGATGGCCGACGAGACGGTGCATATCGGTCCGTCGCCGGCCAATCAGTCCTATCTGGTGGCTGACAAGATCATCGCCGCCTGCAAGCAGACCGGAGCCCAGGCGGTGCATCCGGGCTTTGGCTTCCTGTCGGAGAACGCCGGCTTTGCCCAGCGCTGCGCCGACGAGGGCATCGTGTTCATCGGTCCCAACCCCGGCGCGATCAGCGCCATGGGCGACAAGATCGAGAGCAAGAAGTTCGCCCAGGCCGCCGGCGTCTCCTGCGTGCCGGGCCATATCGGCGAGATCGACGACACCGCCCACGCGATCAGGATTTCCAAGCAGATCGGCTATCCGGTGATGATCAAGGCCAGCGCCGGCGGCGGCGGCAAGGGCATCCGGGTGGCCTGGACCCAGCAGGACGTCGAGGAAGGCTTCCCGGCCGTGCGCGCCGAGGCCAAGGCCAGCTTCGGCGATGACCGCATCTTCATCGAGAAGTTCATCGTCAGCCCGCGCCACATCGAGATCCAGGTGCTGGGCGACAAGCACGGCAACGTGGTCCACCTGTTCGAGCGCGAATGCTCGATCCAGCGCCGTAACCAGAAGGTCATCGAGGAGGCCCCGAGCCCGCTGCTCGACGAGGCCACCCGCGCCGCCAT
>NZ_QAII01000101.1 GCF_003060965.1 Caulobacter sp. HMWF025 | reverse complement strand
GTGTGGAAGCGCTGTGAGGCGTGTAGCTTACTGGTACTAATAGCTCGATAGGCTTGATCGTTCTTCAGCCAAACCTATGCAACAGCGCTTTGTAGCGCTCAGACATACGATGTCTTCTTCGACTTGATATAACCAGTGTCCCTCACCGGACACTGCACGCATCCTTTTTGCTGACCTGGTGGCTATGCCGGGGGTTCCCCACCCGATCCCATTCCGAACTCGGTCGTTAAGTCCCCCTGGGCCAATGGTACTTCGTCTCAAGGCGCGGGAGAGTAGGTCGCCGCCAGGTCCGCTAAAAGGATGCCGTCACTCAAGTCTTCAAAGTCCAATCCCTACCTGCGATAACATCACTACCTCCTTCGCCGCGGGGTGGAGCAGCCCGGTAGCTCGTCAGGCTCATAACCTGAAGGTCACAGGTTCAAATCCTGTCCCCGCACCCAAGATTTTCGGCTCTGCTGACCGCTTCCTGCGGCCGGCGGGTCGTATTTGTCCGTCCGGGATCGATCCCGGAGTGTTACCGGCTAGCGTCTGAAGCGAATTTTTCTTCGTTTTGGGCATCGTTCTTCGAGAATCTCCGTTCAAAGCCCATGGCGCGATCCTTTGATTTGCGTCATGAGATGCTATGGAAGGCGTGGGTCGGCAACTGGCCCACGGAACTGGTTTTGAGGATAAGATGGCGAACGGTGTCGTTAAGTGGTTCAACCCGGCCAAGGGCTTTGGCTTCATTCAGCCCGAGGACGGCGGCCAGGACGTGTTCGTCCACATCGCCGCGGTTGAACGGTCGGGTCTCGCAGGTCTGAACGAAGGCGACCAGGTCGCCTATGAACTGGAAGAGGATCGTCGTTCGGGCAAGACGTCCGCCGGCAATCTGCGCGTTACGGGCCAGGGTGCCGCACCGGCCGCTCCGCGCCGCCCGGCTCCGCGCGGCTTTGATGCGCCCCGTGGTGGTGGCTATGACGCCCCCCGTGGCGGTGGCTACAGCAGCGGCGGCGGCTCCGGCGAAAGCGGTACCGGCGTCGTCAAGTGGTTCAACACCACCAAGGGCTTCGGCTTTATCCAGCCTGACAACGGCGGCGGCGATGTGTTCGTTCACATCTCGGCCGTTGAACGTGCGGGCCTGCGCGGCCTGAACGAAGGTCAGCAAGTCGGCTACGAGCTGGAACAGGACCGCCGTTCGGGCAAGACCTCGGCCGGCAACCTGCGCATCCTCTAAGGCCAAGCTGCGGATGGTCGCTGAAGCGCCCATCCCTCTTGCCTGATGTCATTTGAGCCCCGCAACGGCCCCTGAACCGCAAGGTCAGGGTCTGCTGCGGGGCTCTTTTGCGTTCCGGATCAGGCTGTCGGGGTTCGCTCAACGGCGACCTGATTGACCGCCAGGGCTGTCAGGTTGGCGATGCCACGGGCCGTGACGCTGGGCGTCAGCACATGCAGTGGACGGCTCATTCCCAGCAGGACCGGGCCGACCAGCAGGCCTTCAGTCGCGGCGCTGAGCAGGGTCAGGGCGATGTTGGCGGCGTCAAGGGTCGGCATGACCAGCAGGTTGGCCGAGCCCTTCAGGGCGCTGTCGTGCACGAGGCGATCTCGTAGGGCCTGGGAGAGGGCGGCGTCGGCGTGCATTTCGCCGTCGACCTCAAGTTCGGGGGCCTTCTCGCGAACAATGGCCAGGGCGTCGCGCATCTTGCGGGCGGTGGGTGAGTTGCTGGCCCCGAAGCTGGAATGCGACAGCAGCGCCGCCTTCGGCGTTAGCCCGAAGCGCCGCACCGAGTCGGCTGCGAGCAGGGTCATCTCGGCCACCTGCTCGGCGGTCGGATCGACATTGACGTGGGTGTCGCAGAAGAACAGCGTGCCGTTGTCGAGGATCAGGGCTGACAGGGCATAGATCCGGCCGACATTTTCCTGCTTGGGGATGATCGGCAGCACATAGGTCATGTGCTGCCACCAGTCGCCGCTGCCGCCGACCAGGGCGGCGTCGACATGTCCGGCCTGCAGCAGCATCGAGGCTGCGACCGTCCGGCGGTTGGTCACGCGTCGTTCGGCGGCGAGAGGCGGGATGCCCCGGCGGCTGACGAGGCCCTGATAGCGTTCGACCAGCGGCCCAAAGAGGGCCCGGTCGGCACCAGGATCGAGGATCTCGACCCGCTTGTCGAAGTCGAGCCGCAGGGCCATTTCGGCGGCCTTGGTGATGATGGCGGCGCGGTTGCCGATCAGAACGGGCTTGGCCAGACCTTCATCGAGAACCGTCTGGACGGCCCGGAGTACGCGCTCGTCCTCGCCCTCGCCATAGGCCACCCGGACATCTGCGACCTTGGTCGCCTTGCGGGCCCGTTCGAACACCGGTCGCATCAACTGTCCGGAGCGATAGACAAACAGCTCCAGTTCCTGCCGGTAGGCATCAAAGTCCGCGATCGGGCGGGTGGCGACGCCGCTGTCCATCGCCGCGCGGGCCACGGCGGGCGCGATCTGCAGGATCAGGCGCGGATCGAAGGGCTTGGGGATGATGTATTGCGCGCCGAACATCGGCGCCACGCCGCCATAGGCGCTGGCCACGACCTCGGAGGCTTCTGCCCGGGCCAGTGCGGCGATGGCCTCGACGGCTGCCACCTTCATGGCCTCGTTGATCTCGCTGGCCCCGACATCGAGTGCGCCCCGGAAAATGAACGGAAAGCAGAGGACGTTATTGACCTGGTTGGGATAGTCGGAGCGACCGGTCGCCATGATCGCATCGGGGCGGGCCGCGACGACCAGTTCAGGCAGGATTTCCGGCTCCGGATTGGCCATGGCCAGGATCAGCGGGTTGGGGGCCAGCAGCGGCAGCCATTCGGCCTTGAACACCCGGGGGGCCGAAAGGCCGAGGAAGATGTCTGCGCCGTCCAGCACTTCTGACAGGGTTCGGGCATCGGTTTTGCGGGCGTAGCGGGCCATGTTGTCGAGCATGTCCGGATCGCGGCCGGCATAGACTACGCCCTTGATGTCGGTCAGGGTGACATTCTCGACTGGCAGGCCCATCGAGACCAGCAGGTCGACGCAGGCCAGGGCCGCCGCCCCGGCGCCGGAGGTGACCAGTTTGACGTCCTTCAGGGCCTTGCCCTGGACGACAAGGGCGTTGCGGACGGCGGCAGCGCAGACAATGGCTGTGCCGTGCTGGTCATCGTGAAAGACCGGGATCTTCATCCGCTCGCGCAGCTTGCGCTCGATGATGAAGCATTCGGGGGCCTTGATGTCCTCGAGATTGATGCCGCCGAAGGTCGGCTCGAGCGCGGCAACCACTTCAATAAACTTGTCTGGATCCTCGGCGTCGACCTCGATGTCGAACACGTCGATGCCGGCGAACTTCTTGAAGAGCACCGCCTTGCCTTCCATCACCGGCTTGCTGGCCAGCGGGCCGATATTGCCCAGGCCCAGCACGGCGGTGCCGTTGGAGATTACGGCGACAAGGTTGCCCCGGGCGGTATAGTCGCGAGCGGTGTCGGGATTGGCGGCGATGGCCTCGCACGGGGCGGCGACGCCGGGAGAATAGGCCAGACCCAGGTCGCGCTGGGTGGCCATGCGCTTGGTGGCCTCGATAGCCAGTTTTCCGGGGCGGGGCAGACGGTGATAGTCCAGAGCGGCTTTACGGAAATCCTCGTCCATCGCGTGGCCCTCTTGAAACGTCTGCGCGGTATTCTGGCTGCAATCCGTCTTGTTTGCGGATCGTCGGGTCTAGCTACCGGGGATGGGCCCTCATTGCCAACCCCGAGCGTCCGATCGCTCCGTGCTTTTTGTGGTAGCGGTCACATTTGACCTCGAGGTGCTCGGGGCCTAGTAAGTAATAAAT
>NZ_QAII01000012.1 GCF_003060965.1 Caulobacter sp. HMWF025 | reverse complement strand
TTGCCGCGCACCGGCGGGGCAGAAGGCCGCGGACGCGGGGCGGGGGCAAGGGAGCCCGGGCGACTGGCCGGTGCGCGGGCCGGAGCCCGCGTCGGGGCCGCGCGGCCGTGGCCGGCGCTGGTCCGGAAGCGGGCGATCATCTGGCGCAGCTCGGCGGCTTCGGTCTGCAGGTTGGCCGAGGCGGCCGTGGTCTCTTCGACCATGGCGGCATTCTGCTGGGTCACCTGGTCCATCTGGTTGACCGCGACATTGACCTCGTTGAGGCCGGTGGCCTGCTCGCGGGACGACTGGGCGATCTCGGTGATCAGGCTGTCGATCTGGCTGACCTTGCTGACGATGCCGCTCAGGGCCCGGCCGGTCTCGCCGACCAGCTTGACGCCGCGTTCGACCTGAGCCGAGCTGTTGGCGATCAGGACCTTGATCTCCTTGGCCGCATCGGCCGAGCGCTGGGCCAGGGCCCGCACCTCCTGGGCGACGACGGCAAAGCCACGCCCGGCCTCGCCGGCCCGGGCCGCCTCGACCCCGGCATTGAGGGCCAGAAGGTTGGTCTGGAAGGCGATCTCGTCGATGACGCCGATGATCTGGTTGATCTGGCTCGAGCCGGTCTCGATCTCGTCCATGGCCGTAACGGCGCCGCTGACGATCTCGCCCGACTTGGCGGCGTCCACCCGGGCTTCGGAGGCGGCGCCGGCCGCCTGCTTGGCTCCCTCGGCGCTGCGGTTCACGGTCGAGGTAATCTCGTCGAGCGCGGCGGCGGTTTCCTCAAGGCTCGCGGCCTGCTGCTCGGTTCGGCGGGAAAGGTCGTCCGAGGCCCGGCTGATCTCGTCGGCCCCGGCCCCGACGCTCTGGATCACGCTGGCCACCCCGCCCATGGTCTCGTCCAGGGCGCTGATGGCCGCATTGAAGTCGTCGCGCACCTTCTGGAACTGGGGATCGATCGGCCGGTCCATCCGGTAGGCCAGGTCGTTTGCGGCCAGGCTCTCCAGCGCATCGGCCAGTTGTTCGACGGCCTCCACGCGGCCGGTGATCACGGTGGCGAACTTGACCACCTTGGCCACCCGTCCCCGGGCATCGAAGACCGGATTGTAGGAGGCCTGGATCCAGACGGTCCGTCCGCCCTTGCCGATCCGCTTGAACTCGGCGGCGACGAACTCCCCGGCGTTCAGCTTTTTCCAGAAGGCGTCATAGTCCGCCGAGCGGGCGTCTTCCGGGGCGACAAACATCCGGTGATGCTGGCCCTTGATCTCTGAAAGCGTGTAGCCGAGCGCCTGGAGGAAGTTGTCGTTGGCGTCGAGGACCAGGCCCTGCGGGGTGAACTCGATGACCGCCTGAACCCTGCCGATCGCCGCAAGCTTGGCGTCGTTCTCGGCCGCGCGCTGCTTCTGCTCGGTGATCACCGAGGCGACCTTGACCACCCGCGTGACCTTGCCGGCGGCATTGCGGACGGGCGTGTAGGCGGCCTGGATCCAGACCTCGGTCCCGCCCTTGCCGATCCTCAGAAAGTCGCGCTGCTCGAACTCGCCCCGCGCCAGTCTGGCCCAGAAGTCGCGATAGTCCTGGCTCTGGCGGTAGTCGGCGTCGACGAACAGGCTGTGGTGCTTGCCGATGATCTCGGAGCGTTCGTAGCCCATGGCCCGGCAGAAGTTGGCATTGGCGGTAAGGATCGTGCCGGTCGGATCGAACTCGATGGTGGCCAGCGAACGGTCGAGCGCCGCCAGGGTTTCAGCAGCCTTGCCGCCGAAGGCATTGCCGAGGTCGAGCATCGCATGCGTCCAAGTTCGAGGGATGTTTCCGCAAACGATTGAACAAAGGTATGGCTAAAGAAGGGTAAACCGCCCGGGCGCATCTTCCGCTGCGTCACCTCTGTCAACTCAAAATGGGTAATTCCGTATGCGGAGTGTGGTCATTCGGCTGCCGATCGCCCCGCTGCGCCACCGCCCCGGACCAGTACGCGGTAGCCCCAGGCCGGCAGGGTGATGGCCGTGGTGTTCTCGAGGGTCATCGCCTCGCCGCTGAACGCATCGACATAGGCCCCGAGGTGATGGCTGCCCGTGAAGGTGACGCTGCGGGCCTGGCCGCTGAAATTGATCGCCGCAAACACCTGGTCACCCTCGACCCGGCGGAAGAAGCTCAGCACCTGGCCGGGCGCGCTGTTGACCACCGAATGCATGCGCCCGCCCCACTGGCCGTTCCACAGGGCCTTGTTGGCGTGCTTGAGAGCAAACAGGGTCTTGAACAGCCGGCCCTGCGGATGTTCGCGCCAGACGATGGGGTCGCGCTCGAAGAAGGCCAGGCGCTTCTCGTTGCCGGCTTCCTGGCCGTTATAGATCAGCGGCAGGCCTTCCCCGACCACCGACAGCACGATGGCCGCCTCACGGGCCGGGCCGAACCACTCGAACTCGGTGCCCTCCCAGGCATTCTGGTCGTGGTTGGAGGTCATGACCAGCCGCATCGCCTCGCGCGGATAGGCGCTTTCGTTCCACGAATAGAAGACGAACAGGGCGTTCACGTCGGCCTCGCCCCGCGCGATCTTGCGCATCGCCTCGCTCCAGCTCCAGGCATAGCTGGCGTCGAAGGCGGCATAGTGGACGTCGCGCATTTCCCATTCGGCCAGCAGGAAGACCGGCTTGATGGTCTCGAGCTGCGCGCGGGCGGTTTCCCAGAAGTCCAGCGGCACGAAGCCGGCGACATCGGCGCGGAAGCCGTCGATATCGGCCTCGCGAACCCAGTACATCATGGCCTCGGTCATGTACTGGCGGGTCTCGGCCTTGGCGTAGCTGAGATTGATGATGTCCGACCAGTCCCACCACGGCGTCGGGCGGAAGTGGCCGTCGAGGTCGCGTTCGTACCATTCAGGGTGCTGGACGGTGAGGGGATTGTCCCAGGCGGTGTGGTTGGCCACCCAGTCGAGAATGACGTGCAGGCCCAGGCGGTGAGCCTCGGCGGTAAAGGCCTTCAGGTCGTCCAGCGTGCCGAGCTCGGGATTGACGCTGTAATAGTCCTTCACCGAATAGGGACTGCCCAGGGTGCCCTTGCGGTTCTTCACCCCGATCTCGTGGATCGGCATTAGCCAGATCACGTCGGCCCCCAGGGCCTTGAGGCGCGGCAACTGGGCCGTGGCGGCCTTCAGCGTGCCTTCCTTCGTGAACTGGCGGGTGTTGAGCTGATAGAGAACGGCGTTCTTCGACCATTCGGGATGGGTCAGGCGCACGGCGGGCTTGGGCGCATAGAGCGTGTCCGGGCGGGCCGGCGAGGCGGTGGCCACGGCCACCATCGACAGCAAAGTGGCGCAAACAATCCCGGCCCAGGTCATCGCTGTTTTCATCAAGATCCCTCCCACCGGGCATATCGCGGACCGTAGCACCAGAAAACGATGATGCAAACGTTTGCAAACTGGCTGAAAGCGGCGTTAAGGCTGTTTCGCGACGGCCGCTTTCGAGGAGGGGGAAGAGGCGCGCCCCTGGGATTGGGGGGGAGGAGCACGCCTCTTCCGTTCGTCGGCGTCGGGGGTGGGAGGACGCCGCGAACACCCCCGGCCGTAACCGGGGGAGCTGTCAGGGTCCGTCAGGCGGCGGGCGCGCCGCCGCCGAGGACCTTGTAGAGCGTTACCCGATTGCCGGCCTGGATCAGCCGTGCGGCGATCAGGCCCTGCCGGGCGGCGTAGAGGGTGCGCTGGGCGTCCAGCAGGGTGAGGCTGGAGTCGAGCCCGGCCTCCTTGCGGGCCCGGGCCAGGCGCTGGCTGTCGGCGGCGGCGGCCACCAGCCGTTCCTGGGCGGCGACCCGGTCGGTGATGGTGTCGCGCACCGCCAGGGCGTCGGCCACCTCACGGAAGGCCGTCTGCACGGTCTTCTCATAGGTGGCCACGGCGATGCCCTGACCGGCTTTGGCGCTGTCCAGACCGGCCCTGTTGGCCCCGCCGGCAAAGATCGGCAGGCTGACGGCCGGGGCAAAGCTCCAGGTTCCGGTACCGTTGCCGAACAGGTCGCCCAGCGCGCCGCTGGCCGCTCCGGTCGAGGCGGTCAGGCTGATGCGCGGGAAGAAGGCCGCCCGGGCCGCGCCGATATCGGCATTGGCCGCCGCCAGCTGGTGCTCGGCGGCCAGCACGTCGGGGCGACGGGTCAGGACGTCGGAGACCATGCCCGGCGGCAGGTCGGCCAGGATCTGGGCGGTGACCAGGCCCCCGGCCGGCATCAGGTCGTCGGGGATGTCGGTGCCGACCACCAGCCGCAGGGCGTTGCGGTCCTGGTTCACCTGGGCGACATAGGCGGCGACATCGGCCCGGGCCTGTTCGGTCAGGGTCTGGGCCTGGCGCAGGTCCAGGGTCCCGGCCGCGCCGGCCTCGACCCGGGCCTGGACCAGCTTCAGCGAGTCCTCGCGGGCGGCGAGGGTGTCGCGGGCCAGCTGCAGCAGGTCCTCGTCGGCGGCCAGGGTCAGCCAGGCCCCGGCGGTCTGGGCGATCAGGCTGATCTGCGCCGTACGGGCGTTTTCGCGCACCGCCAGCCAGTTTTGCAGCGCCGCCTGGTTGAGGCTGCGGACCCGGCCAAACAGGTCCAGCTCATAGGCGCTCAGGCCGACGCTGGCGCTGTACTGCTCGGTCTCGAGCGCAGCGCCGGTCTGGCTGACCGAGGCCGGCGTGCGGCTGTTGGTGCCCGAGACGGTGCCGTTGATCCCCGGCAGCAGGGCGGCGCGCTGCACGCCGTAGCGGGCGCGGGCCTGCTCGATGTTCAGCAGGGCCACGCGCAGGTCGCGGTTTTCCTTCAGGGCCAAATCGATGGTCCCGGCCAGACGGGGGTCGGTGAAGACCTCCCGCCAGGCCAGGTCGGCGGCCGAGGCGGCGGTCTCGGCCTGCGGCGTCGGCCAGGTCTGGGCCACCGGAAGGGTGGGCCGGACGGTGGTCGGGGCCAGGGTGCAGGCGGTCAGGGACGTGGCCGCCAGCAGGGTCAGGGTGAGGTTGCGAAGCAAGGTCATGTCAGTGCCCCTCGGCCGGGATCGCGGGCGTCTCGTCGACGCGCCTGGGCTTGGGTTTGAAGGTCTTCTCGACGATCACGAAGAACAGCGGGACGAAGAAGATCGCCAGCAGGGTCGCCGAGATCATGCCGCCGATGACGCCGGTGCCGATGGCATGCTGGCTGCCGGAGCCCGCCCCGTTGGAAATCGCCAGAGGCAGGACGCCGAAGATGAAGGCCAGCGAGGTCATGATGATCGGCCGCAGGCGGATGCGGACGGCCTCGAGCGTCGCCTCGATCAGGCCCATGCCCTTCTCGTGCAGGTCCTTGGCGAACTCGACGATCAGGATGGCGTTCTTGGCGGCCAGACCCATGGTGGTCAGCAGACCGACCTGGAAATAGACGTCGTTGGACAGGCCGCGCAGGGTGGTGGCCAGCAGGGCCCCGACGACGCCCAGCGGGATGACCATGATCACCGACAGCGGGATTGACCAGCTCTCATAGAGGGCCGCCAGCAGCAGGAAGACGACCAGGATCGACAGGGCGTAGAGGGCCGGTGCCTGGTTGCCCGACTCCCGTTCCTGGGCCGACAGGCCGGTCCATTCATAGCCGATGCCCGGGGGCAGCTTGGCGGCGATCTCTTCCATGGCCGCCATGGCCGCGCCGGAGCTCTGGCCGGGCGCCGGGGTGCCCTGGATATTGACCGAGGACAGACCGTTATAGCGTTCCAGGCGCGGCGAGCCGTAGGTCCACTGGGTGGTGGCAAAGGCCGAGAAGGGCACCATCTGGCCGCTACTGTTGCGCACGAACCAGCGGTTCAGGTCCTCGGGCTTCATGCGGAACGGGGCGTCGGCCTGGACAAAGACCTTCTTGATCCGGCCCCGGTCGATGAAGTCATTGACGTAGGAGCCGCCGAGCGCGGTGCTGAGGGCCGAGTTGATGTCGGCGGTGGTCAGGCCCATGGCCCCGGCCTTGGCCTGGTCGACATCGATCCGCAGCTGCGGGGTGTCGTCCTGGCCGTTGGGACGAACGCCGGCCAGGACCGGGTTCTGGGCGGCCATGCCGAGCACCATGTTGCGGGCATTGATCAGGGCCTCGTGACCGACGCCGCCGGTGTCCTGCAGCTGGAAGTCGAAGCCCGAGGCATTGCCCAGCTCCTGCACGGCCGGCGGCACGATCGGGAAGACCATGGCGTCGCGGATCTGCGAGAAGGCCCCGAAGGCCCGCCCCGCCACGGCGGCGGCTTTCAGGTCCGGGCTCTTGCGCTCGTCAAACGGCTTGAGGCTGATGAAGGCCAGGCCCGCATTCTGGCCTGCGCCCCCGAAGCTGAAGCCCGAGACGGTGAAGATCGACTTCACGGCCTTGTCGGCCAGGAAGTGGCTCTCGACCTGCTTGAGTACGCCCTGGGTCCGGGCATCGGTCGCGCCGGCCGGCAGTTGGACCAGGGTATAGATGGTGCCCTGGTCTTCTTCCGGCAGGAACGAGGTCGGCAGGCGGATGAACAGCACGGCCATGACGGCGATGATCGCGGCATAGGCCAGCATCCAGCGCCCGCTCTTGCCCAGAATGGCGCGGACGGCGCGCTGATAGTTGCTGCTGGCATGGTCGAAGCTGCGGTTGAACCAGCCGAAGAAGCCCTTGTCGGCAATGGTGTGGCCCTTGGCGACCGGCTTCAGCAGGGTGGCGCAGAGGGCCGGGGTCAGCACAAGGGCGACGACCACCGACAGCAGCATGGCCGAGACGATGGTGATCGAGAACTGGCGGTAGATGACGCCCTGCGAGCCGCCGAAGAAGGCCATGGGCACGAACACCGCCGACAGCACCAGGGCGATGCCGATCAGGGCTCCGCTGATCTCTTTCATCGACTTGCGGGTCGCTTCGACGGGCGAGAGGCCCTCTTCGCTCATCACCCGTTCGACGTTTTCGACCACGACGATGGCGTCGTCGACCAGCAGGCCGATGGCCAGGACCACGCCGAACATGGTCAGGGTGTTGATCGAGTAGCCCAGCACCGCCAGCACCCCGAAGGTGCCCAGCAGCACAACCGGCACGGCGATGGTCGGGATCAGGGTCGCGCGCCAGTTCTGCAGGAACAGGAACATGACGATGAAGACCAGGATGATGGCTTCCGCCAGGGTCTTGACCACTTCCTCGATCGACTGGGCGACGAAGGGCGTGGAGTCGTAGGGAACGACATATTCGTAGCCCTGCGGGAAGCTCTTCGACAGCTCGGCCATGCGGGCCTTGACCGCCTTGGCGGTGTCCAGGGCATTGCCGCCCGGGGCCAGCTTGACGGCCAGGCCGGCGGCGGGCTTGCCGTTGAAGTGGGCGTTGAAGACATAGCTTTCGGCCCCGAGCTCGACCCGGGCCACGTCGCGCAGGTGCACGATCGCGCCGCCGGTGGAGTTACGGACGATGATCGCGCCGAACTGCTCGGGGGTCTGCAGGCGCGACTGGGCCGAGATGGTGGCGTTCAGGGCTACGCCGGGCGCGGCGGGGGTGCCGCCCAGCTGACCAGCCGAAACCTGGGCATTCTGGGCCTTGATGGCGTTGGTAACATCCGCCGGGGTCAGGGCAAGGCTGGCCAGCTTGTCGGGGTCCAGCCAGATGCGCATGGCGTACTGGGCCCCGAACAGCTGGACGTCGCCCACGCCTTCGACGCGGCTCAGCGGGTCCTGGATGTTGGCGGCGATATAGTCGGCCAGATCGACATTGGTCGTCCCCGTGGCGTCGGAATAGAGCCCGACAACCATCAGGAAGTTCTGGGTCGACTTGACCACGCTGAGGCCCTGTTGCTGAACCTCCTGGGGCAGCAGGGCCGTGGCCGTCTGCAGCTTGTTCTGGACCTGGACCTGGGCGATGTCGACATCGGTCCCGGCCTTGAAGGTCAGGGTGGTGGTGGCCGAGCCCGAGCTGTCACTGGTCGAGGACATGTATTCCAGGCCATCCAGGCCCTTCATCTTCTGCTCGATGACCTGGGTGACGCTGTCCTCGACGGTCTTGGCCGAGGCTCCGGGATAGTTGGCCGTGACCGACACCTGGGGCAGGGCGATCGAGGGGTACTGGGCGATCGGCAGCGAGCGGATGGCCAGGGCCCCCGCGAGCATGATCACGATGGCGACGACCCAGGCAAAGATGGGCCGGTCGATGAAAAAGCGGGAAAGCATCTCGGTCGGGCCCTAGCGTTGAGCGGTCATGACGGCGGCCTTCACGGGCGCCCCGGGGCGGACCATCTGCAGGCCCTCGACGATCACCTGGTCGCCCGGCTTGAGGCCGCCGGTGACCAGCCAGTTGGGACCGACGGTCTGGCTGACCGAGATCGGCCGCGGCTCGGCCACGCCCTTGGCCCCGACCACCATGACGCTGGCTGCGCCCTTGGGGTCGCGGGCGACGGCGGCCTGCGGGATCAGCATGCCGTTGCTGGCGGTCCCGGCGCTGAGCACCGCGCGGACATACATGCCGGGCAGCAGCACGCCGTTCGGATTGGCGAAGGTGGCGCGCAGGCCGACCGAGCCGGTGGTCGGGTCGACGGTGACGTCGGCGAATTCCAGCTTGCCGGTGAGCGGATAGGTCGAGCCGTCCTCCAGCTTCAGGGTGACCTGGGCCGAGCCCGAGCGGCCGATCTGGCCGCTGGCCATGTCGCGCTGCAGTTTCAGCAGCTCGGCCGAGGACTGGGTCAGATCGACATAGATCTTCGACAGGTCCTGGACGGTGGCCAGGGCATTGGCCTGGCCGGCGGTGACCAGGGCCCCGGGCGTGACGCTGCTCTTGCCGATCCGGCCCGAGATCGGGGCCAGGACGCGGGTGTAGTTCAGGTTGATGCGGGCGGCGTCGACGGCGGCCTTCTGGGCGGCGACGTTGGCGGCGGCCTGCTGGCCGGCGGCCTGGACGTCGTCATTGTCCTGCCGGGAAACCGCGCCGCTCTCGACCAGGGTCCTGTAGCGCTCGGCCTTCAGCCGGGCGGCGGAGTAGGCGGCCTGGGCCTGGGCCAGACCGGCGGCGGCACTGTTATAGGCCGCCTGGTAGCTGGCCGGATCGATCTGGTAGAGCGGCTGGCCGGCGCGGACAGAACCGCCTTCCTGGAACAGCCGGGCCTTGATGATGCCGCTGACCTGGGGGCGAACCTCCGAGACCAGCACCGCCGAGGTGCGGCCCGAGAGCTCCGTCGTCAGGCTGACGGGCTCGACCCGGGCAATGACGACGCCGACATTGGCTGGACCGCCGCCCATGCCGCCGCCGCCGGCGGGGCCCTTGCCCGGACCGCAGGCGGCGAGGGACAGCGAAACGGCGGCGAGCACGACGGCGGTTGCCGTCGAACGATGGACTTGCATGGGAGACCCCGGAGAGACAGCACGCCCGCCGGGCTCTTGCCCTTGACGGAACCTGCGCGATGAACAATTTGAGAATGAACGTTCATTCTCACTCGGGCTGGACATAAGGACCTGGATGTCGCAAGTCAACACCCGGGCCAGCCTCTTTGCCTGACCTAACGGAAATGTAATGCCGAACGAGACGTTCCATGGATGACGCGGTGACTCCCGGCCGGCCTTCGGTGGAGGCGCGTCGGCAGCAGATCCTGGATGCCGCCTGCGAGCGGGTGCGCCAGTCGGGCTTTCACGGGGCCAGCATGGCCGAGATTGCCAAGGCCGCCGGCCTCAGCGTCGGCCAGATCTATCGCTACTTCGAAAACAAGGAGGCGATCATCGCCGCCATCGTCGCCCAGGACCTGGCCGAGATGCGCGAGAAGTTCGCCGAACTGGAAAGCCGGCCCGGCACCCTGCTGGACGCCATTGAGGACCAACTGCCGGAAGCGGTCGAGAAATGTTTCGATCCCGGGCGCGGGGCCCTGATGCTGGAGGTTCTGGCCGAGGCGGCGCGCAATCCCAAGGTCGCCGCCATCGTCCGGGCCGCCGACGCGCAAGAGCGGACCCTGGCGCGCTCGATGCTGGAGCGCAGCCGCAAGCCGGAGTGGAGCGAGGCTGAATTTGAGGCCCGCTGCTCGGCGATCGCCATGCTTTTCGACGGCATCGTCATGCGGGCCGTCAATGATCCCGAGCTTGACCGGACGGCGCTGGCCGACGTCACCGCCCTGATCATGCGGCGGCTGCTGAGCTGAGGCTTGGTGCCAAAACTGCCTAGTGCGTGAAAGGCTCCCGCCGGGGCACCCTAATTTTTTGCGTTTTTTTGTCGCAATGCCGCTGCGCCGGGAAAGGGCGCGGGGTGAAATTAAGCTATTATTTTAAAACACAAATTTAGTCCGCGCGTCACCGCGCTCGCGCCATTCTCCTGGCCGCATGTCAATTTTTATCCTCCGTTAACCACGTAATTTCAGACCGAATAAATTGCCTAGGGAGTTTTTTGCAGGGCGGCAAAAAGCCGTCCGGCGGTCAAAATGACGCCGGAGACCTCCAAGAAGGAACTTTCGTAATGGCGCTGAACAGCATCAACACGAACAGCGGCGCTCTCATCGCGCTGCAAAACCTGAACACGACGAACTCGGAACTCTCCAACGTCCAGCAACGCATCAACACCGGTAAAAAGGTGGGCAGCGCCAAGGACAACGGCGCGATCTGGGCCACGGCCAAGAACCAGAGCTCGCAAGCCACGGCGCTGAACTCGGTGAAGGACTCGCTGCAACGCGGCCAGTCGACCATCGACGTCGCTCTGGCTGCCGGTGACACCATCACCGACCTGCTGGGCAAGATGAAGGAAAAGGCTCTGGCCGCTTCCGACACCTCGCTGAACACCGCCTCGTTCAATGCCCTTAAGGCCGACTTTGAGTCCCTGCGCGATCAGGTGACGAAGGCCGCGACGAACGCCAAGTTCAATGGCGTCAGCATTGCCGACGGCACCACCACCAAGCTGACCTTCCTGGCCAACAACGACGGCTCGGGTCTGACCGTCAACGCCAAGACCCTGACCCTCGCGGGCATCGGTCTGACGACGACCTCGACCTTCGCCGACGCGGCCGCCGCCAAGACCATGATCGCCACGGTGAGCACGGCCCTGCAGACGGCGACCAACAAGCTGGCCTCGCTCGGCACCAGCTCGGTCGGCCTCGACACCCACCTGACCTTCGTCGGCAAGCTGCAAGACAGCCTGGACGCCGGCGTTGGCAACCTGGTGGATGCCGACCTCGCCAAGGAAAGCGCCAAGCTGCAGTCGCTGCAAACCAAGCAGCAGCTGGGCGTTCAGGCGCTGTCGATCGCCAACCAGTCTTCGTCTTCGCTGCTCAGCCTGTTCCGTTAAGCTCCGGCTTTCCGAGACGGCAAAGGGCGGGTCCTCGCGGGCCCGCCCTTTTTCTTGGTCGGTATCGGTGATGGCGCGGGCCCGCGAAGAGGCCTAGCGTGGTCCCATGCAAACCCAGTTCACCGGCGAAGATCACGTGCTCCTCGAGCGCTTCATCCAGAGCGTCCTGCTGCGGTTCAGCGACGGCACGTCCAGCCTGGCCGACGCAACCCGGGATCTGGGCGAGGCCTTTATCCGCGTCGCGGGCCGCGAGCCTGACGTCCTGGACCATATGCGCGGCGTGATCGAGGCGGGCGACGACGCCTAGGTCGTAGAGCCCTTTTCGACCTGATGGCTTCATCAGGTCGATGACCGTTTCACGCTTGTCCGAAGGTGCTCTAGGGCAGCAACTGCCGCCGCAGGGCAGGCACCGCGTCGGCCAGGGCCCTGGCGACCATGGCCGAGAAGACGTCGGCCCCTTCCGATCCCAGGTGGGT